>JAHRYZ010000061.1:11962-18812 GCA_020621905.1 Rhizobium sp.
GGTCGCGTGATTCTGGAAGCGTCCGGCAATGTGAACATCCAGACGATCCGCGCGATTGCCGAATCGGGCGTCGACTACATCTCCACCTCGAAGGTCACCATGGCGGCGCCGACCCTCGACATCGGCCTCGATGTGGAAATCGGCTGACAAAAATCAGTTCTTTGGTCTCGGTGGATAGACTTGGATCGCGGTGTTTCTTGTCACACCGCCGACGAGAAATTCCATGAGTTCAAGCATTTGACGTATGTTAGAAGAGACGCAAACTACTTATTGTAGATTATTATTGGTTTTTGACCCTTTACCGCGAATCCCATAGCCCAGAGTCATCCCGTCGGAGGTGTATAGCGTACTGCGGATACAGGCACTTTCAGCCGATACTTACGGGGATTTGTATGACCAGTATTTCTTCGTCGCCGAGCGGCGGTTCTCTGTACTCCACATCGCTTTCGGGTCTCGATACCAACGGTGACGGCATCATCAGTGCCGAAGAACTGGCGGCCGCGGAAAAGTCTTCCGGCTCGCCGCGCACCCAGGATCCGACGGTCGAAAATGAAAGCGCCGCAAGCGGTTCGCCTCCCAGTGGCGGCGGCGTGATGGCCATGTTGCTCGCCAATGCCGGCGGCGCGGCCGATACCGGGGCGGATGACCGTCCGTCCGCCGCCGAGATGTTCGCCAAGATCGATACCGACGGCGACGGCAAGGTCACCGAAGCCGAATTCGTCGCCGCCCGCCCCCAGGACATGAGCGAGGAGGACGCCACGTCCCTCTTCGCCGAACTCGACGGCGAGGGCACCGGATCTCTGACGCAATCCCAGTTTGTCGATGCGATGGAACAGCTGAGGCCGGAAGGCCCGCCGCCTCCGGGGGCCGGTGACACCTCGGACGAGGACGACGATACCGTCAGCCTGTTCGACGTGCTGGATGAGATGAAGCAGGTGATCGCGGCGTATTCGGCCTATGCCAGCAGCAGCGAAGGCGACGGCGGAGAGACCTCGGCAACCGAGCTGTCGCTCTGACGTGGCCTTCGGCCGTCCTTGGTAATCGCGCTTAGGCGTCTTCCCGTTCGGCCGCGGCGTCGGCTGCCGCGAGCCCCGGCAAACGGGCACTGTAGGTCACCTGCGGGAACGGGATGGAGATCCCGTTTTCGTCGAAGGCCTGCTTGACCGATTTGATCATCTGGCGCGATGTCGGCCAGAAGTCGGCGGCGCTGGTCCAGTACCATAGCGTCGGCACCACGGCGCTTTCGGCCAGTTCGTTGACGAAGGTGTCGACCGGCGGGCTCTTCAGCACGCGCTTGTCCTTCTCCGCCAGCTCGCGCATCAGGCGTTGGGCAAGATCGATGTCGTCGTCATAGCCGATACCGACCTTCAGCTCGAAGCGGCGTGTGGTCTCTCGGCTGAAATTCGTGATCGGCACATTCCACAGGATCGAGTTCGGCGCCAGCCGGTAGAGCCCGTCGGGCGTCTTGAGTTCGGTGGCGAACAGGCCGATCTCGCGCACCGTCCCGGAAATATTGCCCGTCTCGATATATTCGCCCACCCGGAACGGGCGAAGCACCAGCAGCATGATGCCGGCGGCGATGTTCTGCAGCGTCCCCTGCAGGGCAAGACCGATGGCGAGGCCGGCGGCGCCGAGGGCGGCGATGATCGAGGCGGTCTGCACGCCGAATTGCCCGAGAACGGTCACGAAGACCAGCAGCAGGGAGGCATAGCGGATGACATTGGCGAAGAAGCGGGCCAGCGTCTCGTCTATGCCCCGGACATGCAGCAGACCCTCATGCGCCCAGCGGCTGAGCAGCGAGGCGAGCGTCCAGCCGATGGTCAGCAGCAGCAATGCGCCGACGATCGAAAACGAATACTGCACGGCAAGCGCGCTCGCCTGGCTGAGCGCCGTGCGCGTGGCGATGATGACTTCGCTGGCCTGCTGTTCCATCCTTCGGTCCACTCCTTCACGTCGAGATGCGTCTAGGGGCTAGATGGGGCAGGACCCCTCGGGGTCAAACGCAAGGGGGGGATTGGCAGGATCTGCGGCCTCGGCTCAGCGTCCGCCGAGCTTGAGGCCTGGCGCCGGCCGCTCCTCGAGAATCTGGCGGCGGAAGCGGAAAAGCGCCGCTGGCCGGCCGCCGGTCGCGAGCGTTTCGCCGGTCGGTTCGACCAGTTCGGCGCCCTCGACCAGGCGCCGGAAATTCTGCTTGTGCAGGTGCCGGCCGGAGATCGCCTCGACGGTTACCTGCAGTTCGGTGAGCGTGAACTCCGGCGCCATCAGTTCGAAGACCACCGGGCGATACTTGATCTTGCCGCGCAGCCGTGCAAGCGCGGTCGCGGCGATCCGCCGGTGGTCGAAGCGCATGGCGATGCCGATCGGCTCCGACACGCGCCGCGCCGCGACCCGGCCGTCGAGCACGGCTTCTTCGACCAGTCCTGCCTCGTAGAGCAGTTCATAGCGTTCGAGAACCCGCTCTTCGTCGAAGGGAAAATCGTCAAGCCCGAAGGCGAGCTTCAGCCGCGATCGGCGCGACGGTCGCATCTCCGCCTTGTCCTCGCTCGGGTCTTCCTCCGCCCATTGCGCAAGCGCGGGCAGGATCACCCGGTCGATCACCGCGGGCCGGCCGTGGCGCCAGTCCTCCCAGGGCAGGTAGCTGTACCAGTCGCGCCAGTGCGCGCCGACCGCATCAAGGCTCGCCTCGCGGGCGGTATCCATGCGGGTCAGCGCCAGATAGCCGACCGATACGACATGCGGGCCGACGTCGCCCGCCATCTTGTGCCGGCCCCGATCGCCGAAGGTGTAAAGCTGTTCGATATAGCCCATGTGCAGTTCGGTCTGGGCGGTGACCGTGGTGCGCAGCGACATCTCCATCGTCCGGTGGCGAACGGGGTCGAACGGGCCGAAGGGCAGGCCTTCGAGGCGGCTGGTCGGGTCGTTCACCACCAATATGCGCGGTTGCCGCCGGTGACCGCGACGATCGCTGCATTGAGGCCGATCTCGACGGATGTGGTCCGGTCCGTCATGGGGTTTCCGTCGCGGCTGGCACAGACAGAACGAAGGGCGCATCGCCGTCGGCATCCGCGCCGCGACCGATCGCCTTGACCGCGGCCTTGAGGCGTCCGCCACGGCCAAGCAGGCTGTCGCCGATTTCGATCAGGCGGGAATTGGGGGTGGCAAAGGGCGAGGCGGCCCGCAATCGTCGCGCCAGCGCTTCGTCGTCGTCTTCCGGGGCGACGGCAAGGCTGGCGATCAGGGCGGCCGCCGGCGAGCGCGACACGCCCATCCAGCAGTGGATGAGGAGCGGTGCGCTCTGGTCCCATGTGCGGGCAAATTCGATGATCTCGAGCACATGACGCTCCTGCGGCGCGATCAGGTCGCCGGTGCCCGCAAAGGTGATGTCGTTGACGCCGAGCTTCAGGTGGCGGTCGGCGGAGATCACCGCGGGGCGGTGAAAATCCTGCTTCTCGGCCATCAGCGTGATCATCTCGCGCGCCTTGTGGCGAACGGCGAGTTCGGCGATGCGCGACAGCGGCGAGACGACGATCAGGCTCATGTGGACACCTTTGGGCGCACCCCGCGCGCAGCCTCGATGGCCTCGAAGCGATCAAGGAACAGCGCCTGGGCCTGGTAAGCCGGCAGCGGCGCGATCAGCAGGCTGTCGCGGGCGATCCCGCGCGGCTGCCCGAAGAATTTGCGGGCTTCCACCTCGGCAAAGCCGGCAAGTTCGGTCGCTTCGAAATAGGCGGAAATGGTGTCGGCCTTCTTGATCTGGTCCTTCAGCGCGCGGGTCGGATGCGCCGGTAGGCCGAAGCGCAGGTGGATCGCCGCCTCCAGCCGCTTCTCCACCAGCTTGTAGCCGCCGCCGACCACGGCCTTGAACGGCGAGATCATGTCGCCGATCACGTATTCCGGGGCATCGTGCAGGAGCGCCACCTGCATCTCGTTCGGCGTGGCCTTGGGATTGAGGCGGCGGAAGATGTCCTCGACGATCAGGCTATGCTGGGCGACGGAAAAGGCGTGATCGCCCTTCGTCTGGCCGTTCCATCGGGCAACGCGTGCGAGCCCGTGGGCGATGTCGGAAATCTCCACGTCGAGCGGCGAGGGATCGAGCAGGTCGAGCCGCCGTCCGGACAGCATGCGCTGCCAGGCGCGCCCCGAAAGTGCGGCGGCCTCGGCCATGGCTCAGCCCTCCTCGGCGGCGCTGGTGGGAAAGGCAAGCCCGGTCCAGGACGGAAGCGACAGCGAGACGGCGGTCTCGCCCGCCAGGATCGGCGTGGCGGACGCGATGGCCTCGCCGGCGCGGTCGATGCGAACGATGGCCAGGCCACGATTGCCGGCGACCGTGCCGAGCGTGCCGATCGGTTTGCCGCCGGTCAGTAGTTCCGTGCCGGCGGCGGGCAGGGCGGCGTCTGCGGTCACCACGACCACCCGGCGCCGCGCCGTGCCGCGATGCTGCATGCGCGAGACCACTTCCTGGCCGACATAACAGCCCTTCCGGAAGGAAACGCCGCCCGTCAGGTCGAACAGGACGTCGTGGGGAAAGGCATCCTGAAGGGCAAAGTCGGAGCCGGATTCGGCGATACCGGCAAGCACGCGCAGCGCGTCGTAGCCCTGCGCGACCTCAGCCTGTCCGCCGCCCGGTTTGCGCGTGACCCGGACGCCGGCACGGCGAATCGGTGATCCACGAGATCGGCTTCGTCCGCATCCTCCCCGCGACGGTCACGCCTTCCGGATCGAGCGCCACGATCTCGACAGCGGCGCGGAGCTTGTACATGGAGAGCCGCTTGATCAGCGCCTCGCGCTGGCTGGCGGTGGTGTCCAGCACAAATCCGTCGCCGTCGCGCGCGATGAGAAAGTCGAACAGGATCTTGCCCTGCGGCGTGAGAAGCGCGCCGGGCCAGGCCTCGCCCGGGGGCAGCGCCGCGATGTCGGTCGTTACCAGATTGTGCAGGAAATGCTCGGCATCGGCACCGGATACCTGGATCAGTGCACGGTCGGGCAGGGAGGCTGCGGGCATCGTCGTTCCCTTCCGGTTGGTCGATGCCCGAGAGTTAGAGCATCGCATCGCAAAAGGGAATCGATTCCAGCCGTCCGGCGGCAAATGATCCACGCCGAAAATTGCGTCGCCAGGGGGAACTCAGTCGCCAGCGGTGAAGAATTTCCACTTGCCGTCCGGCGTGATGCCGATGCGGAAGAAGTTGTAGTTGCCGAGTTCTTCCATTTCGGCGAAGTCGCCCGCGGTGACGATGCGCAGCAGTTCGACCTTCTCCGGCGGCGTCAGCATAGCCGGCGCCTTCTCGGCGAAGTAGGGCCAGACATAGGTCTCGTTCGGCGTGCCGACGTCGATCCGCACGAAGCCGGTCGACAGGATGTCGATCAGGATGGCGAGGATTTCGACGCCTTCGTCGTCGCCCGACAACTGCTTGAGTGCGGCGACCGGATCGGCATCCTCGCTGGTCTCCATGAGGATCTGGGTCTGGTTGGGGCCGGGATTCATCAGCGCCCGCAGCTGCTCGATGTCACCCGAAGCGGCTGCTTCGATCATCTGTTCGCGCAGGTGGCGCACCGGCTCGGGCGCCTTGGTGATGTCGTAGATGACCTCCGGCGGCGGCTCGTTCGCCTCGGCATTGGCGGGAGGCTGTTGCGTCTCGGGCTTCTTGATCAGCGGATCGGGATCGGGAATGCCGGTCAGGCCGGGATCGGGAAGCTCGTCGACCTTCTCGTCCTCGGCCGGCGTTTGCGGGGCTGCCGGATCTTGCTGGGGAGCGGGAATAGGCGGGATGTCGGAAAGGGCCAAGGCTGGCCGCATGGCGCCGACCGTCAGGCCGACGGCCAGGGCAACGGAAAGGAGGGGCACGAGGCGATCGCGCCGCAAGAGCTTCAGCCTGCTATGCATCGCAGTGCCTCTGGATCTTGTTACTGAACACGACGTTCGGGCGAAAATTCGCCGGCAAGCATGCGGCTGCGCAATGATTCGAGCACCGCTTCGGCGCCGTTTTCACCATGGATGCGGATGGTCTCCCGCATCGCCAGCGCGAAGGCGGCGTCGGCAATGATTTCCGGCTCGATGCCATCCGCGATGCCGTCGGCCCAGGCCTCGTTCTGGTATTCCAGCGCGGCCTGCGTCTTTTCATGCACGATCATGTCGTCGATCTCGTTGCGGCGCGGTTCCATGGTCATTCCCCGAAGCGTAGTCCTTACTCACCTGTTAATGACACTATCAGCCTTTTGTCAAAACGACACGGCCCGAGACCAAAACAGGTGAATTAATCGTTAATTTCCATAGCGGGCAGCGATTTCGACGGCGAGTGTTGCGCCTTCGTTACGGTAGAAGCTTTCGGCGGCGATCGCCGATGCGGTGCATGTGGTGTAGACCGAGGCGAACGAGCGGTATCCGCGATTATAGGCGGAGACCATGCGGGCGCGCCGTTTCGGTTCGGTCGCGGTCTCCGTATCCACGAGTTTCTGCATGGCCTCGCGCCACTCCGGCTCGCTTTCCGTGTTGCAGAGATTGCGCAGGTAGTGCACTGCGCCGATGATCTCCGACAGGCGGGCCAGCTTGTCGTCGTAGGGAGCGGGCTTCTCCGTCGATTCGGGCGTGGCTTCCGGTGCGGCGGGTGCCTCGGGCGTCTGGGCACTGGCCGGCAACGAACCGAGGGCAAAGGCGGCAGCCACGAAGAAGACCTTGGCGGAAAATCCTGTCGCGCGCATGCTCTGCCTTGTCGTCGCTGCGGTAAAGTCGTCGGCGATCGAAGCGCCGTGCCTTTGTTTATCCCGCTTCGCCGCCCCTGACCAGCCTCTCGACGCAGGCGCGCACGCTGTCGGGGACCGGCAGGCGGGCGATCTCCTCAGGCAGGAACCAGCC
>JAHRYZ010000062.1 GCA_020621905.1 Rhizobium sp.
GGAAAACAAGAGTCTCGAACTGCGCGAGATCACCGACTGGGAAAAGCCGATCTATGTGAAGGTCGGCGGTGCGCGCCCATATTACGACACGGCGCTTGCCGTGAAGGCCGGCGCCGACGTCGTGGTGCTCGACGGCATGCAGGGCGGAACGGCGGCAACCCAGGACGTCTTCATCGAGAATGTCGGGATGCCAACGCTCGCCTGCATTCGCCCGGCCGTCCAGGCGCTTCAGGACCTCGGCATGCACCGCAAGGTGCAGCTCATCGTCTCCGGCGGCATCCGCTCCGGCGCGGACGTCGCCAAGGCGCTGGCGCTCGGTGCCGACGTTGTCTCGATCGGCACGGCAGCACTCGTTGCCATCGGCGACAACGACCCGCATTGGGAAGAGGAATACCAGAAGCTCGGCTCCACCGCCGGCGCCTATGACGACTGGCACGAGGGCAGGGACCCGGCCGGCATCACGACGCAGGATCCGGAGCTTGCCAAGCGTCTCGACCCGGTGCTCGCAGGGCGCCGTCTCGCCAACTATCTCAAGGTCATGACGCTCGAGGCTCAGACGATCGCGCGCGCCTGCGGCAAGAACAAGCTGCACAATCTGGAGCCGGAGGATCTCTGCGCGCTCACCATGGAAGCCGCCGCGATGGCCCAGGTGCCGCTCGCCGGCACCAGCTGGTATCCCGGCAAGGGAGGTTTCTAATCACTGCATGGCCGCCCCACCTCCCAGGGGGCGGCCATTTTCCTTCAACATGTGTCTCAATCCAAAAAACTATAGGGGAACGACGTGACACAGGACCTTTCACAATTCGCCGCCGCGCGCGGCATCAAGTATTTCATGATCAGCTATACGGACCTGTTCGGCGCCCAGCGCGCCAAGCTGGTGCCCGCCGAAGCGATTGCCGACATGCAGAAGGACGGGGCGGGCTTTGCCGGTTTCGCCACCTGGCTCGACCTGACGCCGGCCCATCCCGACCTGTTCGCCGTGCCGGATGCATCATCCGTCATCCAGCTGCCGTGGAAGAAGGACGTCGCCTGGGTCGCGGCGGACTGCGTCATGGAGGACAAGCCGGTCGAACAGGCGCCGCGCGTGGTGCTCAAAAAGCTCGTCGCGGAGGCTGCCGAGATGGGACTTCGGGTGAAGACCGGCGTCGAGCCGGAATTCTTCCTGATCTCCGCCGACGGCGAGACAATCTCCGACGAATTCGATAATGCCGAGAAGCCCTGCTACGACCAGCAGGCACTGATGCGTCGCTACGACGTGATCGCCGAAATTTGCGACTACATGCTGGAACTCGGCTGGAAGCCCTACCAGAACGACCATGAGGACGCGAACGGCCAGTTCGAGATGAACTGGGAATATGACGACGCGCTGAAGACCGCCGACAAGCATTCCTTCTTCAAGTTCATGGTGAAGTCGGTCGCCGAGAAGTACGGGCTTCGCGCCACCTTCATGCCTAAGCCCTTCAAGGGGCTGACCGGCAATGGCTGCCATGCGCATATCTCGGTCTGGGACATCGACGGCAAGACCAATGCCTTTGCCGACAAGGCCATGCCGTTCGGCCTCTCGGCCAAGGGCAAGACCTTCCTCGGCGGCATCATGAAGCATGCCTCGGCACTGGCCGCCGTCACCAACCCCACGGTCAATTCCTACAAGCGCATCAATGCCCCGCGCACGATCTCCGGCGCGACCTGGGCACCGAATACCGTCACCTGGACCGGCAACAACCGCACGCACATGGTGCGCGTTCCGGGACCCGGCCGCTTCGAACTTCGCCTGCCCGACGGCGCGGTCAACCCCTACCTGCTGCAGGCGATCATCATCGCGGCGGGCCTGAGCGGCTTGAAGAGCGATGCCGATCCGGGGCCGCATCACGATATCGACATGTACCGTGACGGCCACATGGTGAAGGACGCGCCGAAGCTGCCGCTCAACCTTCTCGACGCACTGCGCGCCTATGAGGAGGACAAGGGTCTGCAAGCCGCGCTCGGCACCGATTTCTCGGCGGCCTATCTGAAGCTCAAGCACGGCGAATGGAACACCTACTGCTCCCAGTTCACCGCCTGGGAACATCAGACCACACTCGACATCTGAGTCCCCGATCCATTCGTGACCGCTGAAGGGGGCGGCCGGGCGTGCAAGCGTCTTGCCGCCGCGACAGCGTGTCAATGAACCGCCGACACCGCCTGAACCACGACGGCGGCTCACCGGTCTGTATTGCGGACTTTGAAAACCTATCGCCAACGGTGTCGGGTCCTGCCGATCCGACACCTGAGCGACCCCACACTCTCAAGGAGGATCTGTCGTGACGAATTTCGTACTGACCGTTAGCTGCAAGTCGACCCGCGGCATCGTTGCTGCGCTTTCCGGCTATCTGGCGGAACAGGGCTGCAACATCGTCGACAGCTCGCAGTTCGACGATCTCGACACCGGCAGGTTCTTCATGCGCATCAGCTTCCTCTCCGAGGAGGGCAAAGGTCTCGATGCGCTGGAGGAAGGTTTGAAGCCGATTGCCGACAGGTTCGAGATGAAGACCGAAATCCACGACGGCGGCGAGCGCATGAAGGTGTTGCTGATGGTGTCGCGCTTCGGTCACTGCCTCAACGACCTGCTCTATCGCTGGAAGATCGGCGCCTTGCCGATCGACATCGTCGGCGTGGTTTCGAACCATTTCGACTACCAGAAGGTGGTCGTCAATCACGACATTCCCTTCCACCACATTCCGGTGACCAAGGAGAACAAGGTGCGGGCCGAGGCGCGTATCATGGATGTCGTGGAGCAGACCGGCGCCGAGCTGATCGTGCTTGCCCGCTACATGCAGGTTCTCTCCGATGTGATGTGCAACAGGATGTCCGGCAGGACATCAACATCCACCATTCGTTCCTGCCGAGCTTCAAGGGCGCCAATCCCTACCATCAGGCCTACCAGCGCGGCGTGAAGCTGATCGGCGCGACGGCCCACTATGTCACCGCCGATCTCGACGAAGGCCCGATCATCGAACAGGACATTGCGCGCATCACCCATGCGCAGAGTGCCGAGGACTATGTCTCGATCGGGCGTGACGTCGAAAGCCAGGTGCTGGCGCGGGCGATCCATGCGCATATCCACCGCCGTGTCTTCCTCAATGGCAACCGGACCGTCGTCTTCCCGGCGAGCCCAGGCTCCTACGCTTCGGAACGGATGGGATAGGTGGCGACGACCAGGATCATGGGCGCAGCGCAGGTTGCGGCCAGGTTCCGATGTTGACCGACGTCGTGATTGCCGGTCACCGGCCGGCCGCTTTTCCGGCTCCCCATATCTGAACCAGAAGGCAGGAGGCGCTGCCGGGTCTGCCACAGAGGACGGGCCGGCAGTTCCCCACGGACCAAGGCAGGGCCGCATCTGGCGCAGCAATAGCCGCCGAAGGGCGATGAGATTTTCGGATCTTCCGCTGCGATTCTGCAGCGCTTGTGTTTCCTCCTTTGCTGATCTCCGCCTATCCTATTGTAAACCATTGGATAATTGACCCGTTCCTGGGATGGCATGACGATTGCTTCGCCATTGCGTGCCGATCAAACGGATCGGTGCCGTCAGAACCGTCGCTAGAAGCGGTCGAACGGACAGCGGAAACCGCTAGAACCAGAAAGGGAACACAATGACGAAATCTCACGGGCGGGGCCGCGCTTGGCTTTCCCTGGTGTCGGCGGCAGTCGTCGCGGCACCGTCCTTTGCCAGTGCAGCCGAACTGAACATTCTGACCTGGGAGGGTTATGCCGATCAGTCCTTCATTCCGAAATTCGAAGAAGCCTCGGGCTGCAAGACCAATTCGACCTATGTCGGCTCGAATGACGACTTCGCGCCAAAGCTGGCCGCCGGCGGCGGTGTCTACGACATTATCGTGCCGTCCATCGACACCATTGGCCTGATGCGTCAGGCAGGCTTCGTCGAACCGATCGACACCGCGAAGATCGAGGGCTGGGCCGACGTCTATCCGGAATTTTCGGGCGCCAACGACGTCACCGCCGAGGATTCGGTCTGGTCGGTACCGCTCGTCTGGGGTTCGATCTCGCTGATGTACCGCGCCGACAAGGTCGATCCGAAGCCGGATTCGATCGGCGTCCTGTTCGACGAGAAGTACAAGGGCAAGGTCGCCATGTGGGACGACAAGTCGTCGCTCTACTGGACGGCCCGCTTGCTCGGCTATGAAAACGTCTACGATCTGAGCGACGAGCAGCTCGAAGCCGTCAAGCAGAAGCTGATCGCGCAAAAGCCGTTGATCCGCAAGTACTGGGCGACCGCCGGCGAACTGACGGAACTCTACGCCAACCAGGAAGACTGGGTCTCCAACACCTGGACCGGCCTGCAGAGCAAGGAGGTCAACGCGCTGAACAAGGGTTTCGAAGTCGTCGAATTCACCCCGAAGGAAAAGGCCGAGGGCTGGATGGACTCCATGCAGCTGGTGAAGGACAGCCCGAACACCGATTGCGCCTACAAGTTCTTCTCCTTCATGCTGTCAGCCCAGGGCCAGTGCGGCATCGTCGGGTCGACCGGCTATTTCCCGGTCAACCCGAAGGCCGTTTCCGGCTGCCTGACCGGAGCCGACGCGGAAGCGAAGAAGGTCAACAACATCGAGTTCGTGAAGAGCCTGGTGATGTGGCAGATGCCGACGCGCCTCGACAAGTATCTTGAAGTCTGGAACGCGGTGAAAGCGGCTCCCTGAGGACCGATCAGAGCGACCCCGATCACCGCCGGCCATGCCGGCGGTGATTTCCGCTGTTCATTTTCGACCCGACCAAGGACTTGCCTATGGCGCTGCAACCGATCGTAACCTTGGACAACGTGATGAAGGCCTACGGGACCTTCACCGCGCTCCACAATATCAACCTCGAAATCGGTACGGGCGAGTTCGTCACCCTGCTCGGCCCCTCGGGCTGTGGCAAGACGACGACGCTCAGGCTGATCGGCGGTTTCGAAACCGCCGACAAGGGCCGGATCACGCTGGCCGGATCCGACGTTACCCAGGAGCCGCCTTACCGTCGCGACATCAATACGGTGTTCCAGGACTACGCCCTGTTTCCGCATATGACGGTCGCGGAAAATGTCGGTTACGGCCTGACCGTGCGGGCCAACCGCCAGCCGAAGGAAGAGCGCGTCCGGCGCGTCGGCGAAGCGCTGGCGCTGGTCGGCCTCTCCGACAAGGCGGACCGCATGCCGCAGCAGCTATCCGGCGGCCAGCGCCAGCGCGTCGCCATGGCTCGCGCACTGGTCCGCCAGCCGAAAGTCCTTCTGCTCGACGAGCCGCTGTCCGCCCTCGACGTGAAGCTGCGCGAAGCCATGCAGGTCGAGCTGAAACATCTTCACCAGAAGCTCGGCATCACCTTCCTGATGGTCACCCATGACCAGGAGGAGGCGCTGGTGCTGTCGGATCGCATCGCCGTGATGCAGGGTGGCCGCATTGCCCAGATTGGTTCACCTTCGGAGCTCTACGATCGTCCGGCGAGCCCCTATGTCGCCGACTTCATCGGTGCGGCGAACCTGATCGCCTGCACCTTTGCCGCCCGCGAAGGCGGTCTCGCCAAGGTCAAGCTGCCCGACGGGACGTTGATGTCCGGTGTCGAGGTGCAGCCGGGGCAAAACCTGAAGGACGGCGGCAAGGCGCTGATCGCCATCCGGCCGGAACGCATGCAGGCCGGCCCGACGCCCGCCGGCAATTCCGCGCTCTCGGCCACCGTGGTCAACCAGCTCTTCCATGGCGGGCGTTTCCAGATCGAGTTGCGGATCGACGGCATCGAAGCGCCGATCTTCGTCGACATCGCCCGCAATACGGTCGCGGCCGACGGCAATGTGCCGCAGCCCGGGAACCGCATGGAATTCCACGTCGCGCCGCTGGACGTTCTGGTCTACCGAGCGGAGGACGGCGCATGAAAGCGAGCACCCGCAAGGCCGCCAGTTTCTGGCTGCTCTTTTCCCTGCCGCTGCTCTGGACCTTCGTCTTCCTGATCCTGCCCTATGGGGCGATGGGCATGATGAGCTTCTGGACGCGCCAGTTTCCGCTGTTCGTCCCGGATTTCCAGTGGGGCAACTACGTCCTTCTGTTTTCCGACCCGCAATATCTGACCGTGATCCTCCGGACGCTGAAGATCGCTGCGCTCGTCACCTTCTATTCGGTCGTCCTTGGTTATCCGCTGGCCTATTTCCTCGTCTTCACGATCCGTTCCGAGAAGCTGCGCACGCTGCTCTACATGTGCGTCGTCGTGCCGCTCTGGGTGTCCTATCTCCTGCGTGCCTATACCTGGAAGATCATTCTCGGCACCGACGGGGCGCTGAACTCGGCGCTGCTCTGGCTCGGCCTGGTCAATGAACCGCTCGACATCTTCCTCTACAACCAGGCGGCCATGGTGATCACGCTCACCTATATCTTCATCCCCTTCATGGTGATGCCGATCTTCACGGCGCTCGAACGCATTCCGCCCGCCCTGATCGAGGCCTCCCAGGATCTGGGCGCCGGGCCGTTCGAAACCTTTGTGCGGGTCATCATGCCGCTGTCGACCGCCGGCGTCATCGCCGGCGCGACCATGACCTTCTGCCTGTCCTTCGGCGATTTCGTCGCCCCGGTACTCGTCGGCGGACCGAGCGGCACCATGGTCGCAACCGTACTGCAGAGCCAGTTCGGCGCGGCCCTCAACTGGCCGCTCGGCTCGGCGCTTGCCGTGATCATTTTCACCCTGGTGCTCGTCGTGCTGCAAATTTCCAGCAGGCTCGATCGCGCCGGCCGCGTTTCCATGGGCTGAGGGAGAACATCATGCACAAACTCATCTGGTGGCAGAAAAGCCTGGTCGGCGTCGCGGTCGGAACCCTGCTCTTCCTCTATGTCCCCGTCGCGATCCTGATCCTGTTCTCCTTCAATGACAGCCCGGTCACCTCCTTCCCGCTCTCGGGTTTCACCTGGGGCTGGTACCAGAAGGTCTTTGCCAATCAGGACCTGCTGAAGGCCCTGAAGAACAGCCTGATCGTCGCCATTTCGGCAACGGCGCTGACCATTGTGATCGGGGTGCCGGCGGCACTCGCGCTCGACCGTTATCCCTTCGTCGGCAAGCAGCTGTTCAAGAACACGATCCTGCTTCCGCTGTCGCTGCCGGGCATCGTCACCGGTATCGCCATGCTGAACTTCTACAAGCAGATCGGTCTTCCGCAGAGCCTCGGCGCGGTGGTGATCGGCCATGCAACGGCGCTGGTCGGCATCGTCGTCGGGCAGGTCTTGGCGCGGCTGGAAAAGGTCAACCGCAACCTCTCAGAGGCAAGCTCCGATCTCGGTGCGACCGGCATCGAGACCTTCTTCTATGTGACCCTGCCGAACATCCGCTCGGCAATCATCGGCTCGGCCCTGTTGTGTTTCACGCTGTCCTTCGACGAAATCCCGGTCACCTACTTCCTGACCGGGCGCGACGTGACGCTGCCGATGTACATCTACTCGACGCTCAGGCGCGGCATCACGCCCGAGATCAATGCGATCGGCGCACTGATCGTCGTCGCATCGCTGGCGTTGATCCTGAGTTCGGTCAGCATGCTGCGGCAGAAGCAGTAGGAAGGATAAGGGGCCCGGCGTTCGCGCCGGGCTTCTTCAATCGCTGGCGCGGTTTGTCTTGCGCACGATGGTGGCGATATCGACGCCAAGCTCCTTGGCCGCCGCCCGCTTCGATCCCAGCCGGTCGAGGGCTTCGTTGATGATCCGCTCCTCGAAGGCGCGGGCCATGTCCTTCAGCGTCCGTCCACCCGACTCGATCTCGGGCATCGCGGTTTGTGGCGTGGCAGCCATCGGGAGCTGATCGGCGGTGGCATTCTGGACGCGCGAGAACGATGGCGGCAGATGCTCGGGGCTCGCGACGTCGGCTGCGACAATATCGATGTAGTCGACCACGCTCTTCATCTCGCGCAGGTTGCCGGGGAAGGGATGGCGCATCAGAATGGCCCGGCAGGCCGCCGACAGCCTGAGCGGCGCACCCCGCTCCTGGCTTGCCCTTTCGAGCATCATGTCGAGGATTTCCGCCTTGTCCGGGCGATTGCGCAGAAGCGGGATCTCCACCGGGAAGGTCGACAGGCGATAGAGCAGGTCCTTGCGGAAGCCGCCCTGCCGGGTCATTTCGGTCAGGTCGCGGTTGGTGGCGGTGATCACCCGGGTGTCGATCTTCTTCGACACTGATGAGCCGACCGGCTGGATGGTGCCGTCCTCGAGAAATTTCAGCAGCTTCGGCTGCGACGACAGCGGGATTTCACCGATCTCGTCGAGAAACAGCGTGCCGCCGGCAGCACTTTCGATATAGCCGCGCTTGCCTGCCTGGAGCGCGCCGGTGAATGCGCCGCGCTCATAGCCGAACATCTCCGACTCGAACAGTGTCTCGGGGATCGAGCCGCAATTGACGTGGACGAAGGGGCGGCCGCGCTCCCCGCCGGTTAGATGGATATGCCGCGCGATCGCGGTCTTGCCGACGCCGGATTCACCGAGCAACAGGATGCGGAAATTGCGCGCATAGGCCCGGACGGCCTGATCGATCTGGGTTCTGAGGCCGTCCGGGAAGAGGAGGCGCGCGCTTTCCTTCTGGTCTCCGGCGGAAATCGACCGCCCGGTCATGCCGCGTTTCGCGCGGTCCTGGTTCTCCGGGTCGCGCAGGAAGTAGACGGTGAAGCCACTGGCCGATCCAGCCACCACCAGCACGCGGCGGCTGGCCTGATAGACCTTGCCGGAGATCTTCGCCCGGATCAGACCCTGCGCATGGCCCCGCTCGGCCGAGGCGAGGAAGTCATCCATGTCGAAGTCGGAAAAGCGCAGGAAGGTCGACAGCGCCTGGCTTTCGAAGGGCGATGCAAGCCGGGCGGAGCGCTCGGCGGCGGTGTTGAGGAAGACCACGACCTCGTCGGGGTCGACGATCATCAGCCCGTCGGGCAGGAGATTGGCAAAGGCCAGGAACTGCGCGCTTTGGAAGTTCTGCTCCCAGGCTTCGCGGCTCAGCGCCTCCGCCCCCCGGACGCCTAGATAGAACTGCGGTATGTCGCCCGGTGTCATCATTCTCTTACGGCCGCTTTGGCTGGCGGGACGCCCTCTTGGGCGCGTGCGCTTCCCGCTCTCGAACAGTTATAGCCGTCCAGGCCTTGTCGTCCATGCCGCGGATCTGGCGGATGTGGACGTCGAGCAGGACGGAGGGCCCGGGACCGCCGGGATTGGTGAAGAGCGACCAGCCGGAGGCTCTCTTGCGGGTACGGACAGGCCAGGAGCTGGCTCTCGACCGTCCGGCTGCCGGAAAAGGCCGCGGCAAAGGCCTTGTTGCGGTTGATCACCTTGCCTTCCGCGTCGAGCACGATCACCGGGTCCGGCATGCCGTCGAGCGCGCGGATTGCGAGCTTCAAAGCATTGGCCTTCTCGTCGTCGGCATTACGCTGTTCGGTGATGTCGCGGCAGTTGCCCCACAGTCGCAGCAGGAAGCCGTCGACGATATCGGCCCGGACGTCGTTAAGGATATATTGCAGCGTGCCGTCATGGCGGCGGTCGATGCTCAGCGCATCGTTGATCGCGTAGTTGGACTTGATGATCTCGTCGACGAACTTCTCGTTGGCGGCGCTGCGCGGCCAGTAGAGGCGCACGTCCTGTTCGTTGAAGTCGACGGATTCCGGCAGCTGGTAGATGCGTGACATGGCCGGATTGCACATGCGCCAGACCGACTGGTTTTCGAACACCTGCCGGATCACTTCGCTCTTCGGCAGGGTGGTGTCGACCGGCTCGAGGAAGACGATGCCCCAATGCGCCTCGTTGGAGGTCTCCACCATCGCCTGAAGCGTGCGGAAATCATCCTCCATCTGCCGATATCGGTTTCCCACGGGGCCGTAGTCCATCTTGGCGAGCCTCAGCGCGATCTCGCCGTTGAACCTCACGAAGCGGGTCCGTGCCAGGGTCCGGATCGGCCGGCCGCCGCGCGCCAGCAGCGTCAACTCCAGGGTGGCACCATGCTCCGAACGGCTGCGATTGCGCAGGATCTGCTGGATTTGCACGAAGGATTCCGGGGTGTAGAACGCGGATGCGTCACAGCCGGAAATTTCGCGGTCATAGGTTCCGAGCAATTCGGCCTGGGCCTCGTTGAACCAGAGCACCCGTCCCTCGTGCGAGATCACATCGACCAAAAGATCGGCTTCGAGCGACAGGCCTGCGTCCGCATGGCCCTGGTCCGGCAGCGCTCCCTCCATCATCGCCATGGTTCTGCGACCTTTCTGACATCGGAGCCGGACCGTCATCGCCTGGCCGGCTGCCTTGAAAACACTCTCGGGCAATCCGGCGCGAACCGGAACCCCCACTTCACTCAAACGAGACCCGTTCCCACAATGAAATTGCCGATCATGCGTTCGCAGCCGGGAATGAAATTGTAGCGGGCGGCCTGCGCCGGATCGATCTCGCTCCAGCAGGTCGCCATGCGGTCGCAGGTGGTTTCCGGATGAAACTGCACCGAGACCCAGTTGCCGCCATGATCGAGGGCCGCGGCCGGGAGCGTCGGACGCGTGGCAAGTACGGTCGTGCCCTGCGGGATCTCGATGACACGGTCGAAATTGCCGAAGAAGAAGGGGGAGGTCTCGTCGAAGCCGTGCAGCAGGTAGTGGTCGCGGCCTTCGTCGGTGAAGGCCAGCGGCAGGCTACCGACTTCTGGGCCGGCAGGATTTTTCTCGACCCGGCCGCCGAGCACCGTCGACATCAGCTGGTGGCCGCCGCATATGCCCATCAGCGGCTTGCCGGTGGCGCGCCAGCGGGCCAGCCAGTCGGCGATCTCGAGCTGCCAGCGATAATTGTCGGATACAGAGGCAAAGCTCCCGCCGAGGATCACGCCGTCGATCGCATCGATATCCGGCAGCGGCTCGCCTTCATGGGCCTTGATGCCGAGATAGTCGATCTTGTCCAGCATGCCGATCTGGTCGAGCAGGGCGGCGATGGCGATGGTCTCGTCATCGCCGCCGTGAATCCGGCGCCAGGTGGATTTGCTGTAGCTGCCGGGTTCGGCGAACTGTGAGATATAGGCAAGTGTCTTCCTGGGCATGATGAATCCGTCGACAGAATGGCAGCCATGGACCGGACCTGGAAGGCCGGCACTACATAGAGTCAGCAAGATCCGTGCCATAAGAATAGTTTAATATATTCAGTCGCTTGCCTTTTTGTGTGTGCAGCGCTGATGCGCAGACGCATAGGTCTTCGTCAATTTCGCATCAGCCACCGTCAATGGCTTCAGCCCGCCTCCGGTCGCCTTGCCCGAGGAAGGGGAGATGGCCGTTTTCTCCCGGCAATCGCGAGGTTGGACGCGTTCATATTGCGGGTGCGAGCAACAAGGCCTTGATGCTGCGTGTTTGCAGGAAATTCCCCCGGCAAAATCGCATCACGACGGGCCTGCTTGGGCCGCCACCGCGCGGTCCTAAAAATTTCTCTTGTGAAAACAAAAGGTTATAGAGCTGAAAACAGCTGGCACGGCTTTTGCTGCTGTCATGGGAAAGCGCCAAAGAGCGAGGGGAACCATGATCGCAGACGATTTGACCGACATCGTCAGCTTACCTATCCTCGATATGAGCGACCCGGACTTCTCCATCCGGTCGCAACAGGTCAACGACGCCCGCGAGAAGAGCTGGTGCGCGTGGACCAACTACGGGCTGGCCGTGTTGCGCTACGACGAAGTGCACAAGCTGATGCGCGATGCGCGTCTCCGGCAGGGCAGCTACGCCTGGCCGAAGCTGAACGGCGTGTCCGGCCATTTCGCCGGCTGGTGGGAGCGCATGCTGCTGAGCCAGGAGGGCGCCAACCACGCCCGCCTACGCCGCCTCGCCAATCCCGCCTTCTCGCCCAAGCTGGTAATCGGCCTGCGGTCTGAATTTGCCAAGCTCGCCAATGAACTGATCGACCAGTTCATCGAGAAGGGCGCCTGCGAGTTCATGGCCGATTTCGCCGAGCCTTATGCGACGCGCGTCATCTGCATGCTACTCGGGCTGCCGCACGACAAATGGCGCGAGCTGGCGGATCTCGCGGCGGACATGGGGCTGGCCCTCGGCGTGACCTTCAAGCAGGACCTCGAGACGGTGGACGCCGCGACGGTCAAGCTGTTCGACTACGTGATGACGCTGGTCGATGAACTGCGCCAGCAGGACCTCGGCGAGGATTTCCTCTCCATGCTGGTCCGTACCAACATGCAGAGCGACGAGGCTTTGTCGGAACGGGAACTCTACGACCTGATCATGCTCGCCATCTTCGGCGGCATCGACACCACCCGCAACCAGATCGGGCTCGCCATGGACGTGTTCATGCGCCACCCGGAGCAGTGGCGGCTGCTGGGCGACAATCCGGAACTGGGAAAATCGGCCGTCGAGGAAGTGATGCGCGTCCGCCCGACGATCACCTGGGTGACGCGCGAAGCGGTCGAGGATTTCGTCTATCAGGGGCTCGAGATCAAGTGCGGCACGACGATCCACCTGTTCGGCCAATCGGCGGCATCCGATCCGCGGGCCTTTGCCGATCCGTCCTTCGACATAACGGCTGAACGCAAGCCGCATTTCGGCTTCGGCGGCGGCGCGCATTTCTGCCTTGGCCATTTCATCGCCCGCGGCGACATGACGGAGGCGCTCGCCATTCTGGCCCACCGGGTTCGAAATCCGCGCATTGACGGCAATGCCCGCTTTCTGCCCGACAGCGGCAATACCGGGCCGATCACGCTGCCGATCGCCTTCGACAAGGGGGAGCGCAAGGCGTTCATCCCGCCGAGCGCCGAGGAACCGGCAAAGCCCGTGGTCGCTGCCGGTGCCGAGACGGGGCCCGCCGTTTCGCTGACCGTCCTTTACGGCACGCAGACTGGCAATGCCGAGCAGATGGCGAGCGATATCGCCGGAATTGCCCGAAGCCGCGGCTTCGCTCCCCGTATCGCCCCCCTCGACAGCATCGAGATGGACGAGCTTGCCGGGCTGAAACGCCTGCTGATCGTCACCTCGACCTACGGCCAGGGCGAGATGCCGGACACGGCGCGCGGCTTCTGGGAAGCGCTCAGCGGCGGAGACGCGCCGGACCTCAACGGTCTTTCCTATTCGCTGATGGCCATGGGGGACTCGGGCTACGAGACCTTCTGCGCTGCTGGTCGCGACATGGACGAGCGGCTTCAAGCCCTCGGGGCGCAGGCGATCGAGCCGCGGGTCGATTGCGATACCAATTATGCGGCCACCGCCTTTGCCTGGGTCGATCGCGCGCTGGCTGCGGCCCGCGCCGTGGAAGGTGAGGATGCCGAAATGGAATTGGGCGATCTGCCCGCCGAAGCCGCCATCCGCTCCAAATGGAACCGCCGCAATCCTACCCGGCGCGCATGGCGGCCAATCGTCGGCTCTCCGGCGCGGGTTCGGCCAGGACACGCGGCATATCGAGTTCGAACTCGGCGACAGCGGTTCGCTTACGAGGCCGGCGACTGCATCGGCGTCATCCCGCAGAACGACAAGGGTCCGTCGATGCGCTGATGAACCAATTCGGCGCCTGTGCCCATGTCCCGGTCGCAGGCCACGACAAGCCACTCGGCACGCTGCTGACCGAAGCCTTCGAGATCAGCACACCTTCGCGTGAACTGATCGCAGAGGTCGCCCGCCTTTCGGGCGATGCCGAACTGAACCACGTGTTGGAGAACGGCGACCGTCAGGCCCTTGATGCCTGGCTGCGGGGCCGCGACATTCTCGACCTTCTTGGCATGATGCCGAAGGATGCGATGTCGCTCCCGGACTTCATCAGTCTGCTGAAGCCGCTCCAGCACCGCGCCTATTCGATCGCCTCGAGCCCGAAAGAGCATCCGGGCAGCATCCACCTGACGGTTGCCACCATCCGCTATCAGAGCCATGGCCGGGCGCGGCAGGGCGTCGCCTCCACCTTCCTGGCCGACCGTGTCGGGGAAGGCAAGACGGCGCCGATCTTCCTGTCGCCGAACCGGGCCTTCCGTGTCCCGGAAAATGACGCTGCGCCGATGATCATGATCGGTCCCGGCACCGGTGTGGCCCCCTTCCGCGCCTTCCTGCAGGAGCGCCGCGCTCGCGGCGCAAAGGGCCGCAACTGGCTGTTCTTCGGAGACCAGCATCGCGACCGCGACTTCCTCTATCAGGATGACTTCGCCGCCATGCAGGTCTCCGGCCTGCTGACGAGGCTCGATCTCGCCTTCTCCCGCGATCAGGCGGAGAAGGTCTATGTCCAGCACCGGATGCGCGAGAACGCGCGCGAGCTCTTCGCCTGGCTCGAGGACGGCGGGTACCTCTCCGTCTGCGGCGACGCCACGCATATGGCGACCGACGTCGAGCAGGCACTGGTCGAGATCATCGCCTCCGAGGGGGCGATGTCGGCGGACGATGCCGAGGCCTATCTCGACCGACTGCGCAAGGAAAAGCGCTACGCCCGCGACGTCTACTGACCGCTGTCCCGACCTTCATCCACCCTATCAGGGGCGGCTCCGGCCGCCTGTATCGGAGAGAGATTGCATGACAAAGCTCAATGAATTGGCAGCCCGGCTCGAACGGGATGGGATCGACATCCTGCATGTCGGCCTGTTCGACTATGCGAGCGTCTTTCGCGAACGTCGCCTGAAGCGCGAGCAGTTCCTTGCCTGGGCGCGGGACCCGCGCTTTTCCAACACGCTGCCGCACTGGGACTCGGCCGACAGCCTGTTCGGCGGCGGCCCTTATCTCACCGAGGCGCTGAGCCTCGACGTGGACTCGCTTCGCCCCTATGCCTTCGAGCCGAACGCCGCGGCGATCGTTGCCGACTATGCGGGGGAAAACCGCGAACTCATGCCGCGCGCCGTGCTGGCGCGCCAGATCGAGCGTGCGGCCAGCATGGGCTACGAGGTGCGCGCCGCCTTCGAATTCGAGGTGATCTTCCTCAAGGAAAATGCGGCAAGCCTGCGCGACAGCGGCTTTTCCGCCATGCACACCTTCATGCCGGAGAACAAATGCTGGTCGGGCCAGACGGCGGCCGATCAGGCCGAATTCGTTTCCGGCCTGGAGAAAGCCATCGTCGATCACGGTGTTTCGCTGTTTGCGGTCGCCGGTGAGTTGGGTCCGGGCTGCTTCGAAGCGACGCTTGCCGCCGAGACGCCGATGAAGGCCGCCGACGATGCCGCCTTCTTCCGCCAGGCGGCCCGTGCCTATGCCCGCCGGCAGGACATGACGGCGAGCTTCATGGCCTCCATGGGCGGCTCCTTCCCCGGCATCGGCGGTCATGTCACCCTGTCGCTCCGGGACAAGGCGACCGGGCGCAACGTCTTTTCCGATCCGGCTGCCACGACCAATCAGGCGGCAAGGCACTTCATCGGCGGCATGGCCAGGCTCGTGCCCGAGGCTTTCGCGCTCTGCGCTCACACGGTCAATGCCTATCGCCGCTTCGCTCCCGGTTCCTGGGCGCCGAAATCGGTCAGCTGGGCGGAATACACGTTCACCACGGCGGTGCGGTCCGTTCCGTCGGCGGAGGATAGCGCCCGCCTGGAATTCCGTCTGCCCGGCGCCGACTGCAACCCGCATCTGACGCTGGCGCTGGCGCTGGCCGGCGGTCTGGACGGACTGGAGAACAAGATCACCCCGCCGGACGCGACGCCCTTCGGAGGGCCGGACGATATTCCGCCGGGCGCCACCCGCCTGCCGCGTGATCTGAAGGACGCAGCCGACCGACTGAGAGCGAGCGAACTCGCCGCCCGCCATTTCGGCGAGGCCTTCACCGCGCATTTCGCCAAGGCCTGCGAGATCGAGCATGCCGCCCTTGCCCGCGCCGTCAGCGCCTTCGAGCTCGCCCGTTATCTCGAAGGCTGAACCCCCAAACCCGTCCCAACCCAAAAACAAAAGAGGAGAACGCCCTATGGCAAAGCACGAAAACTGCGACATGTTCCGCGAACTGAACGATCCTATGCGCAAGGAACGCGTCGCGCGGGTAAGCGAGAAGATCAAGGCTCTCGGCATCGAATACATCTACTACCAGTACATCTCGATAACCGGCCGCGTTCTCGGCAAGGCGGTTCCGGCCCGCCACTGGGAATACAATGCCCGCAAGGGCGTGCAGACGTGGATGGGCGGCGTCACCAACGTCTCGACCGACATGAACGGCACGCTGTTCGGCTTCTCGGCCAATGATGGCGAGACGGTCGCGCTGCCCGACCCGGAAACCTTCTGCCAGCTGCCCTGGGACAAGCGCGTCGCCCGTGTCTTCTGCACGCTGTTCTACGGCCTTGAGGACGCGAAAAATCCGGGCGGCTATTTCGAATGCGATACCCGCGGCAACCTCAAGCGTTTCGACCGGGAATTCCGCGAGAAGCACAACGGGCTTCACCTGCGCGTTGGCATGGAGCCGGAAATGCTGTGGCTGAAGAAGAACCCGGACGGTTCGGCTACGCCCTATTCCGGCATCACCGAACCCTATGCCTACCACATCGGCCAGTTCGAAAGCGCCCGTCACATCTGGACGCAGGTCTATGAATATTCGCACGCCATGGGTCTCGACATGATCCAGGGCGACGTCGAGGACGCGCCGGGCCTGCTCGAACTCAACTTCGCCTTCGACGATGCGCTGAAGACCTGCGATCGGCTCACCACCTATCGCCAGATCTGCAACGAGGTCGCCCGCCAGCACGGACTGATCGCCTGCTTCATGGCAAAGCCGATGATGGGCGTGCCGGCCAATGGCTGCCACCACAATTGCTCGATCTGGACCGGCGGATCGGCTGAGCTGCAGCAGCTGGTGCCGGGCGAGCTGCCGGGCATGGAAGAACTCTTCACCTACACCAAGGGTGGCGTGAACGAGTTCGAGAACAAGGAGGAAGGCTGGTTGCCGACCGAGATCGTCCACCATGCCCTTGGCGTTGCGCTGAAGCATATCGGCGCGCTCACCGCGATCGGAGCCTCGACGGTCAACTCCTATCGCCGCTTTGCCGATGTCGGCCTGTGGGCACCGATCGGCGCCAACTGGGGCCTGCAGAACCGCTCCTGCACCATCCGCATCTCGGCACCCGACCGCTTCGAGTTCCGCGCCGTCGACGCCATGGTCAACCAGCACCTGTTCTGCGCGGCGCTGATCAAGGCGCTCGACGACGGTATCTCCAACAAGATCGACCCCGGCGCACCGGAAGATCGCAATGTCGTGGAAGTGATGAAGGCGGGCGGCCATGTCGACCTCATCCCGCTCAACCTCAACGAAGCGCTGGATGCCCTGCAGAAGGACGATCTGGTACTGGAAGCCATGCCCGGCAGGCTCTATGAGTTGTACGACCTGATGAAGCGCGACGACTGGAAGCGATTCCTCAAGGAAGTCACCAATTGGGATCTCGACCGCTACATGGACTACCTGCCCTGAGCGATACGAGCAGAATTTTACGAACGGCGCCCGACGCCGTCCGCCTTGCCATTTCCGACCTCTGATTGGAGTTATCCATGTCTCACCATCTGCAATTCTTCATCGACGGCGCCTGGGTCGATCCGGCCGTGCCGGCAACCCTCGACGTCATCAATCCCGCGAACGAAGAGGCCTATACCCAGATCTCCGTCGGCTCGAAGGCCGATGTCGACAAGGCGGTTGCCGCCGCCAAGAAGGCCTTCGCCAGCTTTTCCAAGACCTCGGTCGCCGAGCGCCTGGCGCTGTTGAAGAAGATCCTCGAAGTCTACAATGCCCGCTTCGAAGACATCGCGGTTGCTGTGTCCAACGAAATGGGCGCGCCACTGTCCTTTGCCCGCGACGCCCAGGCCTGGGCCGGCCGCGCGCATATGGAATCCACCATCGAGGCGCTGGAGAACTACACGTTCTCCGAGAAGCGCGGCTCGACCACCGTGGTCAAGGAGCCGATCGGCGTCTGCGCGCTCATTACGCCGTGGAACTGGCCGCTCAACCAGATCGTCTGCAAGGTCGCGCCGGCGATTGCCGCCGGCTGCACGGTTGTCCTGAAGCCCTCGGAAATCGCTCCGATCTCCGGCATCGTCTGGGCCGAGATCATGGAAGAGGCCGGCGTGCCGAAGGGTGTGTTCAACCTCGTCAACGGCAACGGCCCCGATGTGGGCCAGGTCATGGCCGGCCACCCGGATGTGGACATGGTGTCCTTCACCGGCTCGACCCGCGCCGGCATCATCGTCGCCAAAACCGCGGCCGACACCGTCAAACGCGTCGCCCAGGAACTCGGCGGCAAGTCTGCCAATATCGTGCTGCCCGACGCCGATCTCGAAACGGCCGTGACCAAGGGTGTGCAGGGCTGCTTCGGCAATTCGGGCCAGTCCTGCGATGCGCCGACCCGCATGCTGGTTCCGGCCGACCGCCACGACGAGGCATTGACCTTCGCCAAGGCCGCTGCCGAAGCCCACAAGGTCGGCAGTCCGACCGCCGAGGATACCGATCTCGGCCCTGTCGTTTCCCAGCTGCAGTTCGACAAGATCCAGCGCCTGATCGAGGCCGGCATCAAGGAAGGCGCAACCCTCGTCACCGGTGGCCTCGGACGCCCCGAGGGTCTGAACCGCGGCTACTATGTCCGCCCGACGATCTTCGGCAACGTCACCAACGACATGACGATCGCCCGCGAGGAAGTCTTCGGGCCCGTGCTGTCGATCCTGCCCTACAAGACCGAAGAAGAGGCGATCGCCATCGCCAACGACACGGTCTATGGCCTTGCGGCTTACGTCCAGT
>JAHRYZ010000063.1 GCA_020621905.1 Rhizobium sp.
GGAGACACGCAGAACGGACGGAGGGGATCATGACCGATAACCGTGAAGAGGGTCTGGAAGAGCGTCGCAGGCGCCTGGCTGCCGAACTGGCGGTCAAGGGTGTCGAGACGAGTGGTGAAAAAGCCGCCGACGAGCGGGCCGAGCAGAACCGGAAAGGTTATGCCGAGGCCATGAAGCTCTCGAGCGAATTTATCTCCGCCGTCGTCGTTGGTGCAATCCTGGGCTATCTTTTCGACCGTTTTGTCGGTACTGCGCCCTGGGGCATGATCGTGCTCCTGTTACTCGGGTTCTGTGCCGGTGTTTTGAACGTGCTGAGGACTGCGGGCAAGGTGGCGTCGCCCACTGAGGCAGAGAATAAGCGCGACGCCGGCTGATCAGGGCCGCGAAGCGCTACACAGGCAGACCTCCGCTCGCGGGCGGACTAAAAGCGAAAGAGACCAGACGGTGTCAAACGATCCGACTCATCAGTTCCAGATCCAGAAGATTGTTCCGATCGAGATCGGCGGGATTGATTTTTCGTTCACCAATGCTTCGCTGTTCATGGTCGCAACGGTCGCCTGCGCTTCCGCCTTTCTCTACTTCTCGACCTCGAGCCGCGGCCTGATCCCGACCCGCGCGCAGTCGGTCGCCGAGATGTCCTACGAATTCATCGCCTCGATGCTGCGCGAAGGCGCCGGCAGCCACGGCATGAAGTTCTTCCCCATGGTCTTCTCGCTGTTCATGTTCGTGCTGACCGCGAACCTGCTCGGCATGATGCCCTACTTCTTCACCATCACCAGCCAGATCATCGTCACCTTCGCTCTGGCGATCTTCGTCATCGGCACCGTGCTGGTCTATGGTTTCATGAAGCACGGCTTCGGCTTCCTCAAGCTGTTCGTGCCCTCGGGCGTGCCGGCGGCGCTGCTGCTGCTCGTCGTGCCGATCGAAGTGATCTCGTTCCTGTCGCGTCCGATCTCGCTCTCCATTCGTCTGTTCGCCAACATGCTGGCCGGACACATTACGCTCAAGGTGTTCGCAGGCTTCGTCGCCTCGCTCGGAACCCTGGGTGCGCTGGGCATTGGCGGCGCCATTCTGCCCCTGATCATGACCGTCGCTCTGACGGGTCTCGAGTTCCTCGTCGCCTTCCTGCAGGCTTATGTCTTTGCGGTACTGACTTGCATGTACCTCAACGACGCAATTCACCCTGGCGGGCACTAAGGATCACCGACATTGACGTCTGAAGACGTCAGTCATTCGCCGCAACAACCATTCTAAGGAGATCAATCATGGAAGCGGAAGCAGCAAAGTACATCGGCGCAGGTCTGGCTTGCTTTGGTATGGCCGGCACGGCTCTCGGCCTCGGCAACATCTTCGGCAACTACCTGTCCGGCGCACTGCGCAATCCGTCTGCCGCTGACAGCCAGTTCGGCCGTCTGGTATTCGGCTTCGCCGTTACGGAAGCTCTGGGCATCTTCTCGCTGCTCATCGCTCTCCTCCTCCTGTTCGCCGTCTAATACCGGCCGGGTTCTGGGGTCACGGCTCGCCCTGAGGCGGCCGTGATCCTTCGCATTTGAGAATACACCTGGAGGTGAGCATGTTTGTGACCCCCGCCTTTGCCGAGGAAACTCCGGCGCAGGGCCAGACCCATACGGGAGAGGCTCCGGCACAGGGCCAGATCCACACGGAAGAGGCTCCGGCACAGGGCCAAGTCCACACGGAGACCGGCGTCGCCGAAGACGCAGGACATGGTGGCGGCGTTTTCCCGCCGTTCGACCAGTCTACCTATGCATCCCAGCTGCTCTGGCTGGTGATCACGTTCGGTCTTTTCTACGTGCTCATGCAGAAGGTCATCGTGCCGCGCGTCGGTGGCATCCTGGAAAACCGGCATGACCGGATCGCCCAGGACCTCGATGAGGCCGCCCGGCTGAAGTCCGAGGCCGATACCGCCATTGAAACATACGAGCGCGAGCTCGCTGCTGCCAGGGCAAAGGCCGGGCAGATCGCAGCGACCGCGCGCGACAGCGCCAAGGCCAAGGCCGACGCCGAACGGACCGCAGTCGAAGCGGAACTCACCGGCAAGGTCGCAGCCGCCGAGGCTCGCATCGCCGAGATCAAGGCAAAGGCTTTCGCTGAAGTCGACACCATCGCCGTCGACACGGTCGGTTCGATCGTCGAGCAGCTGATCGGCACCAAGGCAACCGCCGCCGACATCAAGGCCGCCGTCAGCGGCGTCGCCGGCAAGCAGGGGGCTTGAACATGCAATTCGACGCAACATTCTTCGCCTTCGTCGGCCTTCTCCTGTTCTTCGCCCTGATCGTCTATCTCAAGGTTCCGGGCATGGTGGCGAAGTCGCTCGACGCCCGCGCCGACAAGATCCGTGACGAACTGGCGGAAGCCAAGCGCCTGCGCGAGGAAGCCCAGCACGTTCTGGCTGAATACCAGCGCAAGCGTAAGGAAGCCGAAGCGGAAGCCGCTGGCATCGTCGCCGCCGCCGAACGCGAAGCGGCCATGCTGACGGCGGAAGCCAAGCAGAAGACCGAGGAGTTCGTGGCGCGCCGCAATGCGCTCTCCGAGCAGAAGATCAAGCAGGCCGAGACGGAAGCCGTCAACGCCGTGCGCTCGGCGGCCGTCGACCTGGCTATTGCCGCAGCCGAAGCGGTGCTTGCCAAGAAGACCGATGCGGCCGTGCAGAACAACCTGTTCAAGGGCTCGCTTGGCGAGGTCAAAGGCCGCCTCAACTGAGGTGCCGATCATCGTGAGTGTTTGAAGAGCCGGGCCGAAGCGCCCGGCTTTTCTTTGCCCGATGGAAGGAAGGTCGAGGCGCTGGTAGCATCGGGCGCCGCATGCCGGGCCAGACACATCATTGCAGCGATTGGCGGCGAGATATGCGTGCCGGCACGCGCAACGTCGTGCGTCAGGAAAGCGGCTCGTCGAGGATGTCCTCGCCATCGCTGCGCAGCGGTCTGAAGCTCATGCGGTGCAGGATGCAGGGGCCATGCACGGCGATGGCCGCGCGGTGGCGGTCGGTGCCATAGCCGGCGTGGCTGTCGAAGCCATAGGCGGGATAGACGAGGCCGGCGCGGGCCATCATGCGGTCGCGCGTGACCTTGGCGACGATCGAGGCGGCGGCGATCGACAGCGACCGCGAATCGCCCTTGACCACGGCCCGTCCCGAGCAGATCAGCCCGTCCGGCACGTCGCGCCCGTCGGCCAGCACATGCAGTGGCGGCAGGGCAAGGCCCGCCACGGCCCGGCGCATCGCGTCGAGGCTCGCCTTGCGGATGTCGCGCGCATCGATGTGGCGGGGCGAGGAGGAGGCGATGGAGACCGTGGCGGTGGCGAGGATCGCATCGAACAGGCGCCCGCGGTGCGCGGCGGTCAGCTTCTTCGAATCGTTCAGCCCTTCGGGGATGTCCGCTTCGTCGAGAATGACGGCCGCCGCAACGACGGGACCGGCGAGCGGCCCCCGCCCGGCCTCATCCGTGCCGGCGACGGGGAAGAAGCCGCGCTTGGCCGCCAGCCTCTCGAACTCGAAATCGGGGCTGGCCGGCAGGTCGGCGAAAAAACTCGGAGAATCGGGTGGCGTGCGAGATTTCATGCGGCAGAAATCGCACGCGCACCCGATCTCCTGCAAGTCCCCGGCATCGACAGCCGGCAGGGGAAGCGGCCGTCGGGGCGGCAGCCAGGGACTTATCTTCCGGCGCAAGGCGGCGGACCGCACCGGAAACGGCAGGGGAGGGCGAGCCGACCCCTAAGGAGGGCAGGCGAGAGACGGCTCGCCTGGGTATCTGATGCGTCTGGATGCGTCCTCCTGGGCGCATCCGCATGGTGTCAGAGCAGCGACAACTGCACGCCGCTGCCGTCCGGCGGCACGAAAAGATCGTCGCGCAGATGCACGCTGCGGCGAACCATGCCGAGCCGCTTGGTTGCCATCTCGAAGCGCCGGCTGATCTGCCAGGCGTAGGGACCGGCGCCCTTCATGCGCTTGCCGAACTCGGCGTCATAGTCCTTGCCGCCGCGCATGGAGCGCACCAGCGACATGACGTGGCGATAGCGGTCCGGATAGTGCTGCAGCAGCCAGTCCCGGAACAGCGGGCTCACTTCCAGCGGCAGGCGCAGCAACACGTAGCCCGCCTCCCGGGCACCGGCGGCCTTGGCCGAATCCAGAACCCGCTCGATCTCGTGGTCGTTGAGGGCAGGGATCACCGGCGCCATCATCACGCCCGTCGGCACGCCGGCCTCGGTCAGCGCCTTGATCGCCTCCAGCCGCTTGGTCGGCGTCGAGGCGCGCGGTTCCATGGTGCGGGCCAGCTTGCGGTCGAGCGTGGTAACCGAGATCGCCACCTTGGCCAGGCCACGTTCGGCCATCGAGGACAGGATGTCGAGATCGCGCAGCACGAGCGCCGACTTGGTGACCACGGTCACCGGATGATTGGCCCGGTCCAGCACTTCGAGGATCTGCCGCATGATGCGCCATTCCCGCTCGATCGGCTGGTAGGGATCGGTATTGGTGCCGATCGCGATGGTGCGCGGCTTGTAGCCGACCTTGGCAAGTTCCCGCTCCAGCAGTTTCGGCGCATCCGGCTTGGCGAACAGCTTGGCCTCGAAGTCGAGCCCGGCGGAAAGGCCCATGTAGCCATGGGTCGGGCGGGCGAAACAATAGATGCAGCCGTGCTCGCAGCCGCGATAGGGATTGATCGAGCGGTCGAACGGAATGTCGGGGGAATCATTGCGGGTGATGATGGTGCGCGGACGCTCGACCTGCACCTCGGTGCGGAAGGGCGGCATGTCCTCGAGGCTTTCCCAGCCATCATCGAAGGTGACGCGTTCATGCGGCTCGAAGCGGCCGGACGGGTTCATGCCGGCAGCGCGACCGCGGCGACGGTCCACCTCGATCCTGAGGCCCGAGGAGGCGACTAGTGCGTCGGCAATATCCGCCGTATTGGCGGGCTGGAAGGCAGCCCGCGCCACAAGAGACAGCTCGTTCATGTTTGCTCCTCGCGGGGCCATCACCCCGTCTCGATGATTAAATTCCTAGCGTGGAAAAGAGAACAATGCAAGAACAAAAATGCGAAAGTGGCGGTGGCAATCGTTTGTGCGATGCGATAAACATAGGCAATGTTGACAGTGATGATGGAATGCCGCGATCAGGAGCCGGAGCTCGCCCAGACGCTTTCCGTTCTTGTCGCGGGTGCAGTCGAGGGGCTGGTGAGCGACGTGATCGTGCTCGATCACGGTTCGTCGGACGGCTCGTCACGCGTCGCGGATGCCGCGGGTTGCCGCTTTTATGCGCAGTGGGACATCAAGGACGTGCTGCGCGCGGCGCGCGGCGAATGGCTGTTGCTGGTCGAGGCCGGCGCCCGTCCGCTGCATGGCTGGATCGACGAGATCGGCGAGTATGTCGCGCTCAACACCTCGCCGGCGCGCTTCTCGCAGTCACGCAATCATCGGCAGCCGTTCTTCCGGCGGATCGCCAGAAGCACCCCGCCGCTGGAACATGGTCTGCTGCTGCCCAAGGGCCAGGCGATCGCCGTCGCAAGGTCCGGCATGGCACTGGGGCACCTGGCGCTGGGACACAAGCCGCGCCGGCTATCGAGCGAACTCGTCCCGTCCTGGGTGGCACGCCAGGGCCGAGCCTGAGGCATCGGCCGCCGGCGTGATCTAGCCGATTGTGTTTCCGGTCGTTTCCGTCGCCTGAAAATACCAGTCCGGCCGCAGTCGAGACAATTGTCGCTCCGCAGCGCCGGCGGCGGTTCGATCGTCGAATATGCCGAAGCAGGTCGCCCCCGAACCGGACATGCGCACGAGGCGCGCGCCGGCATTGCGCAGCATGTCCGAGATCACGGCGATCTCGGGAAGGAGCGCGCGGGCAGGGGCTTCGAGATCGTTGCGCTGGCCGGCCAGAAAGCGGATCCATGCCCCGCGGTCGCCATTGGCTGGCGGTTCGTCGATCGGCGGATGGTCCTTATGGGTCAGGCGCCGGAAGATGTCCGGCGTCGAAACCGCTTGCAGCGGATTGGCAAGCACCAGGGCAAAGCCTGGCATGGCGTCCAGCATGTCGATCTGTTCGCCGATACCGCGCGCCCGGAGCGGTCGGCTTTCCAGGCACATCGGCACGTCGGCGCCGAGCTTCAGCGCGATCTCCGAAAGCCTGTCGGGAGAAAGCGAGGCCTGCCAGAACCGCAGGAGGCCTCTCAACGTCGCTGCGGCGTCCGCCGAGCCGCCACCGATCCCTGAGGCAACCGGCAGTTTTTTTTCCAGTTCGATGGCCACCGGTCGTGTCGTCCGCCCCTGTGCGGTCAGCGCATCCCGCAGCAGGTCACGCGCCTTGAGCACCAGATTGCCGTCCTTGCCCTCGGCCTTGTCCGACAGAAGCGGGCCGAAGCGGCCGTCAAGGCTGAACGAATCGCGCTCCGCCGACGAGAAGCTCAGCCGGTCGCCGTGGCTGGCGAAGGCCACAATGCTGTCGAGCAGGTGATAGCCGTCGGCCCGCTGGCCGGTGACGTGCAGCGCCAGATTGATCTTGGCCGGCGCTGCCTCGCGCGTCGCATGGGCGGGCATGACCTCAGTTGCCGTTCTTCGGCATCTTCAACTGCTGGCCGGGATAGATGCGATCCGGATTGCGCTTGAGATCCGGATTGGCGTTGATCAGGTCCATGAAGCGCTGGCCGTCGCCGTAGGTCTCCGTGGCGATCCCCCACAGGGAATCGCCGGCCTTGACCGTGTAGCCGTCTTCGCCGGCCGCAGCCTGGCTCTTCTCGGCGTCCGTCATGGCGCCGGTCTGTGCCGGCTCGCCAGTCTTGGCCGCGACTTCGGGAGCGGTCTCCGGCAGGCCGTCACGAAGCTTCGCCTCGATCTTCGGGATCTCCGCCAGGTCCGGCTTGGAAATCAGCGCCCGCTTCCACTGGTAGGTGGCTTCCAGCTTGCGGCCGACGCGCCAATAGGCGTCGCCCAGATGGTCGTTGATCGTCGCGTCTCCTGCCTTGAGCTCGATCGCGCGCTCCAGCTCCCGCACCGCCTCGTCGAAACGGCCGAGGCGGAAATAGGCCCAGCCGAGCGAGTCGACGATATAGCCGTCGTCCGGGCGAAGCTCGACCGCCTTGCGGATCATGTCGAGGCCTTCGTCCAGGTTGCGGTTCATGTCGACCCAGGAATAGCCGAGATAGTTGAGGACCTGCGGCTGCTCCGGATTGAGTTCCAGCGCCTTGCGGAAACTCGGCTCCGCCAGGTCCCATTTCTTCAGCCGCTCATAGGCGATGCCGCGCTGGAAAAGATCGACCACAGCCCTTGGCCGGGCCCGAGCCGATGATCTCGACGCTTGTCGGTTCGCCGCCATGGCGGGATAGTCCTTGGCGTCGGACAGCACGCTGCCATAGGCGAGATAGCTGCGGATGTCGGCCGGATCGGAATCGATCAGCGACTTGAGGTGGGCGCGGGCTTCATCGACCTTGCCGGTCTCGGCAAGCGTCAGGCCGAGCTGCAGTTCGGAAATGCGGCGCATCGGCGAGGTGGCAGGCACTTCGCTGTAGAGGCGGATGGCCCGTTCCGGCTGCTTGGCAGCCTCGGCGAGCCCGCCGAGCATGATCAGCGTATCGGCGCTCGTCGGGTCGAGAGCGCGGGCAAGCTGCAGATAGAGCATCACGGTATCTTCGGCGCCGTCGCGGTTGAGTGCACCGCCGATCGAGAACAACACGCCGGCCGCGCCCTGGGCGGCGGTCTTGGCGAGCGGTTCCGGCTTTTCACCGGCTTCGATGTGCTCGCGCAAGGCCTTGAACGGGGCGAAGTTCGAGATCAGCTCGTCGCCGGCCGAAATGGCATCCAGCGCCTTCTGCTTGTTGCCGAGCTGCGCTTCGAGTGTCGCCAGCGAAATGACCGTGCGGGTAAAGGTGTCGGGCGCAGTGGCGGCGCCGGACTTGTCGGTCAGCGCATCGACGAAGTTGCGGCGCGCCGCATCGGCATCGCCGGTAAGCGCAGCGATCGCCCCGGCATTGTAGTGCTGGAAGATGCCGTACCATTCGGGACCCTTCAGCCCCTCGACCAGGCTCAGCGCTTCCTTGCCCTGGCCGGCGCCGACCTTGGTCCAGGCGACGAGCAACTGGTTCATCAGCCGGTCGAGGTCGTTCGGTCCGCTGTAGGTGAGGATCTTTTCCGCGCCGGTGAAGTCGCCCTTGCGCACGGCTTCGAGCGCGCGCGCCACGGAGGTGACGCGTTCGACGGCATCGTCGCTCTTCAATTCTTCGGCAAGGACCACGCCCTCATCGAAATCGCCGTTCATGAACAGGGCGATCATCAGCCGTTCCTGAATGTCGAGTTCGTTCGGCGAGAACGACAGGGCCTTCTTGTAGAGCGCGATGGCGTTCTCGTAGTCCCTGTCGGCATCGGCCGTGCGGCCGGCGAGGAAGGCGCCGGAAAACGTGTCGACGCTCTCGAGGTCGAACGTCTGCGTCTCGGCAGGCTTCACCTCGTCGGCGGCCTGGGCATGCACGAGGCCGGAAGGGAACACGCCGACCAGAATGGCGAGCGCCGTACCGGCGAGCAGACGGATGGCAAGACTTTGCCGCATGAAAGAGCCTTTCAAGAATCGATGACCAGCCGACACGGGCTGTTGATACCCCAGAATGCGGGAATGATTCCTGCACAGAATGGCTTTTTTGAAGCAGCCCTGCAAGGCGACCCCCGGTGACCCGTCAGTTGACGCGGGCAATGCAGAAATCGATGACGTCCATCAGTGCAGACTTCCACTCGGTCTCGGGCAGCGGCGCCAGCGCGTCGCGGGCGATGGTGCCGTAGTGCAGGGCACGGGCAATCGTGTCGTTCAGCGCGCCGTATTTGGTGATGAGGCCGAGCGCCTTGTCCAGCCGGGCGTCGTCATTGCGCCCCTGTTCGATCGCTTCGCGCCAGAATTCGCGCTCTTCCTTGGTGCCGCGCCGATAGGCGAGGATGACCGGAAGCGTGATCTTGCCCTCGCGGAAATCGTCGCCGACATTCTTGCCGAGATCGGCCGCCTTGCCGCCGTAGTCGAGCGCATCGTCGACCAGCTGGAAGGCCAGCCCGAGATTCATGCCGTAGGATTTGAGCGCATTGCGGCCGGCCTTGTCGGCGCCGGCGATGATCGGGCCGACTTCGGCCGCTGCAGCAAAGAGCGCCGCCGTCTTGGCGCGGATGACCGACAGATAGTCGTCCTCGGTGGTCTCCATGTTCTTGGCGACGGAAAGCTGCAGCACCTCGCCCTCGGCGATCACCGATGCGGCGGCCGAGAGAACGTCGAGCGCTTCCAACGATCCGACCTCGACCATCATGCGGAAGGCCTGGCCGAGCAGGAAGTCGCCGACCAGCACGCTCGCCTGGTTGCCCCAGATCATGCGGGCGGTCGACTTGCCGCGGCGAAGATCGCTCTCGTCGACCACGTCGTCGTGCAGCAGCGTCGCGGTGTGCATGAATTCCACGCTGGTGGCGAGCTTCACGTCGCCATCGCCCTGGTAGCCGAACAGCGCTGCGGAGGCGAGCGTCAGCATCGGCCGCAGCCGCTTGCCGCCGGACGAGATCAGGTGGTTCGCCACTTCGGGAATCATCTGCACGTCGGATCCGGCCTTCGACAGAATGAGCTGGTTCACCCGTTCCATGCCCGGCTTGGCCAGGTCCACCAGAGGCTGGATGGAAGCCTGTTTGTTTTTGTTTTCCTCAAGCGGTATGACTACGCCCAACGCACCGGACTCCTATTGCATTCTCGGCGCGACAATAAAAAGCGGCCGCATGATGGGCAAGCCCGAATCGGCCGCCTAGGCCTTTTTAGGGAGGGTTTTGAGGCGCCATGCACGAGATAATCCGCAGCAACGACGTCGTTCTCCTGTCCTTTGCCGAGAGTCTGATGAAAGACGCGGGAATTTCCTGCATGATCGCCGATCAGTCCATGAGCATTCTCGAAGGTTCGCTCGGCATGTTGGCGCGTCGCCTGCTCGTGGAAAGTGATCGGGCCGACGAGGCGCGCGCCATTCTCACCGATGCCGGCCTCGGCGACGAGCTGCGTGATCCGGTGAACTGAGCCGTGCCCGCCTCCGAGCAGATCGCCGAGACCGTCGACGCTTTCCATCGCGGCCGCTTCCATCTGGTCCAGCCGAAGGGCCGGGGGCATCGGGCCGGCATGGATGCCATGCTGCTGGCATCTCTGGTCGATGCCGAGGGTGCCGTGTCTGTCGCCGATCTCGGCGCCGGCGCCGGTGCTGCCGGCCTCGCTGTCGCCGCCCGGCTCGCGCATGCCAGGGTGACCCTGGTCGAGCGCTCTCCCGAGATGATCGCCTATGCGGCAAGGAGCCTGGGGCTCGCCGAGAATGCCGCGCTGGCCGACCGCATCTCGCTCATCGAGGCGGACGTCACACTCACGGGCCGGGCGCGGGTCGCCGCCGGCCTTGTCGACGATGTGTTCGACCACGTCATCATGAACCCGCCCTTCAACGATGCGGGCGACCGCAAGACACCGGACGCGCTGAAGGCCGCGGCCCATGCGATGACCGAGGATCTCTTTGAAAGCTGGATCCGCACGGCGGGCGCCATCATGGTGCCGGGTGGTCAGTTGTCCCTGATCGCCCGGCCGCAATCGATTGCCGACATCATCGACGCCTGCGGCCGGCGTTTCGGCGGGCTCGAGGTGACGCCGGTCTATCCGCGGGCCGGCGAGAATGCCGTGCGCATCCTGGTGACGGCGATCAAGGGCTCGCGCGCAAGGCTCAACCTGCGCGCGCCGCTCCTCATGCACGACGATCCGGCAAGCCACAAGTTCTCCGCGCTTGTCGACGATCTCAACAACGGCCGCGCCTCCTATCCCCGCCGCGGGCGATGATTTTCCAAGGTCCGCCATTGTGTTTGTGGCCCCGCATCTTACATCTCGGTGCGACATGAACGACAATGCGAGGTAAGCGATCGATGGCGGGTTTGTTGAAGCGTCTGGTGCCGAAGCGGTTCCGCAATGACGGGCTGGTGATTCCGGTCGTGCGCCTGCATGGCGCAATCATGAGCGGGGGCGGCCGTTTCAAGCAGCAGCTCAATCTCGCAAACGTCGCGCCGGCCCTCGAAAAGGCCTTCTCGAAGAAGGAGAGCCCCGCCGTCGTGCTGTCGATCAATTCGCCCGGCGGCTCGCCGGTGCAGTCGCGCATGATCTTCGACCGCATCCGCGCGCTTGCCGAGGAAAAGAACAAGCGCGTCCTGGTCTTCGTCGAGGACGTGGCGGCTTCGGGCGGTTACATGATCGCGCTCGCCGGCGACGAGATCTTTGCCGATGCCACCTCGATCGTCGGCTCGATCGGCGTCGTCTCCGGCGGCTTCGGTTTCCCTGAACTGCTGAAGAAGATCGGTGTGGAACGCCGCGTCTACACGGCCGGCGAAAACAAGGTCATCCTCGATCCGTCCAGCCGAAAGGAAAGCGACATCGACTACCTGAAGTCTCTTCAGCTCGAGATCCACGAGATATTCATCGACATGGTGAAATCCCGCCGGGGCAGCGCGCTGGCCGACGATCCGGATCTCTTCTCCGGCCTGTTCTGGACCGGGCGCCGCGGCCTGCAGCTGGGCCTCGTCGACAGCCTGGGCGACATGCGCGAGGAGATCAAAAAGCGCTACGGCCGCGATGCCAAGCTGGAACTGGTCTCCGGCTCCAGGGATTTCTTCGGCCGCAAACTCCCGGGCGTCGGTGCCAGCGGCGCCGGCATGGAGCAGATGGCCGCAGCCGCCGTGTCCGGGCTTGCCGACACGCTGGAAGAAAAGGCATTGTGGAGCCGTTACGGGCTCTGACAGCGCGAGGGGACATGTCGCGGATCATCTTTTTCGTCGTTCTGATCGGAGGAGCCTATTTCCTCTATCGCCGCTTCGTATCCGATGCCGAGAAGCTTCAAGCCAAGTCGAAGGCAGCCGAGAAGGAGCGCCAGACCGGCGCCATGGGCACGCTGGTCAAGGATGAGGTGACCGGCGAGTATAGGGTGAAGCGCGAGGAGGAGTGAGGACCTCATTGTCCATCAGGCTGCCATGATATACATTTCCATCGTGTATCCAGGAGGTGCTGATGCAGGTCGCAAAGTGGGGCAATAGCCTCGCCATCCGCATACCGGCGGCAGTCGCCGAGGCACTCGACCTGAAAGTCGGCGATGAGGTCGCTGTTCGTGTGAGCGAACACCGCACCTTTGACATCGAACGCGATGACAGCCGTGAGCAGGCCTTGGCGCGCATCCGCGCTTCGAAGATCAAACTCCCTGCCGACTGGAAGTTCGATCGGGAGGCGGCCAACGAGAGGCGCGAATGAAGCCGCCGTTCCTCGACACGAACATCCTGATCTACGCCTTCACCAACGACCCGCGCGCGGCGAAGGCGCAGGAGTGCATGACGAAGCCGTTCATCCTGTCGACCCAGGCACTGAACGAGTTCAGCAATGTCGCGCTTGGCAAGCTGGGCATGACGGTTGCCGATGTACGCTGTGCACTGCCCGATATCTGTCTCTTGGGAGAGGATGTGTTGTCCCTGGATCGGAACTTGCAGAGCCTTGCCCTCGATATCGTCGAGCGGCACCGGCTGTCATTCTATGACGGGCTCATGCTGGCGGCGGCCTGTCAGGCCGGTTGCGACATTTTCCTCAGCGAAGACATGCAGCATGGCTTGGCCATCGGTCGTGGTCCGCAGGTCGTCAATCCGTTCGTCTGAGAAGCGCAAGCCAGAAGTGAGCGCGGCTCCTAATCCCGCTGACCTTGTGGCGCACAGCTAACCTTTGGCGCGAAAGGCGATCGTGGTCTTGATGGTCATGGGGGCTCTCGCAGTGGGAACACAAATTGCATTCGTCCCTGCTCCAAACTATGTCGCGGCATGAGCGCATCCGTCACGCATGACTTGACCGTCCGTCCCCGCCGTGGCACCAGACGGACCACCCTCGAAGACAAGTTCCGGACGACAGATCCCATGACCGAGACCAGCCTCGCCCCGCATATGGACCCCAAGCGCTCGTTCCAGGCCCTGATCCTGACGCTGCACAACTATTGGGCCGACAAGGGCTGCGCGGTTCTCCAGCCCTACGACATGGAAGTGGGCGCCGGCACCTTCCATCCGGCAACCACGTTGCGCGCGCTCGGCCCCAAACCGTGGAAGGCCGCCTATGTGCAGCCCTCCCGCCGTCCCTCCGACGGCCGCTATGGCGAAAACCCGAACCGTCTTCAGCACTATTACCAGTACCAGGTCATCCTGAAGCCCAACCCGTCCAACCTGCAGGAGCTCTATCTCGGTTCGCTGGCCGCCATCGGCCTCGATCCGCTGCTGCACGATATCCGCTTCGTCGAGGACGACTGGGAGAGCCCGACGCTCGGCGCCTGGGGTCTTGGCTGGGAATGCTGGTGCGACGGCATGGAAGTCTCGCAGTTCACCTACTTCCAGCAGGTCTGCGGCATCGAATGCGCGCCCGTCTCCGGCGAACTGACCTACGGCCTCGAGCGCTTGGCCATGTATGTCCAGGGCGTCGACAACGTCTACGACCTCAACTTCAACGGCCGCGAAGGCGACGAGAAGATCTCCTATGGCGAAGTCTTCCTGCAGGCCGAGCAGGAATATTCGCGGCACAATTTCGAGTTCGCCAATACCGAGATGCTGCACCGGCATTTCGTCGACGCCGAGAAGGAATGCCAGGCGCTGCTCGCGGCCGGCGCTCCCGGCGAGAACGACAATCAGCGCCTGCACAAATGCGTCTTCCCGGCCTATGACCAGTGCATCAAGGCGTCCCATGTCTTCAACCTCTTGGACGCCCGCGGTGTGATTTCGGTGACCGAGCGGCAGAGCTACATCCTGCGTGTGCGCACGCTCGCCAAGGCCTGTGGCGAAGCCTTCCTGCTGACTGATGCCGGCGGGGTCAATCTCGGCAAGGCTGCATGACGGAACGCCGGATCACTCCGGCAAAATCCCTGGCTGGCGGTCTCACCTGGGCCCGCCGCGCCTGGGTCCTGGCGGCCTGCGTCAGCGGGGCGATGCTCACCTTGTCCGTCGGCTTCTATCTCTACCTCGCCTTCGTCAGCTATGTCGTCGAGAAGACCGGTTCGGCCTTTCGCACCGGTGCGGAGAGCCCGCTCTTCCAGGCGATGCTTGAGGTCACGGGGCCGTTCGATCTGTCTTTGGCGGTCCTTCAGGCCCTTACCATCCTGTTTTTCCTGCGCTGGATCTGGCTCTCGGTGCGTCTGGCCAATGCGGTGCGCCGGGACAGCGTCCGATACACTCCATGGACGGCGATTGTCGGCTTTTTCATCCCGGTCGCCAATCTATGGATGCCGCTCTATACCTTGATCGATATCGAGGACTTCGCAGCGGAAAGCGAGAGCAGGGCGGTGTCCTCCATCCCATGGTATCCCGCCGGCATTGTCCTGACAGCCATCCTTGCATTTGGCTTGATGCGGATCGTTGGCGATGCGCCGGTCGACGGCTTCTCCGATCCCGCAGCGAGCCAGCGGCTGATGCAGGTCGCCGCCGTCGGTGCCATCGCCCATCTCGTCCTCCTGATGCTGACCTATGCCTACATGCATGCGGTATCGCCGGGGCTGGAACTGGCGCTGCGCGAGCTTGCCGAAGCCGAAGGGCTGGTATCCACGGCATCGCCTCCGGATGACTCGGCACCCTCGCGATCGGCTGATGACTTTTCCGGAGCGAACCCCTAAGGTCCGCCTATCCTTGCATAAGCCGGAGCATTGCCATGTTTATCACGCTTGCTGTTCTCGTTATCGTCGCCCTCTATGCCGTTATGATCTACAACGGCCTGGTCAAATCCCGGCAGATGACCGAGGAAGCCTGGTCCGGCATCGATGTCCAGCTGAAGCGCCGCGCCGACCTCATCCCCAACCTGATCGAGACCGTGAAGGGCTATGCCGCGCACGAAAAATCGACCTTCGAGGAAGTGGTCGAACTGCGCAACCGTGCCCAGGCCGTGCCGGCCGGAGACGTTGCCGGCCGTGCCGCGGCCGAAGGGCTTCTTGGCCAGGCGCTCGGCAGGATCGTCGCGCTCGCCGAAGCCTATCCGGAACTCCAGGCCAACGAGAACTTCATGGAACTGCATCGTTCGCTCGATACGATCGAAGGCGAGATCCAGATGTCGCGCCGATACTATAACGGTGCCGCGCGCGACCTGAACGTCAAGGTCGACAGCTTCCCGTCCAACCTCGTCGCCAGCCAGTTCGGATTTTCCAAGGCCGGCTATTTCGAGATCGCCAACGACGCCGATCGTGCGGTCCCCACGGTGAAATTCTAAGCGCGGTCGATTTCCGGCCGCTTCGAGACACAGCATGAAAACCGAAAAACTGACCATCATTCCGCCCGGCCGTCCGCTTTCCGGGCGCGTCAACCCGCCCGGCTCGAAATCGATCACCAATCGCGCGCTTCTGCTGGCCGGTCTGGCCAAGGGCACGAGCCGGCTGACGGGGGCGTTGAAGAGCGACGACACGCGCTACATGGCGGACGCCCTGCGTGCCATGGGCGTGACCGTCGAGGAGCCGGATGGCACCACCTTCGTCGTCACCGGAACGGGCGAGCTTAAGCCCGCCGCCGCGCCGCTCTTCCTTGGAAATGCCGGAACCGCCACGCGCTTCCTCACGGCAGCGCTGGCGCTCGGCAAGGGCCGCTATGTGGTCGACGGCGACGAGCATATGCGCAAGCGGCCGATCAAGCCGCTGGTCGAGGCCCTGCAGTCGCTCGGCGTGTCGATCGACGCGCCGACCGGATGCCCGCCGGTGACCATCGACGCGACCGGCGCCTTTGCGCGCAACAAGGTGGTGATCGATGCGGGGTTGTCCAGCCAGTATGTCTCGGCCCTGCTGATGGCCGCCGCCTGCGCCGCCGAACCCTTCGAGATCGAGCTGGCCGGCGCCGATATCGGCGCGCGCGGCTATATCGACCTGACGCTGTCTGCCATGCGGGCCTTCGGTGCTGCGGTCACCCAGCCGACCCCGGCCTCCTGGCGCATCGAGCCGACGGGCTACACGGCGACCGACTTCCACATCGAACCCGACGCCTCCGCCGCCACCTATCTCTGGGGCGCAGAGGTCGTGACCGGCGGTTCGATCGACATCGGCACGCCGTCGGGCGATTTCACTCAGCCGGATGCGAGAGCCCATGAGGTGATCGCTGCCTTCCCGCGCATGCCCGCCGTCATCGACGGCTCGCAGATGCAGGACGCGATCCCGACGATCGCGGTGCTCGCCGCCTTCAACGAGACGCCGGTGCGCTTTGTCGGCATCGCCAATCTGCGGGTCAAGGAATGCGACCGCATCCGCGCCCTGTCGATCGGCCTCAACAATATTCGCGAAGGTCTGGCGGAGGAGCAGGGCGACGACCTGATCGTTCATTCTGATCCGACGCTCGCCGGCCAGAGCCTGCCGGCCGACATCGACACCTTCGCCGATCATCGCATCGCCATGAGCTTTGCGCTCGCCGGCCTGAAGATCCGCGACATCACCATTCTCGATCCCGGCTGCGTCGCCAAGACCTATCCCGGCTACTGGGATGCGCTGGCCTCGCTCGGCGTTCAGTTCAGCCAAGGATAGCGTTTATGAACAAGGTGCTCGGCCTCCTGACAGCAGTCCTCGTCCTTCTTGCTGCGGCCGGGCAGACTTCCGCCGCCGAGGTCATCCGCGACTATCACGCGGACATCGCGGTGGCTCCCGATGCGACGCTCAGCGTGACCGAGACGATCACGGTCCGCGCCGAGGGCCAGGACGTCAAGCGCGGCATCTTCCGCGACTTTCCGCTCTATGCCGAGGATGCCGACGGCCGGCGCATCAAGGTCGATTTCGACCTCGTCTCGGTCGAGCGCGACGGCGAGCCGGAGGATTACCACACCGAGAGCATTTCCGGCGGCATCCGCATCTATGCCGGTTCCGCCGACGTCTTCCTCGATCCGGGCGACTATACCTACACCGTCACCTACACGACCGGCCGGCAGATCCGCTACTTCGAGGATCACGACGAGCTCTACTGGAACGTCACCGGCAATGGCTGGAAGTTCCCGATCCTTAAAGCGTCGGCCAACGTGATCCTGCCGGATGGCGTGACGGCCACGCAGACGGCCTATTCCACCGGCCCTCTCGGTTCCACCGAGACCAATGCCCGCTACCAGCGCGCCGATGACGGGGCGTATTTCGAAACGACGGCGCCGCTCGGTATCGGCGAAGGGCTGACGATCGTCGTCGGCCTGCCCAAGGGGGCCGTGCTTGCGCCGTCGAGCGAGAAGAGCACCTGGTGGTGGCTGCGCGACAACATCAATGCGATCATCGGCTATGGCGGCCTCGGCCTCGTCTTCTTCTACTATCTGCGCTTGTGGATCGCGGTCGGCCGCGATCCGGAAGAGGGCGTCATGGTGCCGCGCTGGGATCCGCCGGAGGGCCTATCCCCCGCTCTGGTCAACTACATCGACAACAAGGGATTTTCCGGCGAAGGCTGGACGGCGCTGTCCGCCTCGCTGCTCGATCTCGCGGTCAAGGGCTATGTGGTGCTCGACGATCTCGAGAATTCGATCGTCGTCAACCGCACCGACAAGCCGGTCAGTGGAAAACTGCCGGCCGGCCAGGCAAGCCTGATTGACGCGCTCGGCGGGCCGGGGGCCAGCCTCACCATCGACAAGGCGAACGGCAAGCGGGTTCAGAGCGTCGGCAAGAAGTTCCGTGACGCGATCGAGAAGGAGCATCGCGGCAAATATTACCGCGGCAATGGCGGCTATATCTTCGGCGGCGTGGCGCTGAGCATTGCCGCGCTCGCAGCACTGCTGATCTTCGGTTCGCTGACCGAGGACACGATAGGGCTCCTCTTTGCGCCGATCGTCATGTCGGCCTTTCTCGGCGGCTTCGCCGTGCGGCTCGGCCGTGGCGTGCGGCGGGGGGCGCCGCTTGTCGTCAGGATCATTTCCATCGTCGGGCTGGCGATCCTCGGCTTCGTTGCAGTCGCCATGTCTCTGGTGTCGGTTCTGGCGATCTTCATCGACCTTTCGGAGGTCCATCAGATCTCCGTGCTGGTCGCGGTGGGCGGCATCGTGTTGCTCAACGCGCTGTTCTTCTTCCTCATGGGCGCCCCCACGCCGGTCGGGCGCAAGCTGATGGACGGCATCGAGGGCCTGCGCACCTATCTGACGCTCGCCGAAAAGGACCGGCTCAACATGCAAGGGGCGCCGAAAATGTCGCCGCAGCATTTCGAGACGCTTCTTCCCTATGCCGTCGCGCTCGGCGTCGAAAAACCGTGGACCGAGACCTTCGAAACCTGGCTCGCCTCGGCCGCCGCCGGTGCGGCTGCCGCCAGCTATCAGCCGGCCTGGTATCACGGCGCCCATCCCGGCGATTTCGGCGGCCGGATCGGCGGCTTCTCGTCCGCCATGGCCTCGACCATCGCCTCCACCATCCCGGCCCCGCCCAAGAGCTCATCCTCCGGCTTCTCCTCCGGCGGCGGCTCCTCGGGCGGCGGCGGCGGCGGTGGCGGCG
>JAHRYZ010000064.1 GCA_020621905.1 Rhizobium sp.
GTGTCGAGCAGATCGACGAGACGGCCGACGAACCAGAACAGGGCCGCCTCGAGCATGGCGACCGCGCCGCCGAACAGCGCCATCATGACGAAGGGCATCTTCGCCTGGCGCACATAGAACCAGACAAAGGCCCAGGTTCCGGACGGCGGCCTGAGGTCGTCCGTGCGGGCGAAGGGAGAGATCCAGTTTTCGAACAGGCGGGCGACGGAGCGGAAGATCATGCCAAGCGATATAGGCGGATTCCCGAGCGGGGCAAAGAAAATGCGGCCGGAAAGGGATTACATTTGCGTCATGCCCGGAATTTCTCCGACGGCGCTCTTCGTGCCCTCACTTCGAAAAGCGCGTGAGATAAATGCCGAACAGGATAAGCGCCACGCCGGCCGGCTGGCCGACATGGAAGGTTGCGGTGCCGCGCAGATAGTCGATCGCCAGCCCGGCGATCATCTGCCCGCCGATGATCAGCAGGGCCGAGCGGGCAGCGCCGATGCGCGGGAAGACATAGGACGAGATGGCGACGAACACGGCGCCGACCATGCCGCCGGTAAAGGCCCAGCCCGGCACCTGGCCGAGCAGCGCCAGGCCCTGCCGCTCGAACAAGACGACGAACACGGTGAGCAGGGCAAAACCGATGAAATGGTTCCAGAACGAGGCGCGAAACGCCCCGCGGTCCATGGTGAGGCGCCCGTTGATCGAGCGGCTCATGCCGACGGCGGCCCCGCCGGCAAGCGCGATCAGAACAGAGGTCAGCATCACGCGCCTCCCGAATAGATGATGAGCGCGCTACCGGCGATGACGCAAAGAGCCGCCAAAAGGTCGAAGCGGTTGAGCATCCGCTTCGGCGTGCCGAACAGCCCCCAGAGATCGGAGATCAGGCCGAACAGGATCTGCCCGACCAGAAGCAACGAAAGCCCGCCGGCGAGCGCCAGCTCGGAATTGACCGCGATCGAGGAGAGCGCCACCAGGCGCCGGCGCGCCGCCGAGATAGGACCAGAGCGGCGGCTTCGACACCCCCTGCCCCGCGCCGCGCCTGCCGGTAACCAGCAGCAGATTGACGCGCAACAGCAAGAAGGCGGCGACGGCCCCCACCCCATGCACCACCCATGAGGCGACAAAGGGCGTCGAATGCGCGGCGAGCCCGCTATTGATGGTGATCATGACGGCCAGCAAGCCGCCGGCCAGCCCAGCCCAGACCCAATCGAGATAATGTCGCATCATGCCCCGCTCAGCAGCGCCTTGTCCCGCTTCGTCCGGAGGCGGGACAGCGCTGCTTAGCCCCGCCCTTCCCTGCCGACAATCGATTTGTCCGCGAAGCCCCTTCACGAAAACTGCATGCCCTTCGCCCGCGCCGCGATCGGCGGGGCGAAGGGCTGTGCGGCGGAAGATTATTCCGCCGCAGCCTCGGTTTCGTGCTGATCGGCGAGGAAGCCGCCGGACTGGCGGTTCCACAGGTCGGCATAGACGCCGCCCTCGGCCACCAACTGGCCATGTGTCCCCGTCTCGATGATCCGGCCCTTGTCGAGCACGACCAGCCGGTCCATCTGGGTCAGCGTCGACAGGCGGTGAGCGATGGCGATCACCGTCTTGCCCTCCATCAGCGAGAACAGGCTTTCCTGGATTGCCGCCTCGACTTCGGAATCGAGCGCCGAGGTCGCCTCGTCGAGCACCAGGATCGGTGCGTTCTTGAGGAACACCCGGGCAATCGCGATGCGCTGGCGCTGGCCGCCGGAGAGCTTCACGCCGCGCTCGCCGACCTGCGCGTCGAGCCCCTTGCGGCCCTGCATGTCGACCAGGCCCTCGATGAACTCGGTGGCATTGGCGCGCCTGGCCGCCTCCAGAACCTCCGCGTCGCTCGCCTCGGGCCGCCCATAGGCGATATTGTCGCGGATCGACCGGTGCAGGAGCGAGGTATCCTGGGTGACGACGCCGATCAGCGACCGCAGGCTGTCCTGCGAAACCCCGGAAATGTCCTGGCCGTCGATCAGGATGTGGCCCTTCTCCAGATCGTAGAAGCGCAGCAACAGGTTCATCAGCGTGGTCTTGCCGGCACCGGAGCGCCCGACGAGGCCGACCTTCTCGCCGGCCTTGATGATCAGCGAGAAGTCCTCGATCACGCCCTTGTCCTTGCCATAGTGGAAACGGACATGGTCGTAGACGATCTCGCCCTTCGGCGCGGCAAGCGCCTTGGCTCCGCCGGCATCGACGATGTCGTGCGGCTTCGTCATCATGCCCATGCCGTCATAGACCGTGCCGATGTTTTCGAAGAGCGCCGAGACCTCCCACATGATCCACTGCGACATGCCGTTGATGCGCATGGCAAGGCCGATGGCGACCGCGATCGCGCCGACAGAGACCGTGCCGCCCAGCCAGAACCAGATGCTGAGACCGGATATGGCAAAGAGCACGATGGCATTGTTGATGTCGACGAAGACGTTGAGCAACGTGATCTGCCGCATCTGCCGATGAACCGTGTCGAGGAAGGCGTTCATGCCGTCCTTGGCATAGGCTTCCTCGCGGCCGGCATGGGAGAACAGCTTCACGGTGGCGATGTTGGTGTAGCTGTCGACGATCCGACCCGTCATCATCGAGCGCGCGTCGGCCTGCTCGCTGGAGAGCCGGCGCAAGCGCGGGACGAAGAAGGTGAGGATCAGCGTATAGACGACGATCCAGATGATCAGCGGCGCGACCAGCCGCCAGTCGGCGGCGAAGACCAGCGCCAGCATCGAGACGAAGAAGCTGATCGCATAGACGAACACGTCGATGATCTTCATCACCGCTTCACGCACGGCAAGGGAAGTCTGCATCACCTTCGTCGACACCCGGCCGGCGAACTCGTTGGCAAAGAAGGTCATCGAATGGCGCAGCAGGAAGCGATGCATCTGCCAGCGGGCGATCATCGGGAAATTGCCGGCCAGCACCTGGTGCATGGTCAGCGTATGGATGAACCCGACCACCGGCAGGCCGATAAGAAGCAGGGCCGCCATCCAGATCAGCCGGCCCTGCTCCGTCTCAAGGAAGGTGGCGCGGTCGGCAACCGACAGCCAGTCGACGATATTGCCGAGGAACTGGTAGAGCAGGACCTCGCCGACGGCGATCAGCATCGAGCACAGTCCGAGCAGCAGCAGCCAGGGAGCGGCCGGCTTGGTGTAATGCCAGCAGAATGCCACGAGCCCCTTCGGCGGCAGCACGGGCGCTTCCGGCGGATAGGGATTGAGGCGGTTCTCGAACCACGAAAACATGCGGAATTCTCCAGAAAATCAGCGCCCGGCGTATGACCGGAATCCGTCCTGCGGATCCGGAAGGGCCAAAAATCAGACAATGAGGCCGCAACCGGCCGCAAGGTGATTCAAATGGAAAAGTCTTGAAAGAGGGGCGACTGTGTCGCCGTCACGCAGCCTGCCAGTAGTGCGGCACCGGAAGGCGCGTCATACCATGTGATATCATCGAGGCCTCCCTGTTGCGTGTTGAAGAGGAGTGCTTTCTACCTTTCCTACGCAGAATTGAAAAGCATCAAACCTCCGGTCGATGCTCGATCCCGCCGACCTGTTGCCCGAAGACAACAGGCAATTGCACCTGACCACCCCTTGAGCGACATGGCCGTACCGCGATAGGAAGGGCCATGACCGGACTTCGCATCGCCCTCTACCAGCCCGACATTCCCGGCAATACCGGCACGATCCTCAGGCTTGCCGCCTGCCTCGGCCTCGGCGTCGACATCATCGAGCCCGCCGGCTTCGAAATTTCCGACCGCAACCTGAAGCGCGCCGGCATGGACTATCTGGCCAGCGTGTCGCTTGTCCGCCATGTCAATTTCGAGCGCTTCGAGGACTGGCGGCGCGACAGCGGGCGGCGTCTGGTCCTCGCATCGACCAAGGCTGCGGAACGCTATACCGACTTCGCCTACCGCCCCGACGACATCCTGCTGTTCGGCCGCGAAAGTGCCGGTGTTCCCGAGCCCGTCCACGACAGAGCCGACGCGCGCGTCCTCATTCCCATGGTCGAGGGGCAACGCTCGATCAATGTCGCGATGTCGGCGGCGATGATCGCCGGCGAAGCCCTGCGCCAGACCAGCTGACGTCGTTTGCGGCAGTGGCGCCGCGCGCATTCCCTGCCCGCCCATCAATCAACCGTCGTGAAACCACGCTAGACTGGCCGCGGCCGCCGACCCGCGGCCCGTCCATCGGTTACGTTTGCAACTGCGGCATGATGGCTCGTGGTTCCCGCAGAGTTTGCTAATTCTACCGATAGATGCTATATTGCACCGCAGCATAAACCGGGAGACGATCGATGTTCGAGACCGCATTCGCCCTGAGTCTGACCCAGTTCGCCAGAAGTCTGAGCTTTCCGGAGCGGCTTCAGCATCGCCCAGCCCGCAACGCCGCGCTTGAGCCCTGGCGCCTGCGCAACACCGGACTCGATGCGATCTTCTATGACGTGAAGTCGCTGACCGCCGAGGAAACCTTCTACATCAGCGATTCCCTCGCCTCCGAAGGCCTGATCATGATCGTGCCGCCGAGCGGTGGCCCGATGCTGACGATTTGCGACAGCGTGGCGGAATACAAGCTGCGCGGCGGGCGCGACGTGCACGCCCTGGCGGTCGCCGGCATCGGCGGCTCGGCGATCGGAGCTGCGGCTTTCGCCCGCAACGTCGCCGACGCCATCGGTGAACCGGTCGCCGCCGTGGTCTCGGGCTACGGCCTCGGCGACATCATCAACGAGACGATCGGCGGCTCGTTCTTCTTCGGCTGGCTCGGCCATATGCGCAACGATCTCGAAGTGATCGACGACGTCGTCGGCCGCCCGCATCTCGGCGCCTACGAAGACCGCCACAAGCTGGCCCTGAAGCAGCATCCGAGCGCCCTCGACACCGACACCGTCGAAACGCTGCTGGCCGATCCCGGCCTCTCCTTCCATCTGCTCGCCGGTCATTCGCGCGGCAACCGCGTGCTGTCCGAGGCTCTCTACGCCATCCGGGAAGAGGACCCCTCCCGCCTGCGCAAGATGGCAAGCGGCCTGCGCATCGTCACCTTCGGCGGGCGCATCACCATGCCGCCGGATTGCCGCGACGTGGTCGACGTGATCGGCGAACTCGACTGGTTCGGCGAGATCAACTCCCGCCCGCAGATCGCCAGCGACATCCGCGTGCCGCTCGCCGGACACGCGACCAATACCGACTTTGCCGGCGCCTTGCAGGTCACCAAGATCCTCAGGGACATCGTCGCCCGCAGCCTGCCGGCCGTTGTCGAGCCTGAACAGTCGGCCACGACCGAGGCGGTCGGCGCCGGGGCGCCAGCCCTTTCACCGAGCCCGGCAATCGAGGCCGAAGCGGCCATCGAGACGGTATCCGACGAACCGGAACAGATCGACGACGCCGTACAGGTCGCCGAGCCCGAACCGGTGGCAGATGCCGATCTGGCTGCGGAAACCGGACCGGTCACGGATGCCGTGATCGAACCGATCCAGGCGCTGGCGTCGGAGAAAGCGGAAGAGCCCGTCGCCGTTATGGCAGAGCGTGAAGAAACGGATGAGGCGGTCGTGGAACAATCTCCTCGGGCCGTCGCCGCCGATGACGAGGAGATGCCTGCCGCCCCGATCGAAGCGATCGCCGAGGAGCAGCCCGCCGAAGCCGAAGCACCGGCAATCGTGGCCGCTCCTGAACCGGTCTCGGCCGCCGTCCCGCAGCGCCACGCATCGAGCAAGGCGACCCGTGCAACGCGCAGGACCCCGAAATCGAAGGGTCCGACCCGCCGTTGACGGGCGTCAGAACTCGACATTCCCCAGACAAGTGAGCCCGGCACATCAGGACGATGTGCCGGGCTCTTCATGTAAAGCATGGGCGAAGCCTTTTCCGCCCTCCTGTATCAATGCGTCACCCTCAGGCGAACAGCTTGAGCGAGGCCCCCATCGAATTGTTGGCAATGTTGAGCCCGATGGTCTGCAACTGCTGCTGGACCTTCTGCGCCGAAAGCTTGGCCGATTCCTCTTCCATGTCGGCATCCACCAGACGGCCGATGCCGATCTCGGTGATGTCCTGGAGGTCCTGCAGGAACTCCGTGCTGGAAGCGATCCGGCTTCGGGTGGCGCCGAGATTGGCGCTGGCGTCGATCATGTTGGTCATCATCGAATTCATCGCCGAGATCATGCCGTCGAATTCGGCGCTCGTCGTCGCGTCGGACACCGAAATCTCATGGGACGTGGCGGCAACCGGAACGGCCGAATTGGCATCGAGCAGATGGTACTCATAGGCCACCCCACTCTTCGTCGTGCCCGCATAGGACTGCGTGAGCAATCCGTCCTGCGCGTCCTGGCCGCTGACCAGCGTCGACTTCGCCGTGTCGAAATCGATCACGTTGACCGACACGTCTCCGTCGCCATTGCTGGTGACGGAGGCGACCATGGACTGGACCTTGGGCTGCTGCCCGGCATCGAGGTTGAGCCAGTTCTGGCCGTTGAACGAACTCGACTGGGCGATCGTGCCGAGTTGCGCCTTGAGCTGGGTGATCTCCGCATTGACCGCCGAGCGGTTCGTGCCAACCGCCTGGGCGAGGATCAGCTTGGACTGGATCTCGGCGACGATCGACGTCGCCGCTTCCATCCCGAGCGCGGCGGTATCGGTGATTGCGGCGGATAGCCCGGTCGCGTCCTCGGCGCTGGACAGCGACATGGCATCGGCGCTCATCGTCGTTGCGATCGACCAGTAGGCGGCGTTGTCCGATGCCTCGTCCACCCGCTTGCCGGAAGCCACCCGTGTCTGTGTCGCTTCGAGCGCCCTGCTCGAACCGGTCAGCAACGACAGTGCCGAGGCGGCCGTCGAATTGAAGGAAACACTTGTCATCAGTTGTCCTTGCTGTGAACCACGAAAAATGCCGGGCGGTGGCCATGGCTTTGACGACGGGCTTCATGCCGGGTCCATGCAGAGGCGCACAGACCGTCAACAGGGAAGATGATGCCAGAGCCGATTTGATATCGGCTTTAAGAAAACCTTAGAAGTTTAGCGATTGCTGGAAATACCAGAGAAATGCCGGGGGCTCCCGGCAGCCGGCCCCGTCAGTCGGCCGATGGCAGCCGGCGCATGGTGAACTCGATCTGGTCGCCGTCCAGCTGGCGCCAGCTCTCGACTTCGGTCCAGTAGGCGGCCTTGGGGAAGGTGTCGAACCATTCCCGCGCCTTGGCCCGCGCCTCGTCGCGCGTCAGGCAGAAGGTCTCGCGCACGAAATGGCCGCCGTCCTTGCCGGCCTTGGCCAACCGGTGGTCGGCAATGCGCTTTTTCAGGCCGTCGAGCGGCGGAGGACCGGGTATTCTGCTCATCAAACACCTCGCTGGCAGACAAAATAATGCCCCTCTTGCGGTTTTGCGAGTCGATTTTCGGGGACGTGGCCGCAGCGCCGCTGTTCGAGACCGGGCCGTCCTGTTAATTCCTAAACTGCAATAGGCGACGAGTCGCCAAGCATGGGCTGATGCCCAGGGGAAGCCATGCAAAGACCTGATCTGCCGAAAGGCCTGCCAGACGACATCGAGGACAAGAAGCTGGCGGCACGCGCTTGGTTCGAAAGCCTGCGCGACACGATCTGCGCCTCCTTCGAAGCGCTCGAGGACGAGCTTTCCGGTCCGCTGGCCGACCAGGCGCCCGGCCGTTTCGCGCCCAAGGACTGGCAGCGTGACGGCGGCGCCGGGGGCGGCGGCCGCATGTCGATGATGGAAGGCCGCGTCTTCGAGAAGGTCGGCGTGCATACCTCGACGGTCCACGGCGAGTTCTCGCCGGAATTCCGCAAGACCATGCCCGGCGCCGAGGAAGATCCGCGCTTCTGGGCCTCGGGCATCTCGCTGATCGCCCATCCGGTCAATCCGAACGTGCCGGCCGTGCACATGAACACCCGTATGGTGGTGACCACCAGCCAGTGGTTCGGCGGCGGTGCCGACCTGACCCCGGTGCTCGACCGGCGCCGCACCCAGGAGGACCAGGACAGCCGCCTGTTCCACCGCGCCATGGAAATCACCTGCGGCCGCCACGCCGCCGTCGCGGACTACCCGGCCTACAAGGCCTGGTGCGACGAGTATTTCTTCCTGCCCCATCGCAACGAGGCGCGCGGCATCGGCGGCATCTTCTTCGACTGGCTGCACTCCCCCGAGGAGCGGGGCGGCTGGGCCGCGGACTTCGCCTTCGTCCAGGACGTCGGTCGCGCTTTCAATCTCGTCTATCCGAAGATCGTGCGGTCGAACTTCAACCAGCCCTGGACCGAAGAGGACCGCGACGAGCAGTTGATCCGCCGCGGCCGCTACGTCGAGTTCAACCTGCTCTATGACCGCGGCACGATCTTCGGCCTGAAGACCGGCGGCAATGTTGAATCGATCCTGTCCTCCATGCCGCCGGTGGTGCGCTGGCCCTGAACCGGGGCAAGGCAAGACCCCTTCAGGGCGAACAGCCGGGCGCGTCTGTTTCTGGTCACATTTCTCGGAGCCCGCGCCTGCGACACTAAATTGCATTTGGAATAGGCTGCCGTCGTGTTATCTTTCTCATTGGTTACATGGAGGAGATGTGCGATGGCCTACCCGAGCAGCATTCCGCCCCAGCAATCCACAGCCACCGACCGAGCGCTTGATGCGCTTGAGCTCATTGATCGCCTTGCCGAACAATTGCGGGCGACGAGCGGCGTCGATCTTCCCCACGCCTATTTCGTCGAACAGGTGCAGTTGGGGCTGGCCGACCGCGATCTGGCCGATCTCGCAGCCGCAAACGACATTGAGGGCGCTCCCCGCCGTCGTCATCCGCAGACCAACGGCTCGGTGTTCCGCGCCTGGGCCATGCCGGAATAGGCAGTTCGAACGCACCTCCGCGCCGCAAAAGACCGCGGTCACCACCGTGGACGTTGCGCGCCTTACGTGTCTCGCCTTTGTCTGATTAGCGCTTCATGATATATTTCAATGCCTTGAACCCAGTCGAAGAGGAGATCCGACATGAAGCAGTTTGAATGCGGTTCACTGGTTCCGGGTTGCCCTTGGCACACCCGTGCCGAGGAGGAAGCCGAAGTCGTCCGCCGCACCGTCGAGCACATGCGGACTGCGCATGGCGAAACGATCATCCGCGAAACCATGGTCGACGCCATCAAGGCCCGGATCACCGATCAGGCAAAAGCCGCCTGACGGTCAGGGGTCTCCATGGCCCCGCCGGCACTTGATTCAACATCTGAGAACCGCCGCGAAATCCGTGCAGTTTCAGTCGCTTGGCCGGCCTGACGGAATCGTTTTCGCAACGACTTGAATCAGTTCCTGACGAGGTCCGACAGCCGGGCGAGCAGCTTCGCCCGGTCGAAGGAGAAGTTGGACGAGATCCATTCCTGCTCCAGCGCTTTCAGCGTTTCACCCACCTTGGGTCCCGGCGAAGTCCCGGCCGCCAGCACATCGGCGCCGCTCAAGGGAAAGGACGGCCGCTCGAATTTTTCCGCCCGCGTCAAGAGGACTGACAGCCGCCCGGCCCGCGCCATCGCCTTCGGGTCTGCGGCGGCGTTGCTGCGCGCGGTGGCCAGATCGATCTTCAGCGACGCGATCACACTGTCCTTGCCCAGGCGATAGAGCTCACGGTCGAAGGCCGCGTCCGTCACCTCACCGTTCGGCTTCGGCGCCCGGGCAAAGCGGTCGAGGAAAGCGGCCTCGGCATTCGAGAGGCGCAGCCGTTGCGCAAGGGCCGCCAGCCGCTCGGCGTCCTTGGGCACGATCGCAGCGAGCCGCAGCATCGGCTCCGGCTCCCATCCGAGCGCCTGCTCGGCGGCGACCAAGGCCGGAATCGCGTCGATACCCCACTCTTCGGTTTCGGGCAGGATGGCCCCGAGCACGCCGGACTGGCGCATCCACACAGCGCGCGGCCCGGATCGCGGGCCGACAGCGCTTCTTCGTCTCCGCCCAGACCTGCTCCGCCGAAAGGGTCGAGCTTGTCCTTCGCCCGCGAACAGGCCTTGAGGCCCGCTGGATCCGGCCGCCCGCCGCCATAATGGGCGAAGAAGCGGAAGAAGCGCAGGATGCGCAGATAGTCCTCGGCGATCCGCGTGTCCGCGTCGCCGATGAAGCGCACCGTCTTCGTCTCGACATCCGGAAGTCCGCCGATGAGGTCGATCACCTCGCCATCGGCACCGACATAGAGCGCGTTGATCGTCAGGTCACGGCGCTCGGCGTCCTCCTGCCAGTCCTCGCCGAAAGCCACCTTGGCGCGGCGGCCGTCGGTCTCGACATCGCGGCGAAGCGTGGTCACCTCGAAGCCCCTGCCGTCGAGCACCAGCGTCACCGTGCCGTGGTCGATCCCGGTCGGCACCGCCTTGATCCCGGCCGCCTTGGCGCGCTCCATCACCGTCTCGGGCGGCAGCGTGGTCGCAAGGTCTATATCGGCGACCGGCAGGCCCATCAGGCTGTTGCGCACCGCCCCGCCGGCGACGCGCGCCTCGCCGCCATCGGCATTGAGCAGCGCAAACAGCCGCTGCAATGCCGGATCGGTGAACCAGGTCTCGTTCGACAGGTTGGTCATGCATAGAGCCTTTCATAAAGCGTCCGGATGATGCCGGCGGTAATGCCCCAGATATGGCGCTCGCCATAGGGCATCACGTAGAAATGCCGGATGATCCCCTGCCAGGTGCGGCTGTCGCGCTGGTGATTGTCCGGGTTCATCAGGAAGGACAGCGGCACTTCGAAGACCGCATCGACCTCGTCGGGATTGGGCTTGATGACGAAGCCGCGCCGGACCACGGAGAGCACCGGCACGATGCGAAAGCCCGTGCCGGACAGATATTGCGGCAGCCGGCCGACCGTCTCGACGAAGGACGGATCGAGCCCGATCTCCTCCTCCGCCTCGCGCAGCGCCGCGACTTCCGGCGACAGGTCGCCCTCGTCGATGCCGCCGCCGGGAAAGGCGACCTGGCCGGTATGCTTGCGAAGCTTCGCCGTGCGCTGGGTCAGGATCACCTTGGCCCCCTCTGGATCATCGACCACCGGAACCAGAACGGCCGCGTCCTTGAGCTTCAGCCCCTCGACCTCGAGCAGCGTCGCCGGATTGAGGATGTGGTCGCCGTGATCGCGCCAGGCATGCTCGATCGGCGCACCGATCTGGTTCAGCGCGCGGTGACGGAAGTCGGCGGCGGAATAGATGTCGAAACTCATTTCGACAGCCGGTCGAGTTCTGCCGCCGGCATCACCGGAAAGATCGTCCCGCCCGAGCGGATCGCGAACATCTCCACCCCGTCGATCTCCACCGTCTCGCCTTGCTCCACAAGGTCATACATAACGGCGCGCGACACCAGCGCCTCCAGCCGCCCGCGCACATGCAGGTAAGGCTTGAGCTCATGGTTCTCACCATGCACGACGAAGCGCAGCGCATAGTCCGGCCCGGCCTCGACCACGTCGCCGACATTGGTGCGGAAGGTCAGCAGCTTGTTCCCGTCCCGCTCGCTCTCGCTCATCTCGACCGCGAGAAAGGGTGCATCCTCGATGCGGATGCCGACTTTCTCCACAGGTGTTACGAGATAGGTCTTGCCGTCCTCGTCCTTGCGCAACACCGTCGAGAACAGCCGCACCAGCGGCGCGCGGCCGATCGGCGTGCCCATGTAGAACCAGGTCCCGTCGGCGCGGATTTCCATGTCGATATCGCCGCAGAATGGCGGTTCCCAGCGCTCCACGGGCGGCAGGCTCGGCTTGCCGCCGGCCGTCTGCGCCGCCGCGCGCGAAATCATCGCCGCCAGTCCGGCCGCATCCGTCGTCGCCTTCAGCGTATCGCCTGCCATCTTTGCGTCCCGGTTGGTGCCTAATCAGTGTTATGTCACGAGATAGTCATTCGAAACGCGCTTGTCAGCCGCCCGTTGGGGAATAAGTTAGTTTCATGTGCCGCTGTCGGGAAGACCGCCCCGATTCGGCCGCGACGGCAAAACCAGATGGAGAAGACCATGGGCCTGATGCCAACCCCGGATGCCGCCCTCGACGAAAAGGCCATCATCGCGGCCGCCGAAAAGGCCCTGGCCGACATCGCCGCCGTGCGCCTGGCCGTCTCGAAGGTCATTTTCGGTCAGGAAAAGGTGGTCGAGAACACCCTGCTCGCCATCCTCTCGGGCGGCCATGCGCTGCTCGTCGGCGTGCCGGGTCTTGCCAAGACCAAGCTCGTCACCACGCTCGGCACCGTGCTCGGCCTCGACGCCAACCGCATCCAGTTCACCCCCGACCTGATGCCCTCCGACATTCTCGGCACCGAGGTCATGGACCAGGACGAGAACGGCCGGCGCTCCTTCCGCTTCATCAAGGGTCCGGTCTTCGCCCAGTTGCTGATGGCCGATGAGATCAACCGCGCAAGCCCGCGCACCCAGTCGGCGCTGCTGCAGTCGATGCAGGAATATCAGGTGACCATCGCCGGCCGGCCCTATGACCTGCCCGCTCCTTTTCACGTTCTCGCCACCCAGAACCCGCTGGAGCAGGAAGGCACCTATCCGCTGCCCGAAGCCCAGCTCGACCGCTTCCTGCTGCAGGTCGACGTAGGCTATCCGGAACTCGCGGCCGAACGGCAGATCCTTCTGGAAACCACCGGCATCAGCGACCAGAAGGCGGCCGGCGTCCTGACCGCCCCGCCTGATCGAGATCCAGAAACTGATCCGCCAGATGCCGGTTTCCGACAGCGTCGTCGACGGCATCTCTGTCCCTCGTCCGCTCCGCCCGCCCCGGCCACGGCATTGCCGAGACCGACAAGGCGGTCGCCTGGGGCCCCGGCCCGCGCGCCGGCCAGGCGCTGATGCTCTGCGCCCGCGCCCGCGCGCTCTATGAAGGCCGTCTTGCCCCTTCGCTCGACGACGTCCATGCACTGGCCGAACCCGTTCTCGAACACCGCATGGCGCTCACCTTCGCCGCCCGCGCCGAAGGCATGTCGGTGCGCGACGTGATCGCCGGTCTGGTGAAGCAGGCGCGCGGCTAGAAACCGGGAAGGATCGCGGACACGTGGCAGCCATCGGCCAGATCGTCGAGCAGACCCCCGCCGGGGACGCGCTGACCCGCGCCCGCCAGCGCGCCAGCCTCGTGCCCGATTGCATGGTGGAGGCCCGCCGTATCGCCAATACGGTGATCGCCGGCTGGCATGGACGGCGCAAGCGCGGCATCGGCGAGAATTTCTGGCAGTTCCGCCCCTATGCGGAAGGCGAAAGCTTCGCCCGCATCGACTGGCGCCGCTCCGCCCGCGACGACCACACCTATATCCGCGACCGCGAATGGGAGGCCGCCCACACCGTCTGGCTCTGGGCCGATCTTTCGCCGTCGATGATGTACAAGTCGACGCTTGCCTCCGTCTCCAAGGAGAGCCGCGCGCTGGTGCTGATGCTGGCGCTTGCCGAAATCCTCGCCCGCTCGGGCGAGCGCATCGGCTGCCCGGGCGTCATGGAGCCCGTCGCCGCCCGCAATGCCGCCGACCGCCTGGCGACGGCCATCCTACACGCGCCGCTGGCCGATGGCTTGCCGGACACGAGCATGATCCGCGGATCGAGCGACATCGTGCTGATCGGCGACTTCCTCGCCGATGCCGACGCGATCATGGAGAAGATCGCGCCGCTCGCCCGCCGCGGCCTGCGCGGCCACGTGGTCGAGATCGCCGATCCGGCCGAGGAAAGCTTCCCTATACCGGCCGTACCGAATTCACCGATCCGGAAACCGGCCAGAAGCTCGTCTCCGGCCGCGCCGAGGGTCTGCGCGACGACTATCGCCGCGCCTATCTCGCCCGGCGCGAAAACCTCGGCGAGCAGCTGCGCCGACTCGGCTGGAGCTTCGTCCACCATTCGACCGACCGTCTCGCCTCCGAGGCGCTGGTCGCGGTCCACATATATCTCTCCGGCACGCCGCCGCTCGTCAGCCGGAGCGCCGCGCCATGAACGCCCTGCCGCTCGCCTTCGCCACTCCCGCCGTGCTGATTGCGCTCGCCGCCCTGCCGTTGATCTGGTGGCTGCTGAAGCTCACCCCGCCGCGCCCGAAGACCGAAGTCTTCCCGCCCCTGCGCATCCTCGCCGGTGTGCTCAAACGCGACGAGACGCCGTCGAAGAGCCCGTGGTGGCTGACGCTGCTGCGCATGATGCTCGCGGCCCTGGTGATCTTCGCGCTGGCCGACCCGGTGCTCAATCCGCGCAACGCCTCACTTTCCACCGACGGCCCGCTGGTGCTTCTCGTCGACAATGGCTGGGCGACCGTCGCCGACTGGGACCGACGCGTCGCCACCGCCGAAGCCCTGATCGGCGATGCAAGCGACCGCGACCTGCCGGTGTCGATCGTCTTTGCCGCCGATGCCAGCCACGACGCCGTGCCGACCGGCGCCGCAGCCGCCCTGGAAAAACTGCGCGCCGCAAGCCCGAAGCCGCTGCGGCCTGACCGCGCCCACGCGCTCAACGCCCTTCGCGCAGCACTTGACGGCACGAGGCCCGGCACGCTGGCCGTCCTCTCCGACGGCATCGCCGCCGACGACAAGGAAGACCTGATGGCCGACCTGGCCGCCCTTTCGCCGGCACAGCTCCGCCTGATCGAGGGCGACAACGCCGCCGCGACCGCCATCACCGGCGCATCCAACGGCGCCGATGCCCTCACCGTCACCCTGTCGCGCCTCGACGGCAGCGCCGCGCGGAGCCTGATCGTCGACGCGCAGGACCGCCAGGGCCGCGTCATCGCCTCGGGCAATGTCGACTTCGCCCCCGGCGCAACCGTGGCCAGCGGCCAGATCACCGCCCCGTTCGAACTGCGCAACGACTTTGCCCGCCTGTCGATCGCCGGCCTTGCCACGGCCGGCGCGACGCACCTGCTCGATGACGGTTTCGCCGCCGCCGCGTGGCGCTGATTTCCGGCGATGTCGGCGACGATTTCCAGCCACTGCTTTCGCCGCTCTACTATATCGAGCGGCGCTCGCGCCCTATGCCGACCTGATCAAGCCCGGCGTCGCCGATCTCGCCGTCTCCGTGCCGGAGATCCTGGCGCAAAAGCCCTCCGCGATCGTGCTGGCCGACATCGGCCGCCTGCCGGAAGCGGTCTACGAGCCGCTGCAGGCCTGGATCGCTCAGGGCGGCACGCTGATCCGCTTTGCCGGCCCCCGCCTCGCCGCCGCCCCGGTCGGCGATCCGCTGGTGCCCGTCATCCTGCGCCAGGGCGAACGCGAACTCGGCGGTGCGCTGTCTTGGGCGGAGCCGCAGCCGCTCGCGGACTTCCCGAAATTCGGCCCCTTTGCCGGCATGCCGAGGCCGGACGGCGTGTTGATCAAGCGCCAGGTGCTGGCGGAGCCGACGCCGGATCTGGCCGAACGCACCTGGGCGAGTCTTGCCGACGGCACGCCGCTCGTCACCGTCAGAGAAAGCGGCGCCGGCCGCACCGTGCTCTTCCATGTCAGCGCCGAGGCCACCTGGTCCGACCTGCCGATCTCCGGCGAATTCGTCGAAATGCTGCGCCGGGTGGTGCAGCTGTCGCGCGCCGGCACGGCCGCGGCCAATGCCGATCCGGCAGCCAGGGCCACGCTTGCGCCCTTCCGCCTGCTCACCGAACGCGGCGCGCTGACCGCAGACACAGCCAACGCCCGCCCGCTCGATCTCGGCGAGGCGCGGCCGACGTCGGCGACCTTCGACAACCCGCCCGGCCTCTACGGCACCGAGGACGGCTTTGCCGCGTTGAACCTCCTGCCCGCCGGCGCCGAGCTGAAGCCGCTGAAAGTCGATGCCGCGCTTGCCGTGGCCCGCGAACCGTTGGCCGGCACCGCCGCCCTGCCGCTGAAGCCGATCCTGCTGACGCTGGCCTTCGCACTTCTCGTCATCGACAGCCTCGTCGTTCTGTTCATGGGCGGCGCCTTTTCCCGCCTGCCGCGCCGCACCGCCACCGCGTCCGTCGTGGCGCTCGCTTGCCTCGCGCTCTTCGCGCCAGGCGACCGCGCATCGGCCGACGACGCCAAGCCCGGCGACGCGGTGATCCTCGAACGCCTCGACAACACCCATCTGGCCTATGTCGTCACCGGCGAGGCCGAGGTCGACCAGTTGTCGGAAGACGGCCTGCGCGGCCTCACCGATTTCCTCACCTACCGCACGACGCTGGAGCCGGCCCCGCCCGTCGGCCTCGACATCAGCAGCGACGAGCTGTCCTTCTACCCGATCATCTTCTGGCCGATTTCGGCGACCGCCCCCATGCCGTCTGCCGCTGCGATCAGCCGGATCGACGCCTATATGCGCGCCGGCGGCACCGTGCTGTTCGACACGCGCGACCAGTTCTCCGCGCTGGGCGACGAAAGCGGACCGAGTGCCAATGGCGAGCGGCTGCAGGCGATCCTCGCCAATATCGACATCCCGCCGCTGGAGCCGGTGCCCTCCGACCACGTGCTGACGCGGTCCTTCTATCTGCTGACCAATTTTCCCGGCCGCTACACCGGCAGCCCGCTCTGGGTCGAGGCGCGCCAGGAGGCCAGGACCTCCAACAGCGGCGTCGCCTCCACCGGCGACGGCGTCTCGCCGATCCTGATCACCGGCAACGACCTGCTCGGCGCCTGGGCGATCGATGCCAATGGTGCCTCGGTCCTGCCGACCGTGCCGCCGGACGAGATGCAGCGCGAAATGTCCTTCCGCTCCGGCGTCAACATCATGATGTACATGCTGACCGGCAACTACAAGGCCGACCAGGTCCATGTGCCGGCCCTCCTCGAACGGCTGGGGCAGTGACATGACACTCCAGTTCGCTCCCTTCATTCCCTGGTTCATCCTTCTGGCCCTCGCCGTGCTGGCCCTTATCCTCGCCACGGCGGGTTTCGCCCGCGGCGTGCGCGGCACCGGCATCCGCCTGCTCGCCTCGGCGGCCGTGCTGGCAGCACTCGCCAATCCGCTTCTGATGCAGGAGGACCGCGAGGCGCTCTCCACCGTCGTTCCGGTCATCGTCGACCGCAGCCAGAGCCAGGAAACGCCGGAACGCATCGCCATGACCGATGCGGCGCTCGAGGGCCTGAAGGATCGGCTGTCGCGCTTTGCCCGCATCGAGCCGCGCATCGTCGAGGTGCGCGACCCCGCCACCTCCGACGCGCCCTCGACCCGGCTGTTCGAGGCGCTGGCCTCGGCCATCTCCGATGTGCCGCCGGCGCGCATCGGCGCCGCCGTCTTCATCACCGACGGACAGGTCCACGACGCGCCCGCCGCCGGCCAGGCGCTTGGCTTCGATGCCCCCGTCCACGGCCTCGTCACCGGCAAGGCCGACGAGTTCGACCGCCGCATAGAGGTGCTGCGCGCGCCGCGCTTCGGCATCGTCGACGAGGACCAGGAACTGAGCTTACGCGTCTTCGACGACGGCCGCCGCACCGATACGCCGGCCACCGTCACCGTGCGCATGAACGGCGAGGAGATCGCCACGCTGAATGCCACGCCCGGTGTCGAGACGCCCTTCGGCTTCAAGGTGCCGCGCGGCGGCAATAATGTGCTGGAATTCACCGTCGCCGCCACGCCCGGCGAGGTCACCGAGGTCAACAACAAGGCGATCCACCTGATCGAGGGCATCCGCGAGAACCTGCGCGTGCTGCTCGTCTCCGGCGAGCCCCATGCTGGCGAGCGCGCCTGGCGCAACCTGTTGAAATCCGACGCCGCCGTCGACCTGGTGCATTTCACCATCCTGCGCCCGCCGGAAAAGCAGGACGGCACGCCGATCAACGAATTGTCGCTGATCGCCTTCCCGACGCGCGAACTCTTCGTCGAGAAGATCAACGATTTCGACCTGATCATCTTCGACCGCTACCAGCACCGTGGCGTGCTGCCGATCCTCTATTACGACTACATCGCCGAATACGTGAAGAAGGGCGGTGCCCTGCTGATCGCCGCCGGCCCGGAACATGCGGGCGAGGATTCGATCGCCATTACCCCGCTCGCCTCCGTGCTTCCCGCCGCCCCGACCGGCAACATGCACGAGGCGGCTTTTTATCCGCGCCTTTCCGACCAGGGCAAGCGCCACCCCGTCACCCGCGGGCTCGACGGCTCGGCCCTCGAGCCGCCGCAATGGGGCCGCTGGTTCCGCAGCGTCGACGTCGACCCGCCGCGCGGCGAAACGGTCATGACCGCCGCCGACGGCCGCCCGCTTCTGGTGCTCGACCGCGCCGAGGAAGGCCGCGTCGCCATGCTGCTCTCCGACCAGGGCTGGCTCTGGGCCCGCGGCTTCGAGGGCGGCGGCCCGCATGTCTCGCTCTATCGCCGCATCGCCCATTGGCTGATGAAGGAGCCGGAACTCGAGGAAGAGGCCTTGAAGGCCCGCGCTAGCGGCCGCACGCTGGAAGTGACCCGCCAGACGATCGCCGGCGATCCGGGCGCCGCCACCATCCGCACGCCGTCGGGCAAGACCGAGACGCTGGCGCTGACCGAGATCGCGCCCGGCCTCTATCGCGGCGAAAAGCGCATGGACGAAACCGGCCTCTT
>JAHRYZ010000065.1:0-5086 GCA_020621905.1 Rhizobium sp.
GTCGGAGGCCGACAGCGCATCGGCGACGACGCCCCGCAGACGCTCCACCATGCTGGCAAGGGCCAGACCCAGCGTGTCCTTGTCGGACTGCGGCTTCGGCGTGACCATCAGATCGCCCTCGGCGATCTTCTCGGCGACGGTCGCCATTTCCTTCAGGTTGGAGGTCATGCGATTGATCGTATCGACCAGATCCTTGATCTCGTCATTGGTCTTCATCTCGACGTTCTGGTCGAGATCGCCGATCGCCACCGCTTCGGCCACTGCCATGATCTTGCGCAGGCCGGCACTAATGCCGAATGCGATCCAGACGGCGGTGATCGCGGCCACCAACGTGGAGATGACGGAGATGGCGATCAGCAGCGTGCGGGTCGTGGCGTAGTCGGAGTCGGTCGTGGCCTTGGCCTCCTGCAGGCGGTCACGGTTGATTTGCACGCCCTCTTCGAGTTTCTTGGTCAGGGCGTTGGCGGCATCGCGGCCTTCGTTCGCGGAGGACTGGGTCGCCGCTGCGGTGTTGCCGTTGCGGACGAGTTCCTGAATGCGGCTGTCGCTCGCTTCGAACTTGTCGACGTTCGAGCGCAATTCCTGCCAGAAGTCGCGGGTCGCTGCGCTTGCGGTCGAGGCCATTTCTTCGAAGATCTGGCGGAACTCGGCGCGGCTCTCGTTGCTTGCCTGGACAAAGCTCTCCAATTCCTGCGGCGTCGTCGCCAGGATCATGTTCTTCTGGGCGCGTACGGTCGCAAGGGAAATGGCATTCAACTGCTGCATGCGGTCGAGTCGCGCCACCGTGCCGTCGATGACCTCGTCCATGCCGGCTTTGGAACTGGCAAGGCTGAAGATGCCATAGCCGGCGGTGCCGACCAGCATGAGGATGAGAAAGCCAAAGGCGATCGCGAGCTTGAGTTTGATGGTAAAACGCATGTTCCCGTGTCCCGTGTGTGAATCGGTGGATGGAGCGACAGGTGTCTGTCGCGGTGCTGGTGGCAAGCCGGCGTTTCAAGGAAGGGAGGCGATCCATTCACCTCTTGCTTCGATGGCTTTCCGGCACTTGCGGTCCCAGCGCATACACACGCGGGTCCTGGCTGCGGCGCCCCCCTCTAGGGCGCCGCACGGTCTCACTCCTCCCGGAGAACGCCTAAGCGCTCTCCTTGAATTCCCGGTCCGTGGCGTCCGGTCCGCCCATGCTGAGGTCGAGGGCAAAACCCTTGACCCGCGCCTGCTGGGCGGCGACCGTAGGGCTGGCCTGCCGCAGTGCCGGACGGGTCTGCGTCTTTGCCGCCGCTGCGGATCGTGCGGGGGTCGCGACCGGCTTCGGCTGAATGCCGCGGGCGGCATTGTCGACCTTGAAGAAGGCGATCGAGCTCTGCAGCTCTTCGGCCTGGGCCGCCAGTTCCTCCGAGGTCGCCGACATTTCTTCCGAGGCGCCGGCATTCTGCTGGGTCACCTTGTCGAGCTGCTGGATGGCCTCGTTGATCTGGGCAGCCCCGATGTCCTGCTCGCGGCAGGCCGCGGAGATCTCGGCCACCAGTTCGGCGGTCTTGCGGATGTCCGGCACCAGCCGGTTCAGCATCTCGCCGGCATTCTGCGCCGACTGGACCGTCTCGCCCGACATGGCGCTGATCTCGGCCGCGGCCGACTGCGAGCGCTCGGCCAGCTTGCGCACTTCGGAGGCGACGACGGCAAAGCCCTTGCCGTGTTCGCCGGCACGGGCGGCTTCGACCGCAGCGTTCAAGGCGAGCAGGTCGGTCTGGCGGGCGATTTCCTGGACGATCGAGATCTTCTCGGCAATCGTGCGCATGGCCGCCACGGCGCGGTTGACGGCATCGCCGCTGGTTTCGGCATCCTTGGCCGACTGGCGTGCGATCTTTTCCGTCTGGGCGGCGTTGTCGGCGTTCTGCTTGATGTTGGCGGCCATCTGCTCCATCGAGGCGGAGGCCTCTTCGGCCGAGGCTGCCTGTTCGGTCGCACCCTGGCTCAGCTGCTCGGAGCTTGCCGACAGTTCCTGGCTGCCGGACGACACGTTGTCGGAGGCCGACAGCGCATCGGCGACGACGCCCCGCAGACGCTCCACCATGCTGTTGACATAGCCCAGCAGTTCGCCGATTTCGTCGCGGCTGGTAATGGCAGCTGTCCGGGTCAGATCCCCTTCGGCAACATCGCGAACGACGCTGACGGCGCGGCCGAGGCCGCGGCTGATCGAAAGCGAAAGCCAGATCGCAGCACCGACGGCGATCACGACTGCCACGCCGGCAACGCCCGTAAGCAGTGTGCGCGTATCTGCGTAGAGGTTCTGATTGGCCTCCACGGCCGTGGAGAGCGCTGTCGCATTGCGGTCCACGCTGGCATAGGCCAGCTCGGCGATTTCCGGCAACATCTTGCGCAGTTCACCTGTCGAGATGTCCTTGGCTGCGAGCATGTTGCCGCTCAGATGCAGGTCTCTCATCTTTCCGTTGAGAGACTTGAGCGTTTCGCCGAGTTCAACTGTACGCTGCCAGCTCGGACGTCCCGTCTCGGAGGCTACTGCCAGCGATTCGCGGGCGTAATTGAGAAGCGCGTCGATATGGACGTCCGCCTTCTTGTAGTAGTCCTCGACTTCCTCGCGGGTTTCGGCGAGAAGCGCATTCTTCTGGGCGCGAACGGTTTCGGCCTGTTCCGTCGTCACGCGCAAGGCGTATTCCAGGCGCTTGACATTGCCTGTGACAAGTTGCTCAGCCGACGAATTGATCGTGCTCAGACTCGTGATCCCATAGAGCGTGATGCCCACCAGCATCAGGATGATCGCCGCAAAAGCGATCGATAGTTTCAATTTGATAGTCACGCGCATCTTACCCCTCTGAAGATCCGTTGGCTCAAGCCGCCGTGGAGGCGTCTCGCTTGGCCGAGAAAATTTCGTTCAAGTTTGGAATGATCACAAAGTCCGCCCCCCGCTTGACGAGGCAGTCGATGTAGTCCGCCCGCCAGCGCATGCCGATGCTCGGCGGATTTTCCCGCGCCGCCCGATTGAGCGTCGTCACCTCGTGCACCTTGTCCGTGCGCACGCCGACCAGGGTGGACTCGCCCTCTATGTCCAGCTCGGCGACGATGATCCGACTGTCGATGGTCGGCTTCGTCGCCTCCATGCCGAATGCCAGACGGATGTCGGCCAGCGGAATGACTTTGCCGCGAAAATTGATGACGCTGCCGACGAAGGGTCGGGCGCCGGGGACTGCCGTTTCCGGCAGCAGGTCGAGGATTTCCTGAACCATCGTGGCGTCGAAGGCGAAGGTCTCGCCGGCGAGGTCGAAGGTCAGGACCTCACGTTCTTCATTGTCGCCCCATTGAGCGGTGGTCTGCTGAGCTGCTGTCTGCATCATCCGGCCGCGCGCAACTGCGCCTCCTGTTGTTGTCCGGCCGCCACCAGGTGGGCGACGTCCAGAATGAGTGCCACGCTGCCATCGCCGAGGATGGTGGCGCCCGAGAAGGTCGCGACGTCGTGGTGAAGCTTGGAAAGCGATTTGATCACCGTCTGGTGATCCCCGATGATCTGATCGACGACAAGGCCGACCCGTTCCGAGCCGGTCGAAATGACGACGATCTTCTGGAACGGATCCGGCTGCGTCCGGGTGTTGAAGAGTTCTCTCAGCCGGATGAACGGGACGAGGCTGTCCCGCAGCGAGATGAAACTGCGGCCGCGCGAGCGCAGGTCGTCCTCCGGCGAAAGCTCCAGGCATTCCTCAACCGCGGAGAGTGGTATGACGTAGGCGCCGGTGCCGACGCGCACCAGCAGGCCGTCGATGATGGCGAGCGTCAGCGGGATGCGAAGGGCGATTTCCGACCCGTTGCCGGGCGTGCTGGTGACTTCGATCGCGCCGCGCAGGGCCTCGACGGTCTTCTTGACGACATCCATGCCGACGCCGCGGCCGGAGAGATTGGTGATCTGCTGGGCGGTGGAGAAGCCCGGCTGGAAGATCAGCTGCAACAGTTCCTGGTCGCTCAGAGACGCGCCAGGCTGGATGAGGCCCGAAGATTCGGCCTTGGCGCGCACCCTCTCGCGGTTGATGCCGCGGCCATCATCCTTGACGGTGATGATCACTTCGCCGCCCGACTGGCGCGCCGACAGACGCACATGGCCCGCCTCCGGCTTGCCGGCGGCGCGGCGCTCGTCCGGCGTTTCCAGGCCATGGTCGATCGAGTTGCGCACCAGATGGACCAGCGGATCGGCAAGGCGGTCGATGACGGTCTTGTCGACTTCGGTGGTCTCGCCTTCGGTCTCGAGTTCGATGACCTTGCCCGTCTCACGGGAGAGGTCGTGCACCAGGCGGCGGAAGCGGCCGAACAGGCTGGCGACCGGCATCATGCGCAGAACCATCATCGTGTCGCGCAGTTCTCCCGACAGTCGCTCGATGTCTTCCGACACGGCGCGAAGCTGGATCTCGATGCTGGCATCGGCAAGCTGGGAAAGGCGCGACTGGGCAATCACCAGTTCACCGACGCGGTCCATCAGCTCGTCGAGGCGCTCGGCCGGAACGCGGACATTTTCGGAGGCCTTCGCCTGCTTCTGGTCGGTCGCTGCGGCTTGCGGCGGCGGAGCCGCTGCCGGTGTCGCGGGCTTTGCTGCGGCTTCCACGGCCGGTGCGGGTGCCGTTTCGCGTGTCGTCTCCGCGGCAATCTCGGCCGGCTTCGCCTCGCGAAGGATCGGTTCGATCGCCAGTTCCATCTCGTCCATGACGAAGATGAACACGTCTTTGATGGCCGCGCGGTCGGCATCGGTCAGCAGTTCGGCGGTCCATCCGAGATGGATGTCGGACGGATTGAGACTGTCGAGCGGCGGCAGCTTGCTCTTGTCGACGGCGATGCGGCATTCGCCGAGATCGCGCAGTTCGTCGAGCAGGCCGAGAGGATTGGTGCCGTTGGCCATGGCATTGGCCGGAAGGCGGAAACGGATCGTCCAGCCGGCGCGATCGGCGCCGTCCTGATCGACGGCTGCGGTCGGCGTGGGCTCAGGCGAGGCGGCTACAGGGGCGCCGGCGCTGCCGTTGACGGCGGCGTGCAGCGAACTCAGCAGGGTGCTGCTCTTGTCCTCGTGATCGCCATGCGGCGTCTCGATCAG
>JAHRYZ010000065.1:5096-18245 GCA_020621905.1 Rhizobium sp.
CCCGCATATGGTCCTGGGCCGCCAGCACGGCCGCGACCAGTTCCTGGCTTGCCGGCACGTCGCCCTTGCGGACGCGATCGAAGGCCGTCTCGCAGTGGTGGGTAAACGCCGCAAGGGCGTCGAAGCCGAACATGGCGCCCGAGCCCTTGAGGGTGTGAAGGCCGCGGAAGACCGCGTCGATCTGATCCTTGTCGTCGAGCCTGCGGGTCAGGTCGAGAAGGCCAATCTCGATCTGCTCGAGAAGTTCGGCGGCCTCCGTGAGAAAGACGGCAATCGGATCGGTGTCACTCATTTGCCGAGGACTTTCCTGGTGATCTTGACGAGGTTTTCCGGATCGAAGGGCTTGGTAAGCCAGCCGGTGGCGCCGGCGGCCTTGGCCTGGCTCTTGATCTCGCCATCGGATTCCGTGGTGAGGAAGATGACCGGTACGCCGGTGTGGGCCGGCATCTTGCGCAGTTCCCGGATCATGGTCAGTCCGTCCATGTTCGGCATGTTCAGGTCGGTGACGATCAGGTCGAACGCGCCGGCGGACAGCTTGGCGATGCCGTCGGCGCCGTCAACCGCTTCGGTCACCGTGTAGCCGGCGTTCGACAGCGCGATTTTCGTTGTCATGCGAATGCTCGCCGAATCGTCGACAGTCAGAATGTGTGCGCTCATTGGACGGATCCCTTGTGAAGCCAGAACAGTGCGTCCTCATGCGACGCGGTTTCGATGAAGCCGGCACGTTCGAGTACGTCCAGAAGTGAACCGCTGGCCGGTTGCGCCAGTGTCAGCGCCTTGCCGTGTGCGCCGGCATAGAGCCGTGCCGACTCCACCAGCTGAATGAAACTGAGGTCCACCTCGGGCTCGCCGGCAAGGTCGATCACCACAGGTTTCGTGCCGGACAGTGCGGTCATTATTTCGGGATGGAGTTGGGATATATTTCGAATGTTTGTAGCATTCTCTAATTTTAGTACATTAGAATCAGCGTAGTCATTTGACATTACTTCGAATCACCCAAGGAGGAGCCGATATATGGCAAAATCTTGGCGATTCCAGATTAACGGATCGTAAAAATACTTTGCGACTTTGGGCACCCCAAAACGGGTGTGTGGGATCGATACGCGCATCGGTGGCACTCCGTTAACCAACTGCGTGCCAATTTTCGCATTTTTATCATGCTGTTAATCGCCGTCGCGCTAGGTGTGCTGCGAACGCGATTGCCGAGCGGTGGACCAGGCACCCCCTTCAGTATTGAGGGGAAAATTAAGGGTGTCCCGGAGATCGAAAGTAAAACGTTTCGAAATGATAATTTAGATAAATACAAAAAGACTCTCGAAAACGGAGAAAAAAGTGTCGAGGAATCAAGCAGCGGCCTTCGCCACAAGCCTCACACCCGCAGCCGGTCTCGCTGCGGGGCTCGAGAATGCCCGGTCCCGGATCGAGACGCGCTTCCTCGAAGGAGGCACGGTCCTGCTGGGGGTCCTCGATTCCGTTTCGAAGATGATCGACACGCTGGATGCCATGATGGTCTCGCTGAACGGCGAGGCCGCCGAGCGCACCCGGGCCGACCTTGCCCGCATCATGGCGAAGCTGACCGAGCTGCCCCGCCTCGAGGAGGATCGCCAGCACAGCCTGTCGAAGATTGCCGACATCGAGCATTCGCTCGTCGAAGAGGTCGGGCGGATGCGAGAGACGCTGCGCTATCTGCGCACCTTCGCGCTCACGGCGAAAATCACCGGTGCCGGCGTCAGCGAGTTTGCCGGTTTTGCCGAGGAGATCATCGATCGCATCCGCTATGGCAGCGATCAGGTCGAGAGCTTCGCCGCAAAGCTCGTCGAGCTTTCTGTTCAGCTCAAGCCGGCGGCCGCGCGCGGCCAGCAGATCCTCGCTAGCTACCGTGAACTCGTTCCGAAGATCGCCGCAGAACTCGCGCGGGGAGCCGGTCAGCTGACCGAGCACCACAACCAGCTTGCCGTTGCGGCAAAGTCGGTGCGCAAGCTTGCCGGCGCCGTCCAGGCGAAACTGGCGACCGTGCTTTCGGCCATGCAGGTCGGCGACATCACCCGCCAGCGTATCGAGCACTGCCAGTCGAGCCTTTCCTTCATCGACGACTATCTCGACAGCGCCGCGGGCCGGGCGCTTGATGCCGGACGGCGCTCGCGGCTTCACGCCTGCGTGCTGACGTTGGTGCATCGCCAGCTCGACCAGACGCGCGCCGACTTCCGCCGGGACACCGCCAAGATCGTCTCCACGGTCGGCAGCTTCAACAAGGATATTTCGGCGATCCTGTCCCTGCGGCAGGGCATGAACGATGACGAGGGGACCGGCAACAGCCTGATCCGCCAGCTGGAAACGAATATTGCCAGCGCCCAGGGCGTGGTCCAGACGGTGACGGCGACTGCCACCGAATCCGATGCGCTGAGCCGCAGCACCGGCCGGATCGTACGCGAGCTGCTCGACGGGATCGAGATCGTCCGGGTGGTGCGGACCGACATCCAGTACATGGCGCTCAACACGAACCTGCGCTGCAGCCGCATCGGCGAGGAAGGCCGGGCGATCAACGTCGTGACCGCCGAGCTTCGCGTCTTCGCCGGCCAGATGGACGACAGCGCCGAGAGCATCCTCGGACGGCTGCAGGAACTCGGCGTCTGCGCCGAGGCCCTGGCCGGGGGAGCGGATGTCACGGGAGATACCGAGATCGGCCTCTACCAGCAGCTGGCGGTGGCGCTCGACGACATCCGCCAGGCGGCCGACAGGATGGAAGCAAGCCTGACGGCGGTCGACCAGCAAGGCCGCGCCGCGGTCGAGCACATGGAGGCGACCATTGCCAAACTCGACTTCCAGGCGGAACTGGGCGACATCCTCGACCACTGTGCCGAACTCATTGCCGAGCAGACGCCAGCCAGCCTGCCTGATACCTCCGACCTGCACGGACCGATGGGTGAAGTCGGCTCCGGTATCGGGCGGCTCTATACCATGGCCGCCGAACGGGAACTGCATGCCAAGATCTTCGGCGCTTCGCCGGCAGCCACCGTCAGCCTGGCCGCAGCCGGGACCTCGGCCGCATCGGCTTTCGATGAAGAACTCTTTGACGAAGCGCTGTTCTAAGGGGCCGCACTCACCCGGCGCAATGCCGGAATTGCGGACAGGTCCCTTGCCGGGTCGCCGTGGCGAACGACTGCTGTGACGTATTCTCCGACGCAAGGGGTTGCATATCCGTTGCGCCGGCGGCCTCTTCGCCTGTATGGGTCTGCGAGTTCCGCTGATGGCGCGCGCCGCGCGCGGGGTCGGCGGTTCGCCCTATCCAGGCTCCGGGAGGACAGAATGCAGATTGCCATCGTCACCGTGTCGGACCGCGCCAGCCGCGGGCAGTACGAGGATCTGAGCGGGCCGGCGATCGAGGCCTGGCTGGAGGAGGTCATCACCTCGCCCTACCAGGTCGTCAAGCGGATCATCCCGGATGGGCTGGTGTCGGTGCGCGATGAGCTGATTGCGCTCTGCGACGAAAGCCAGGTCGACCTGATCCTCACCACCGGCGGAACCGGGCCCGCACCCCGCGACGAGACTCCGGAAGCCATGCGCGAGCTGCTCGTGAAGGAATTGCCGGGTTTCGGCGAACAGCTCCGGCGCGCCAGCCTCGAACAGACGCCGACCGCCATCCTGTCGCGCCAGACGGCCGGCACGCGTGGCAAGACGCTGATCATCAACCTGCCGGGCAAGCCGAGCTCGATCCGTTTCAGCCTCGACACCATCTTTGCTGCCGTGCCCTATTGCCTCGACCTGATCGGCGCCGGCCGCATTGAAACCGACCCGGCCCGCATCAAGGCTTTTCGCCCGGCTTCCTGACATTGCAGGCCCGAGGACGGCGACGCATCGCCGTCGTCATCCGGCCAGGCTCTGCATATAGGCGCGCCAGCCGCGATGCGCGGTGATGTCCTCGGCGCCGGTGAGGGCGATGGGTTCGACGAGAAAACCCTTGGCCGAGGTACCGTCCGAAAGCTCGATCGTGCCGATGCCGAGCGGCGCGGGGATGGCGGCGACGAAGCGGCCGAAGGCATCCGGCGTCAGTTGCCAGACCTCGACCTCGATCATCGCGCCATCGTCGCCTGAACTGCGGATCAGGCCCGGCTTCGGCGGCCTGGTGCCGGCGAGCGCATGCAGCCGGTAGGTCTCGGCAGTCCGTGCCGCGCGCGAAAACCGCGCATCGAGATCGCGAAGCTGGCTGTTGAGCGGCATGCCGGAGAGATGCGCGCCGACCACGACGAGATCGATCAGATCCTCATCGGCAGCCATCATCGGGGTCGCGCGTTCCGGAAGCATCCAGTTCGTCGCGCCGAGCGTCAGGCCGCTGGCGCCATGCAGGTCGGCGGCGAGCGAGGCCGTCAGTCCGTCCTTGCCGAAACCGGCGAGCAGCGTCACGTTGGCCGGCAGTCCGTCGCTGCGCTTTCCCGTTGGCACGGCGATGCCGCACATGTCGAGCAGGTTGACGAAATTGGTGTAGGTGCCGAGACGCGAATTTTCGCGGATCGGTTCGGCTTCCAGGTCCTCGACCGTGTAGTGGGTCGGGGCGGTCGGCACGCAGATCAGATCGACCGAAGCGATCACCGGGGCGAGCTTTCGCTTCAACGCCTGCAGGGCATAGAGACCGTCGAAGGCATCGGCTGCCGAGAGGTTCTTCGCCCCGCCATAGATCTTGCGCGTCACGGGATGGAAACTTGCCTCATGGGCGTCGAAGAAATCCCTGACCGCCGCATAACGCTCGGCCACCCAGGCGCCCTCGTAGAGCAGGTTGGCGGTCGCGTAGAAATCGGCAAAGGGCAGTTCGACGAGCTTGTGGCCCATGCCGGCCAGTGTGGAGAGCGCCGCGTCATAGGACGCTTCCATGACGACATCGCCGAAGAACTGGCGGTCGGCCTTTGCCGGAACCCCGATGGTCAGCACGGGCGGGGCGGTACCGTATCCCTCGGCACCCACTGAGCGGGAATAGGCATCGCTCTCGTCGGGTTTGGCTGCGACGGAAAAGACCCGCCAGGCGTCATCGACGGTCAGCGCGAAGATCGAGATGCAGTCGAGCGTGCGGCAGGCGGGAATGACGCCGGTCGTCGACAGAGCGCCGACGCTCGGTTTCAGCCCGACGATGTTGTTGAGCCCGGCGGGAATGCGCCCCGATCCGGCCGTATCGGTGCCGAGCGCGAAGCTGATGATGCCCTGGGCGGTCGCGACCGCCGAGCCGGAACTCGATCCGCCCGGCACGAGCCTCGGGTCGATGGCATTGCGCGGGGCGGGAAAGGGCGTACGCACGCCGACAAGGCCCGTGGCGAACTGGTCGAGATTGGTCTTGCCGATCACCAGCGCACCGGCTGCCTTCAACAGCCGCACGACCGTCGCATCCTTCTCGGGCAGGTAGGCATAGTCCGGGCAGGCGGCGGTGGTCGGCATGCCCGCAACGTCGATATTGTCCTTCACGGCAAAGGGAATGCCCCAGAGCGGCCTGGTGATCGGATCGAACGCGCCGAGCGCATCCGCCTGCGCCAGCAGCGAGGTCTTGTCGGCCAGATGCAGGAAAATGCCGGGGTCGTCGACGGCAGTGATCCGGGCGAAGACGAGGTCGATCATGGCTTCCGCCGTCCAGCCCGCGCGGTAGGCCGCGTGCAGCGAGGCGATATCGAAGGCTTGGGCATCGGTCATCAGAGATTCCCTTCGAGTATGGTCACGGGCCGGTCCCACTGGATCAGCACGACGCAGCCGGTCTCGCTCCAGACGGAGTGCTCCGTGCCGGTCGCGTTGACGACCAGCGAGCCGGTGCCGTAGTCGCCGGCCTCGTCGGACTGGCTGCCGTCCAGGACGAAGATGGTTTCGAGGCCCTCGTGGCGGTGAAGCGGCACCGACGCGCCTGCATCGTATTTGAGAAGCGCGACGCCCGGTTGGTCGTCGTCGAAGGGTCTGATCCAGTGGATCGTGACACCGTCACGAAAGGGTCTGAAGTCCAGCTCTTTCCAGCCGCCGGACGTCAGGTTTTCACGCATTGCATCAGGCACAGGCTAATCCTTCCAGTAGATCGTCGAGATGGGCGGTCCAGCCGACGATCGCGCCTTGGGCGCGGATCATCTCGATGGCTGCGGCCTTGAATTGGGGAAAGTAGCTTTCGGTCGCCTCCTCGACGAGCAGGCATTCGTAACCGCGATCGTTTGCCTCGCGCATGGTCGTCTGCACGCAGACCTCGGTGGTGACGCCGGCGAACACGAGCTGGCTGATGCCGCGCTCCTTCAGGATCTCGCCGAGCGGCGTGGCGTAGAAGGCGCCCTTGCCGGGTTTCTCGATGACGATCTCGCCGTCAATCGGTGCCAGTTCGGCAAGGATCGCCGTGCCGGGCTCGCCGGCGATCAGGATGCGGCCCATGGGTCCTTCGTCGCCGATGCGGAGCGAAGGGTTGCCACGGTCGCGTTTGGCGGGCGGCAAGTCGGAGAGGTCCGGCCGGTGGCATTCCATGGTGTGGATGACCGGCAGCCCGGCTTCGCGAAAGCCCTCGATCAGCCGCTTGACGTCGGGCACGATCTTTCCCACCCGGGCGACGTCGTTGCCGAGGCTCGCACCGAAACCGCCTGCCTCGGCAAAATCGCGCTGCATGTCGATGACGATCAGCGCCACGGCATGGCGCCTCAAGGGGAAGGCGAAGGGTCGTGCGACGATGTCGGTCATCAGTGATGCCCTGCCATATGGGCGCCGATGACGGAAATATCCGCCTCGCGCGCCGGAGTATCGTAGACCAGCTTGCCGTCTGACATCACCATGATGCGGTCGGACATTTCCATCAACTCGTCGAGATCCTCCGAGATCAGCAGGACGGCGGTGCCGGCATTGCGCGCCTTCATGATGCGGGCACGGATTTCCGCCACGGCGGAGAAATCGAGGCCGAAGCAGGGATTGGCGACGATCAGCAGGTCGACCTCGCCTGTCAGTTCGCGGGCGAGCACCGCGCGCTGCACATTACCGCCGGAGAGCGATGCGATCGGCGAGGCGGGGGAGGCGGTCTTGACCTTGAAGTCGGAAATCAGCGCGGCACCCCGCTTGCGCATGGACCTGCCGTCGAGCCAGGTGGCATTGCCGCCGGCCTTCTTCACGTCGAAGGTGCGGAAAGCAAGGTTTTCCGTCACCGTCATGCGCGGCGCGCAGGCATTGGCGAGCGGTTCCTCGGGAATGAAACGCACGTTGTTCTCCCGGGTCTCGGCCCGCGTCGCGCCATAGCGTTTTCCCTTGATGATGACCTCGCCCGCCTCGGTCGGCCGCTGGCCGGCCAGCACTTCGGCAAGTTCCTTCTGGCCGTTGCCGGAAATGCCGGCAATGCCGACGATTTCGCCGGCGTGCACGACGAGCTTGTCGATGTCGATCGTCTTCAGACCGGTGCGGTCCGGCGCGCGGACGTTCTCGATGGCGAGAATGGGGGCCGCATCGTTGGCGACCGGCAGGCGCGTGTCGAGTTCGGCCAGCTTGACGTCGCCGATCATCATCGCCGCCATGTCCTTCGTCGAAAGCTCGGACACCTTGCCGCCGCCCATCAGTCTGCCGCGGCGGAGAACGGAGACGGCATCGGCGAACTTCGTCACCTCGTGGAACTTGTGGCTGATCATCAGCACGGTCAGCTCGCCGCGCTCCGTCATGGCGCGCACGAGGCCGAGCATGTCGTCGGCCTCCGCCGGCGTGAGGACCGAGGTCGGCTCGTCGAGGACGAGAAAGCGGCGGCCGAGATAGAGTTGCTTGATGATCTCGAGTTTCTGCTTTTCGCCCGCCGCGAGCTCGCTGACCGGGCGGTTGAGCGGAATGTCGAAGGGCATGGTTTCCATGAAGGCGGAAAGCCCCTGGCGCTCCTTCGCCCAGTTGATCACCGCGGGCACCTCCGTCCGGCTGATCACCAGGTTCTCCGCTCCGGTGAGCGACGCGACGAGGGTGAAATGCTGGTAGACCATGCCGAGACCGTGGGTGGCCGCATCGCGGGGAGAGGCGATCGCCACTTCCCGATCGTCTACCTGCAACTGCCCGGACGTCTGACGGTAGAAGCCCATGATGCATTTGACCAGCGTCGACTTGCCGGCGCCGTTCTCGCCGAGAAGGGCATGGAACGAGCCCGGCGCGACCTTGATCGACACCTGGTCGAGCGCGGTGAAGGAACCGAAGCGCATGGTCATGTCCACCGTCTCGATGCCGACGGCGGGGATGGTCTTGTGCGGGGGGATATCGCCGATGATCATGGCAATTGCCTCACAAGCGTTCCTGAGTTGGAGACGGAGCCGAACACGCCGCCCTGCATCTTGACCATTTTGATCGCCGCGAGGTGATTGCCGTAGTCGGTCGCGCCGCAGCAATCCTCGAGTAGCAGGCATTCGAAACCGCGGTCGTTGGCCTCGCGCATGGTGGTGGACACGCAGACATCGGTGGTGATGCCGGTCAGGATGATATTCTCGATGCGCTTCTGGTTGAGGATCAGTTCGAGATCGGTGGCGCAGAACGAGCCCTTGCCGGGCTTGTCGATGATGACCTCGCCGTCGATCGGGTAGAGTTCCTCGATGATGTCCCAGCCCGGCTCGCCGCGCACCAGGATGCGGCCGCAGGGGCCCGCATCGCCGATGCCGGCATTTATGCGCTGGGAACGCCAGCGCTTGTTGGCCGGCAGGTCGGCGAGGTCCGGCCGGTGGCCCTCGCGCGTGTGGATGATGTGGTAACCCTTGGCCCGCATGGCGGCCAGCACACGCTTGATCGGCTCGATCGGCGCCCGCACCAGGGCGAGGTCGTAGCCCATGTGATCGACATAACCGCCGGGACCGCAGAAATCCGTCTGCATGTCGATGATGATGAGCGCCGTGTTGTCGGGCCGGAGCTTGCCGTTATAGGGCCAGTTGTAGGGATCGGCGTCGATGTAGCTAAGGTCGGACGCGGCCGGGGCGATGGAGGCGAGGCTGTTCACGTCGGTGCTCCTATTTGACGAGGGAGAGGGCGCCGGGCATGCCGGCAATCGGGCGGGTCGGGGAGGACGTGGCGATCATGATGATCAGCGTCATCACGTAGGGTGCTGCGTAGAAGAGATAGTAGCCCTGGCTGACGCCGACCGACTGCAGGGCAGGTCCGAGCGCGCCGGCGCCGCCGAACAGGAGCGAGGCGAGGAAGCAACCGATGGGATTCCAGCGGGCGAAGATGACCAGCGCCACGGCCATCAGGCCTTGCCCTGAGGAAATGCCTTCGTTCCAGGAGCCGGGATAGAAAAGCGACAGATAGGCGCCGCCGATGGCGGCCAGCGCGCCACCGGCGGCAGTGGCGACGAGGCGGATCGTATCCGGATTGAGCCCCATGGCACGCGCCGCATCCGAGCTGTCGCCGACCACCCGGAGGATCAGGCCGGGGCGGGTGTTCTTCAGCGCCCACCAGAGGAAGACGGCGAGCGCTGCCCCGATCAGGAAGAGCACGTTGATGTTCAGCGCGGACTGCACCTGCGGCAGGCTCGACCAGTTGCCAAGCGCAATCGAGGGCAGCTTGGGTGCCGAGGGCTGGATGAAGGGCTTGCCGAGAAAGAAGGCGAGGCCGAGGCCGAACTGCATCATGGCGATGCCGATGGCGATGTCGTTGACCTTCGGAAACTTGCAGATGAAGCCGTGGATCAGGCCGAACAGAGCGCCGGTGGTCATGGCGGCAACGACGCCGAGCCAAGGCGAGCCGGTCATGACGGCGACCGCATAGGCGCTCATCGCGCCGAAGACCAGCGTGCCCTCGAGGCCGAGATTGATGCGGCCCGAGCGTTCGGTGATCGTCTCGCCGAGGCTGACGAAGATGAACGGGGTGGAGACGCGGATCGCGCCGGCCAGCACCGCGAGCGGCACGCCCCAGAAACCCAAGGCTGTCTCGTTCATCACGCGCTCCTTTTCCACAGATCGGGGTTGAAGGCCTTGAAGCGGCCGTAGAGCGTTTCGCAGAACAGGATGACGACGAAGAGCGTGCCCTGAAGCACGAGAACCGTCGCATCCGGCAGGCCCATGCGGCGCTGGATCAGCCCGCCCGAGGCATCGATGCCGCCGAGCAGGATGGCGACCGGGATGATCGCCAGCGGATTGTGGCGGGCGAGGAAGGCGACGAGGATGCCGGCATAGCCGTAGCCGGCGATCAGTGCGCCGTTGGCGCTGCCCTGCACGGCGGCGACCTCGATCGTGCCGGCAAGCCCGGCAAAGGCGCCGGCGAGTGCCGTCAGCCCGACCACCAGCCGGCCGACCGGCAGGCCCTGGATCTGGGCGGCGCGGACATTGCCGCCAGCCACCCGGGCGGCAAAGCCGAAGCTCGTCCGCTCGATCAGGATCCACGAGCCGATGCAGGCCAAAACGCCGATCACCAGACCCCAATGCACGTCCATGCCGGGGATCTTGCCGAGCATGAACTCCGGCGGAAGCTGGACCGTCGACGGCTTGTTGAGGCTGGCCGGATCGCGCAGCGGTCCCGATCAGGTGGTTCATCAGGGCGATGGCGATGTAGGAGAGCAGCAGCGAGGCAATGGTCTCGTTGACGCCGCGATAGTGGCGCAGGCCGGCGAGCCCGATCCAGATGCCGCCGATCACCATGCCGGCAAGGGCCATCAGCAACCACGCGAGGCGGCGGCGCGCTGCCGATCAGCGGAACGGCGATTGCGGCCCGGCCGTGCCGCCAGCGAGCACGACCGCCCCTTCGCGCCGATGACAACGAGGCCGAGATGGGCGGGGAGCGTGACGCAAAGGGCCGTCAGCAGGAGCGGCGCTGCCCGGCTCAGCGAGTTCTGGATGGAGAACCAGCTGCCGAAGCCGCCGGCATACATCAGTTGGAAGAGCTGCATCGGGGACTTGCCGATCGCCGCGATGAACACGGAAAATAGTGCCAGTCCGACGATGACGGCAAAAAAGGCGATCGCCACCGGCTCGGCTCGCCGCGCCAGCCCTTCGAGGACGGGTCGGGCGTATCCGGCCCGCCCGGTGAACGGCGGCAGTGTTGGCATGTTGGCTTCGATGGTCATGACGCCGCCGCTCCGTTCAGGTTACGAGGTCGAGCCGACGACACCTTCGACGAGATAGTCCATGCTCTCGAGCTCGATCGCATCCTCGGGGAAGGACTTGCCCTCGGCGACGACGACATTGCCCTTGTTGTCCTTGATGCCGCCCTTGAACACCGAGAAGCCGCCGGCCATGATCTCGCCGAGCGTCGTCTCGAACTGCTTGCGGCCGGCTTCGGGAACCGCTGGGCCGAGCGGGCTCATCTTGACGAAGCCGTCCTTCAAGCCGCCGCGGACGAAATTGCCGAGCTTTTCGCCGGCCTGGGCCTTCTTCACGAAGTCGCTATAGACATTGCCCCAGGCCCATTCGGCGCCCGTGAGGTATTTCTCCGGTGCGAGCGGGCTCTGGTTGGCGTGGTAGCCGCAGACAAAGGCGCCGCGGCCGGCGGCCGTCTCGACCACGACCTTCGGGCTGTCGACATGGCAGGTGATGACATCGGCGCCCTGGTCGACAAGGGCATTCGTCGCTTCGGCCTCCTTGACGGCGAGCGACCATTCGCCGGTGAAGATCACCTGGCAGGTGATGGCCGGTTCGACGGAACGGGCGCCGAGCAGGAAGGAATTGATGTTCTGCAGCACCTGCGGAATGGGCTTGGCGGCGACGAAGCCGATCTTCTTGCTCTTGGTGGCGTGGCCGGCGGCGATGCCGTTCAGATACTGGCCCTGGCCGATGTAACCGAAATAGGAGCCGGTATTTTCCGGGTGGACGCCTTCCTTCCACATGCCGCCGCAATGGCGGAACTGCACGTCGGGGTACTTCTGCGCCATCTCCAGCATGTGGGGGTCGAAATAGCCGAACGAGGTCGGGAAGACGAGCGACGCGCCGTCGAGATTGATCATCGATTCCATGGTCTTCTGGACATCGACCGTCTCGGGGACGTTTTCTTCCTCGATCACGGTCACGCCGGGCATGGCCTTGATCACGGCTGCGCCTTCGGCGTGCGCCTGGTTGTAGCCGTAGTCGTCCTTCGGGCCGACATAGATGAAGCCGACGGTAAGCGCCGCTTGCGCGGCGGCAGTCGAGCCGAGGAGACCGGGAGCAAAACCGGCCAGGGCGACGCCGGTGGCGGAGGATTTCAGAAAGCTGCGGCGGTTCATGTGAAGGAGTTTGGTCATGGGAATGCTCCTTGTGGCGGCAAAAGCCTGTTTCAAATGGCGACAAGGTAAAGTGTATGCAATCACCATGCCAGAAATTAAATCATTGATATATATGTGTTAAATTCTGAGTGCTTGCGTGTGTAGCGCAAAGTGTATGCAGTTTTCGAGGAGAAATGGCCAATAAATCATCATTGTTTGAAAAATGTGCTCAGCTTTCAAAGAAAATGACGGAATGGCAGCGTGCTTCCGTTTCGACGGCATGCCGAATGTCAAAAAAGCGAAGTTAATCAGTTGCTAAGCTGTCAGGTTTGACTCGTTCGGAATTGCCATGCATCTGTATGCAGACGTGAAGAAAGCCGAGTCGCGCGTGAACACACCGAAGAAGAGAGAGATTGTCCGCACCGGCACCACCGTCGAGCAGATGGTGCGGGCCATCGCCGACATGATTGTGACCGGGCAGATGAAGCCGGGCGACAAGCTGGACGAAATCTCGCTGGCGGGCCGTTTCGAGGTCTCACGAACCCCGGTGCGGGAGGCTCTTCGCGAGCTTTGCGCCATGGGGCTTGTCGATCGACAGCCGAATCGCAGTGCGGAAGTCACCAATGTGACCGGCCACTATCTCTCCTCCATGTTCGAGGCCATGGCGGAGCTTGAAGGCGTCTGCGCACGGCTTGCGGCGGCGCGCATGACGGTTGACGAACGCCATGCGCTCGAGACCATGCACCGGGCTTCCGCGCGCCTCGTCCATTCCGGCAATGAAGAAGCCTATGCCGCGCACAACATGGATTTCCATACGCTGCTTTATCGCGGCGCTCACAATGATCACATCTATGATCTCGTGACCCAGACCCGCGCCCGCTTGGCTCCGTTCCGCCGCGCGCAGTTTCGTCTGCCGGGCCGGCTCAGCCGATCCTTCGAGGAGCATCAGGCGATCGTCTCGGCGATCCTCAAGGGCGACGCCGCAGCCGCGGGCAAGGCTGCCTATTCCCACGTATCCATCGTGCGGGATGCCA
>JAHRYZ010000066.1 GCA_020621905.1 Rhizobium sp.
TTTCCGCATGGGCGATCATCAGCCCGCCGCGCGGCACCAGCAGCGGCACCTCGGCGAAACCCTCGGGCGGATGGTCGAAGAAGTCGCGGCTGATGGCGGCAAGCGTGCAGACCTCCGGGCTGTTGTAGCGTAGCACGAATTCCGCCGCCGAGCGGCCGGTCGCGTGATAGCCGAGGTTTTCTTCGCGCTCGAGCACCACGACCGAACGGCTGGCGCCAAGGAAATAGGCGAGCGATAGGCCGGCGATGCCGCCGCCGAGGATGGCGATGTCATAGGTCTGCATGTGGTCTTCCCGAATGAAGGCCGCATGCTAGCCGGGGAGAGCACCCACATTCAAATTTATAGAGAGAAAAGCGAGCATCAAGCAAATTGATGCGGCGCTTCGTCCTCGAAGAGTTCGAGCCCGTCCATCGCTGCGACGAAGGCCTGTTCTGCCGGATTGAGCATGGCATTGGGATTGCTGATCAGGAAGACTTCGCTGACGGGCAGGCTGCCGTAGGGCGGCAATTGCCAGAGCCGACCGGTCTCGACCCAGGGGCGCACGAGATGATTGGGCAACATGCCGATGCCGATATTGGCGGCGACCATGCGAATCACCTCCTCGACATGGCTCGACACGGCCCGCACCTCCTGCCCGAACGAACCGACGGCGCGCACGGCGGTGACCGCGTTCATGTGCTGGCCGCCGAGCACGTCGGCGGTGAAGGCGACATAGGGATCGCCGCGCAGGTCGTTGAGCGATGCGCCCTCCACACCGAACAGACGGTGTCCGGCGCCGCAATAGAGCGCATAGCGCTCCAGCTTGTAGGGGACCTTGGCCAGATGATCGGGAATGATGCCGTCGCAGATGCCGATGCTGGCAATGCCGCGCTCGACCGAACTGATGACATCCGCCGTGGTCTCGATCGTCACGTTCATCGTGACCTTGGGATGGGCGGTGAAGAAGCGGGCGGTGCGTTCGTCCCAGCCGGGGTGATGGACATGGGAGACGGCATGGACCGAGACATGGCCGGTGATGTCGGCACCGGCGCCTTCCAACGTATCCGGCAGGCGAACGACCGCAGCGAAGATGTCGCGCGCCTGGCGATACAATCGCTCGCCGGCCTCCGTCATCTCAAAGCGTCCGGGACGGCGATCGATCAGCCGGTGGCCGGTGGTTTCCTCCAGCGTTTCAGCGCCATGGAAACGGCCGGCTGCTGCAACAGCAGACGCGAGGCAGCGGCCGTGATCGAGCCTTCCTCGACAACGACGGCGAAGGTCCGCAGCAGATTCCAGTCGAGATTGTGGGCGAAGCGTTCGAGCCGTTTATTGGCCATGGGAGGCGTCCCGCTGAAAGGCATTCCCCAATAAATCACGTTGATATCGACTATTGCAACTATCTATTTCGCTGATGCTCAAGCGCTGCATAGACTGGCCGGCAAGGCGCCGCGAAAGGCGTCACAACAAGGGGAACGATCATGAAGAAAACCATTCTGGCCCTGGCCTTCACTGCCCTGACTGCGCTTTCCGCCCAGGCGGCCGACAAGTTGGTCATCGGCACCGAGGGCGCCTATCCGCCCTTCAACTTCGTTGCCGCGGACGGCAAGGTCGGCGGTTTCGACGTCGAGATCGGCATGGCGCTGTGCGCCGAGATGAAGGTCGAATGCGAGGTCGTGACGCAGGACTGGGACGGCATCATCCCGGCGCTGCAGGCGAAGAAGTTCGACTTCATGATCGCCTCGATGTTCATCACACCGGAACGCGCCGAGAAAGTCGCCTTCACCAAGTCCTACTACAAGGCGCCGATGACCCACATCGCCCAGAAGGGCGCCAACATCACCGACTTCTCCAACGAGGGCCTGAAGGGCAAGGTGATCGGCGCGCAGTCCGGCACGACGCAGGCCGAATATGCCACCGCCACCTATCCGGACCTCGACATCAAGCTCTATCCGACCCAGGACGAGGTCAACATGGACATGATCAACGGCCGTCTCGACGTCCAGATCGGCGACATGCTGCCGATGATGGACTGGCTGTCGAAGGGCGATGGCGCAAAGTGCTGCGAGCTGGTCGGTGCACCGATCGCCGATCCGAAGTTCATCGGCCAGGGCGCCGGCATTGCGGTGCGCAAGGAAGACACCGACCTGCTCGCCAAGCTGAATGCGGCGATCGACGCCATCCGCGCCAACGGCAAATATGCCGAGATCAACAAAAAGTACTTCCCGATCGACATATACGAGATGAAGTGATCGGGGCCGCTCGCCCGATCGACACAGGATCCCCTCGTGGCCGTCGCCGCGGGGGACTTTGGTCTCCGGGAAATGCGGGCACGTTCGGGCCGCCGGCCGACGCAGATCGGCTTGCCAAATCCGCCGGTCCTGTCATAACGCGAGCATGACCGACAAAGCCCTTCTTCCGCACAAAGACGACTTCGCCCATGTCCGCGACTGGGTGTTCGACCTCGACAACACGCTCTACCCGCATCACATCAATCTGTTCGCGCAGATCGACCGCAACATGACGGCTTACGTGGCGCAGCTGCTGCAGATGGATCCGGTCGAGGCGAAGGTGCTGCAGAAGAGATACTATCACGATCACGGCACGACGCTGGCCGGCCTGATGCAGCATCACGGCGTCGATCCGAACGACTTCCTCGAAAAGGCCCATGCGATCGACTATTCGGCGCTGCTGCCCGACGAGACGCTCGGCGCGGCGATCAAGGCGCTGCCGGGCCGCAAGTTCATCTTCACCAACGGCACGGTCGCTCATGCGCAGGATGCCGCGCGGGCGCTTGGCATTCTCGACCATTTTGACGACATCTTCGATATCGTCGCGGCCGGCTACCAGCCGAAGCCCGCCGGCAGCACCTATGACAAATTCACCAGCCTCAACCGGATCGACACGCGCCATGCCGCCATGTTCGAGGACCTGCCGCGCAATCTGGCGGTGCCGAAGACGCTGGGCATGAAGACGGTTCTGCTCGTGCCGCACAATCTCGGCGATGTCGTGCTGGAAAGCTGGGAACTGGCGGACAATACCGATCCGGCCAGCATTGACTATGTCACCGACGACCTCGCAGGCTTCCTTGGCCACCTCGTCGACAGCGCTCTCTGACGATTTCAAACATTACCAAAGCTTCACCCAGCTTACCGATGTTTAAGTAGGTTCTTGCGCTCGACCTCCCTATTTTCCTCTCATCACCAGATGATGAAAGGAACTACCCCATGACCGGCAAGACACTGACCCTCGCAGCGATCATCGGCAGCCTCCTGATCGGCACCTCGGCTTCGGCCGTTCTCGCCCGCCAGGACATGGGCCGCGGTCCGGGCGGCGAAGGCATGTTCGTGCGCATGCTGCAGGAATTCGATTCCAACAAGGACGGCAAGATCTCAAGACGAGGCCATGGCCGCCAGGGACAAGATGTTCCCCACCATCGATGCCGACATGGACGGCGTGCTGATCCCGGCGAGTTCCGTAAGCACGCGAGGCCATGCGCGCCGCGCGCCGGCCGAAATGGGCCAATGCACCGGCGGCAGACGAACAGGCTCGGGCAATGGTCCCGCCACAGGCCAGGGTCAGGGGCGAGGTCAGGGCCAGGGCCAGGGCGCCGGACAGGACGGGGTCCCCAGGACAGCACCGGCCCGATGAACGGTCTGCCGCCGCGCGATGGAATGGGCAACCAGTTCGGTTGGGGTCCTGACGGCGACCGCGGTCCCGGTGGGGACGATTGCGACGGTCCGCGCCAGAGCAAGGGCCATGGCTGGGGCGACGACGACCAGCGCCACGGCAGACATCACGGCATGCGCGACGGCAATCGCGGTCCCGGCATGGAACGTGGCGGGCCGATGGGCGACCGCATGGGCGCCATGGGTCCGCGCGGCATGATGGGCATGGCGGACACCGACGAGAACGGCCAGATCAGCAAGGAAGAGGCCGCAGCAATGGCAGACCAAATGTTCACGCGGATGGACACCGACAAGGATGGCGCCATCACCGCCGACGACTTCCCGAAGCGCGGCTTCTGGATGCAGTAGGCGCCACCTGCCACGAATGAGAAAGAGGCCCGCGAGCAATCTCGCGGGCCTCTTTTCGTCGGGCGGATTCGTCAGTGTTCGTAGTGGTCGGCAATGATCTGCGGGCTGGTCGGCGGTCTCGACAAAATTCAACAATTTCAGATCGTCCGGTGCGATGGTGCCGAATTCGGCCAGCGCCTCGAAATTGACGATGCCTCGCCAGAATGCCTCACCGAAGAGAATGAGCGGGATCGGCGCCATGCGCTTCGTCTGGATCAGCGTCAGCGCCTCGAAAAACTCGTCCAGCGTGCCGAAGCCACCGGGAAAGATGACGATCGCCTTGGCGCGCATGAGAAAATGCATCTTGCGGATGGCGAAATAGTGAAAGTTGAAGCTGAGCTCCGGCGTCACATAGGGGTTCGGCGCCTGCTCGTGCGGCAGAACGATGTTGAGGCCGATGGTGGGGGCTCCCATTTCGGCGGCGCCACGATTGCCGGCCTCCATGACGCCCGGCCCGCCACCCGTCGTCACGACATATTCATGGTGGTCAAATTGGGCCGCATATCCGGCGCACAAGCGGGCGAACTTGCGCGCCTCCTCGTAATAGACGGATGCCGCCATGAGACTGGCGCGCTGGGTCTCGTTGCGCGCGGCCCAGGCATCCTTGCCGGGCTCGGGAATGCGCGCGCCGCCGAACATGACGACCGTCGACTTGATGCCGCGCTCGGCGAGAATCATCTCGACTTTCAGCAATTCGAGCTGCAGCCGCACCGGGCGCAGCTCTTCGCGCATCATGAAGTCGTCGTCGACATAGGCGAGCCGGTAGGACGGGGATTCGGACTGCGGCGTGCGCGGCACCTCGGCGGCGCGTCTGCGGTCGGTCTGGCTGTCCTTCAGCGCGGCCCATGATCCGTCCTTGCTCCGTTCCCGGCCGTTGGAGGGTTTTGCCATTTTTCATGCCTTTCTTTGTCGCGATCGGAGACGCCGAATGCGCCGGCGGCTGTTTTCAACCCCGGGCGAATGCGCTAGAGCAAAGGTCAGTTCCCGATTGCGAATGCGGATATCGTCCGGTTCAACGATAAACAACGAAGTTTAAGGAATTCAGATGAACGCCACGGATCTCAGCGCCCTCGAACACGTCATCGAAGCGGCATTCGACAATCGCGATACGGTCAGCACCTCGACCCGCGGCGAGATCCGCGACGCCGTCGAAACCTCCCTCAACCTGCTCGACAGCGGCAAGGCGCGCGTCGCGACCCGCGGCGAGGACGGCAACTGGACGGTTCATCAGTGGCTGAAGAAGGCCGTGCTGCTTTCCTTCCGCCTGAACGCCATGGAAGTGGTGAGCGGCGGCCCCGGCGGTTCGACCTGGTGGGACAAGGTGCCTTCCAAGTTCGACGGCTGGAGCACCAGTGAATTCGAGCGCGCCGGCTTCCGCGCCGTGCCGAACGCTGTCGTACGTCGCTCGGCCTATATCGCGCCGAACGCCATCCTGATGCCGTCCTTCGTCAATCTCGGCGCCTATGTCGGCGAAGGCACGATGGTCGACACCTGGGCGACCGTCGGCTCCTGCGCCCAGATCGGCGCGCATGTGCATCTGTCCGGCGGCGTCGGCATCGGCGGCGTTCTGGAGCCGATGCAGGCGGGCCCGACCATCATCGAGGACAACTGCTTCATCGGCGCGCGTTCCGAAGTCGTCGAAGGCTGCATCGTCCGCGAGGGCTCGGTGCTCGGCATGGGTGTGTTCATCGGCAAGTCGACCAAGATCGTCGATCGCGCCTCCGGCGAGATCTCCTATGGCGAAGTACCGCCCTATTCCGTCGTCGTCGCCGGCTCGCTGCCGTCCGACAAGACCATGGCCAACGGACAGCCGGCGCCGAACCTCTACTGCGCGGTCATCGTAAAACGCGTGGACGCCAAGACCCGCTCCAAGACCGGTATCAACGAACTGCTCAGGGACTGAGCCCAATGCAGGCGCCGGCCCGGCGGCCGACCGTCAGCTGGCTGTTCTTCAGCCCGTCCGGGCGCGCCGGACGGCAGGTGTTCATCCTCGGCTGGCTGTTCTGGATGACGCTCAACTGCTACACCGTCGCCTCCCTCGCCCTCCATCAGGAGGACGAGGACCTGTTCCGGCTGTTCAGCCTGCTGTTCTTCGCCGGACTGACGGTCTCCGTCGCCTCGACGATGATGATGAGCATCAAGCGGCTGCATGACATGGGTCTGCCGGGCATCCTCGTCTTCGTCCTGTTCGTGCCCGCCGTGTCCTTCGTCATGCTGTTCGTGCTCCCTCTGGCCCTCGATGCCCGGGCCGAACGCCACGGCCCGACATCGGACTGGCCGAAAAGCTGAGCCGGTCCTTGGCTCGTGACAGGCGCCGGCCGATCGGCTAAACCTCACTCAACCTCCCAGACGGTCGCGGCAGCCATGCTGCCGGACCTCGACAGCGCCCAGAGATCATGAACAGCACCAATCCCGCCGAAGTCCTCCAGGCCCTCATCCGCTGCCCGTCCGTGACGCCCGCCGAAGGCGGCGCGCTCACCACGCTGCAGGCCCTCGTCGAGCCGCTCGGCTTCAAGGTGGAGCGCATGACGGCCAGCGAGCCGGGCACGCCCGACATCGAAAACCTCTATGCCCGGCTCGGCAGCGAAGGCCCGCACCTGATGTTTGCCGGCCATGCCGATGTGGTGCCTGTCGGCAACGAGGCCGACTGGAGCCACCCTCCCTTTGCCGCCGATATCGCCGACGGCATGCTTTATGGCCGCGGCGCCGTCGACATGAAGGGCGGCATCGCCTGCTTCGTTACGGCACTCGCAAGACTGGTCGAGGAGAAGGGGCCGCCGAAAGGTTCCGTCTCGCTGCTGATCACGGGCGACGAGGAAGGCCCGGCCGTCAACGGCACCGTCAAGCTGCTCGAATGGGCGAAGAACAAGGGCGAGCACTGGGACGCCTGCCTGGTCGGCGAGCCGACCAATCCCACCAGCTCGGCACGCGATCAGATCGGCCGGCGCAGTTGATCTCCACCGTCACGTGCGCGGCGTTGCAGGGCATCGGCCTGTCGCATCTTGCCGACAATCCGGTGCGTGGCGCGGTCCGACTGGCCGACGCGCTGATGCATCCGCCCTTCGATCACGGCACCGACAATTTCCAGCCGTCCAATCTCGAGGTCACCTCGATCGATGTCGGCAATCCGGCAACCAATGTCATTCCGGCCACGACCAGCTTCAAGTTCAACATCCGCTTCAACGATGTGTGGACGGCGGAGAGCGTCCAGGCCGAAATCCTGCGCCGGCTCGACGAGGCTGCGGCGGACAGCCATCTGCGCCCCGGCCGCGATCCGGTCGCTTACGAGATCGTCTGGTCGGAACGTCCGAGCCACGTCTTCCTGACCCGCAACAACGCGCTGATCGCCTCCCTGTCCGGCGCGATCGAGACGGTGACCGGCTCGACCCCGCAGCTGTCGACGACCGGTGGCACCTCGGACGCGCGCTTCATCAAGGACTACTGCCCGGTGGTGGAATTCGGGCTGGTGGGCCAGACCATGCATATGGTCGACGAACGGGTCGCGGTCGAAGACCTGGAAACGCTGACCCGGATCTACAAGACCTTCATTGAACAGTGGTTTGCGAATGCCAACGCTTAAGGAGGTCGAGTTCTACCTGACCGGCCTGTGGCTGCTGTTCCGGCAGGACCCCAAGGGCTTTGCCCATCTCGACTTTTCCGACCGCGGCGCCTTGCGATCGTTCTGGGCGGCATTCTTCGTCCTGCCGACCACGCTGCTCACCTTCCTGTGGTGGCGCAGCATCTATTTGCAGACCCTGCCCGAGGGGGCGGACGTCGGGGCGTTGTTCTTCTTCCGGCTCGCGCTGGTCGAAGTCGCCAACTGGATCGTGCCCCTGGTGCTGGTCGGCCTGCTCAGCTGGCTCGTCGGCATCGGCGACAAGTTCCTGTCGATCGTGGTCATTTCCAACTGGCTGACGCTGCCGGTGGCTTACGGATACGGCGTGGTGCTGCTGATCATGATGCTGCTGCCGAGCCTCACCGGGCTCGCCGTCATCCTGTCCTACCGGCTGGCGCTGGCCCTGGTCATCACGCTCTTTCGCATCTTCCGCATGGTGCTCGGCGAGCATGTGTTGACCATCGCGACGGTGACGATGGTGCTGCTCGTGCCGACGATGATCCTGTCGGAACTGCTGGAGCGCTATCTCGACATCTATCCGCGCTGAGACGGTTCAGATCGCGCGCTGGTTGACCCGCTTCGACAATTCGGCCGCGGTCTCGACGCGCTCGGAATAGCGCTCGACCAGATAGTCCGAGCGCTCGCGCACCAACAGCGTGAACTTGACCAACTCCTCCATCACATCGACGACGCGCTCGTAATAGGAAGACGGCTTCATCCGCCCGGCCTCGTCGAATTCGCTGAAGGCCTTCGGCACCGACGACTGGTTCGGGATGGTGACCATGCGCATCCAGCGGCCAAGCACGCGCATCTGGTTGAGCGAGTTGAACTTGCGATCCACCACAGACCTGCATGAGCGCCAGCGTCCGGCCCTGCGTCGGACGGATCGCTCCCATCGACAGCGGGAGCCAGTCGATCTGCGTCTTCATCGCCCCCGACATGGCGCCATGCCGCTCGGGCGAGCACCAGACCTGGCCTTCGGACCAGAGGGACAGGTCGCGCAGCTCCTGCACCTTGGGGTGGGACGCTTCGACCGCGTCGGCGAGCGGCAGGCCGTGCGGATCGAAGATGCGGACTTCGGCGCCATAGCGGCGCAGGATGCGGGCCGCCTCCTCCGTCAGGAGCCGCGAATAGGACCGCTCCCGCAGCGAACCGTAGAGCATCAGGATGCGCGGCGGGTGGGTCATGCGTTCAGGCTGGAACAGGCGCGACTCATCGACGGATCGGAACTGACGGTCGTCGATGTTCGGCGTATCGGTATCGTCCATGCTCATTCCGCCGCACCACCCGCCTTGACGATCTCGCCATCTTCCTTGGTGTAGGTGTCGACCGGATTGTCCAGGAGCGGCAAAACGGTCTCCGAGGGCCGGCAGAGGCGCGTGCCCTTGTCCGTCTCGACGATCGGGCGATTGATGAGGATCGGATGCGTCATCATCGCATCGATCAGCTGATCATCGGAAAGGCCGGCATCATCGAGTCCGAGCTCCTCGTAGGGCGTGCCCTTCTTGCGCAGCAGCTCGCGCGGCGCAATGCCCATCTTGCCGATCAGCTCGACCAGCCGCTCGCGGCTCGGCGGGGTCTTCAGATATTCGATGACCACCGGCTGCTCGCCCGACTGGCGGATCATTTCGAGCGTGTTGCGCGACGTGCCGCAGGCGGGATTGTGGTAGATGGTGACGGCCACGGGTTTCTCCATATTTCGATTTCTGAAATGCGAATTATTTCAGGCTGCAAGCGTGGCGCGACCGCGCTCAGGCGGTTCGTCTTGGATAATCCTTTGAGGAAGAACAGTCGCCGGCGGCACGGGGCCGCAGGCGCGCGGTCGCGCGCTGGTGCGGCCTGAACGTGTCGAAATCCCCTGCCTCGCCGGCGGCGACGGCCGGCGAAGGGCGGATCTGGTTGTGCAGGAAGCTTTGCGCCGTGGCACGGATCTCGATCAGATCGCCTTCCCGAGTCACATCCAGCCGATCGAGTGTCCGCATCGGACTGTTGGCCTGGCAATGGGCGGAGCGGAACGTGGTGAAGTCGTGGTGGCCGACGAGCCGCTGGGCGGCCGCATGCATGGCTTGGTGGTCGAGCGGCTTCGACACCCACCAGGCCCGCTCAGCTTCGAGCGCGAGACGGGCGGGGCGGGTGATGATGCGATAGAGATAGTGTCGGCGGATGGCGGAGAAGCGCGCGTCGAAACCGTCGTCGACCGCGCGGACATCCAGCACGGCCACCCGTTCGCCGGCCAGCCCCAGATAGGCATTGAGCGCATTGCGCAGCTTGTAGGGCACCCAGGCGCGCGTCAGGTCGAGATGTACCACCTGCCCCTTGGCATGCACCCCGGAATCCGTGCGGCCGGCGCCGCGGACCGACACGGTTTCGCCGGTTAGGGACAGCACTGCGTTTTCGAGTGCCGTCTGCACCGAATGGCCGTTGTCCTGGCGCTGCCAGCCGACATAGGGGGAACCGTCATACTCGACGGTCATGCGGAAACGCGGCATCAGCGAAGCACCGTTCCGGGTGAAACGGGCGTTCCGCGCAGGAAATCGGCCGCATCGAGCGGCTTGCCGCCGGCCTTCTGCAGGCGGGTTAGCCGCACGGCGCCCTTTCCGCAGGCGATGGTCAGCGCCTGGTCGATGACCGTGCCGGCGACGCCTTCGCCCTCGGCCAGGATCGAGCCGAGAACCTTGACCCGCTCGGGCCTGCCGTTCACCTCCAGCTCGAACCATGCGCCGGGAAAGGGCGACAGGCCGCGAATGTGATCGTGCACCTGCGCGGCGTCGCGGGAAAAATCGATGCGTGTTTCGGCCTTGTCGATCTTTGCCGCATAGAGCACGCCTTCTTCGGCCTGCGGCACGGTCTGCAGCGTGCCGGCTTCGAGCGCAGCCATCGCCTCGACCATGGCTTTGGCACCGATGACGCTCAGGCGGTCATGCAGTTCGCCCGCGGTCATGTCAGGGTCGATCGCAATGGTGCGGGTGAGCGCCACGGGGCCGGTGTCGAGCCCCCTGTCCATCTTCATCACCATCATGCCGGTCTCGGCGTCGCCCGCCATGATGGCGCGCTGGATGGGGGCGGCTCCGCGCCAGCGCGGCAGGAGCGAGGCATGGCCATTATAGGCGCCAAGCCGCGTGCCGGTGAGGATCGCTTCCGGCAGCAGCAGACCATAGGCGACGACCACGGCAACGTCGGCATTGAAGGCACGGAAGCGGTCCCGCTGTTCCGCCTCGCGAAAATTCTGCGGATGCAGGACCGGCAGGCCGAGCCGCTCGGCGCAAAGATGGACGGGGGATTTCTGCAGGTCGAGCCCGCGCCGCCCGCCCGGGCGCGGCGGTTGGGTATAGACCGCGACGATCTGGTGGCCGGCCGCAGCCAATGCCTCAAGCGTCGCGACGGAGAATTCGGGCGTGCCCATGAAGATGATGCGAAGTGCCATGATGGTTTCCACCCCTTCCGCGATCGACGCCCGTCTCCACCGGCGAGGATCGCCGGCCGATGATCAGAGCGCCTTCGACTTTGCCGCCTTGGTGAACTTCTTGATCACCATCTCGCGCTTCAGCCGGGAGATATGGTCGATGAAGAGAACGCCGTTCAGATGGTCGATTTCGTGCTGCAGGCAGGTGGCCAGCAGGCCGTCGGCCTCGGTCATCTGCTCCTTGCCGTCGCGGTCGATCGACTTGACCGTCACCATTGCCGGGCGCTCGACCTCGGCATAGTAGTCGGGGATCGACAGGCAGCCCTCTTCGTAGACGGATCTTTCGTCGGACGACTTGATGATCTCGGGATTGATGAAGACCAGCGGCTGCTTGTCCTCCCCTTCCTTGGAGACGTCGATCACCAGAAGGCGGCGCGGCACGCCGACCTGGATGGCGGCAAGGCCGATGCCCGGCGCCTCGTACATGGTTTCAAGCATGTCGTCGGCGAGCTTCTGGAGCTCGGCATCGACACGTTCAATGGACGTGGAAACCTGGCGCAGCAGGGGATCCGGGAGGATGATGAGGGGCTTGATCGTCATGCGGCTCCCTTAACGCATCTTTTGCGGCGATGGAATCGAAAAACGCGGACATCGCCCGCGTTTCCGACAAGACCTTGGCCGTACCGTGGATCAGGCTGCCTGCCTGCGCGAAACCTGACGGGGATCGGAGACATGTTCTCCATCGGCGCTCGAACGCGCGCTCAATTGCGCGAGCAACTGCACCAGGCCGACGACTTCGCTACGCAAACGCTGGGTCTCGGCAGAGGTCTGGGCCACCATCGTCGAGTTCTGGTGCGTCAGCTTGTCCATGCTCTGGGTCGCCTGGTTGACCTCCTTGAGGCCGGTCGCCTGGTCCTTGGCGGCGGTGGCGATATCCGAGACGATGGAATGGATCGTGTCGATGCGGCTGATCATGTCGGCAAGTGCCGTACCGGTATTGGAGACCAGCCCGACGCCCTCGTTGACCTGATTGCTGCTCTGGGAGATGAGGCGCTTGATTTCCTTGGCGGCATCGGCGCTGCGCTGGGCGAGCTGGCGGACTTCCTGGGCGACAACGGCAAAGCCCTTGCCTGCGTCACCGGCACGCGCCGCCTCGACGCCGGCATTGAGCGCCAGCAGGTTGGTCTGGAAAGCGATCTCGTCGATGACACCGATGATCTTGGAGATTTCGGTCGAGGATTTCTCGATCTCCGCCATGGCGGAAATCGCCTGGGCGACGACGTCGCCGGAGTTTCTTGCCTGCTGCTGGGTATCCTGTACCGCCATCGAAGCGCGTTCTGCATTGGTCGCTGTCTGGCCAACGCTCACGGACAGTTGCTGCAGGGCGGAGGAACTCTCCTGTACGCCGGCCGCCTGCTTGGCCGTGCTGACGGCAATGTCGTCGGAGGCCTTTGCGATGGTTTCGGTGCCGCCGAGAATCTCTTCCGATGCTCGGCGAATGGAGGCGAAGGATTCGCTCAGCCGGACGATCGTCTCGTTGTAGTCCGTCGCCATCTGCTTGAAATTATCCGGCAGGTCGGTGCTCATCCGGTTTTCGAAATCGCCGCGGGCGAGCGCTTCGAGACCACGGCGCAGATGCTCCATGGCGAGCTGCTGGTCCGATTCGAACTGCTTGCGGTCTTCCTCGAGTTGCCTGCGCCGATCCTCGAGCGCATCGAGATAGACCGAGATCGAGTAGTCCATGTCGAGCATCGATGCCTTGATGAGGGCGCCGAGCTTGTCGGCCAGCGCCTCCGCATGATGTTTGCCGAACGGGAAGGGCCAATGCTTGACGAGCACGCCGGCGACGAGTTCGGTCATCAGCATGGAATAGCCGCCGATATACCAGCGCGGCTCCAGACCGATACGCGCATGGGCCTTGCCGATCGCGGTCACGCCCTTGACGTAGTCAGGATCGAAGGTTCCCTTGGAGACCTTGTCCCAATGGCTCATCTGGGCATTCTTCGCCCCTGCCATATGGTCCTTGCCGCTGAAGAAGCGGGCGATCTGCGGCGTGGCACCGACCTTGGCGTAGAACTTGTCGAGTACGCCGCCGAGAAGTTCACCGAGTGTCGGCCGCAGGGAGTTCAGTGTCTTGGACGTCTTTTGGTCAATCTCGAGGAATGCCAGACGTTCCTTCAAACTCTTGTCTGCTTCTACACTCATGTTATCGCCATGCCTTACGGGGGGAGCTCAGGGTGCACCCCAAATTTTATGAATATGCGACAACAATTCGTGAAATTCCTAAATGGAGCGTGAACACCGCTCTGATGTCCGTTGTCAATGCGTTGGGCGCGAGGAAGCTACCGTTCCGGAGAAACGGCTGTTCATGATGATGATCGCGTATGGGTGGAGGCGGAACTCAAGGACGTCGGTGATCAAGCTCTGATGCGCGGGTTGGCTACCGCATTCCCGATTGTGCGTCCGGGGCTATTCCGATCTTACTGCGGGCGTCGGTCGAATGCCGGCCACAAAGCGTCTGACGGGTGTTCCCCTGCCGTTGTTCCGCCCCCGCCCATGCGCGAGATGCAAGTTCGATGCGGCGATCTACGATCTGATCGACTGCGCCTCCCTTGCAACGGCCCACATGAAGCCACTCAACTCGCGGGCAATGGCGGTACAAACCACCGTCGTTCGCTTTCCTCGTCCGGTCAGCATTCGATAACGAGCCGTCAACCGGCTCTGAGCCTTCCATGCTATCTCCCGCACTTTCGGCGGCGCTTGCTCCATACGGTACAGCTTCCTCGCGCCAACCTTCGGCGGATGGCGATATGTCCAGGCGCTCTCGACCAGCATGTGCCGAACACGCCCATTGCCTGCCTTGGTGATTGAACCCCGTCTGACTATCTCACCCGTTGATCGCTCACCAGGAACCAAGCCGAGATAGCCCATCAATTGGCGGGGGCTCTCAAATCGGGTGACGTCACCGACCTCTGTTGCGAAGGTGACGGCGACGATCAAATCGACCCCTCGTAACGTCTGTAGAGCTCGAACGACGGGCGCGAGAGACCAAGTGGGGATAAACTCCTCAATCACCTTGTCCAGTCGTTCGACGCGCTCCTTCGAGAGGCGCACCGCCTCGACCATTTCCTGCAAAGCGATCTGATGCGCGGGGTGATCGAACTGTTGCTCCTGCAGCCAGCACAGATATCGCATCGTCCAGCCCTTCTTGCGTGGATAGATGCGACTATGCTTGAGCATAAAGGCACTTACCTGTTGCCGATGAACCCGTAATGTCTCGACCGCAGCAGCTCGAGCACGAACAAGATCGCGCATAGCCTCATGGCCCTCGTCGGGAACCCACACTGCCGTGAGCTCGCCGGCCCTCAATAGCCGGGCGAGCGCGAGCGCGTCTCGACGGTTCGTCTTCACCCTGTCGCCAGGCTTCCTCGGGATCAATGACGGGGCGACAACCATGCATTCATGGCCAAGGGATTTGATCAGCCGATGGAGGCCATAACCGGTCGGGCCGGCTTCATAGCAGAAATGCACGTGATCAAACTTCGCGGCTATTCGCTGAATTATGCGACGCATGCTGACATCGGATGCATCAACCTCGCCGAAATAGCGTACCTCTCCGTCCCGGCCAGATTCGGCAACAGCAATCGCATTCTTCAGCTTGGCGACATCGATTCCGACAAAAGCTTCTCTATAATCTGCCACGGCTCGTCCTCCTGTGATGAGGATCGGCTCGGCCCGTCCGAGCAACCCTCGGAAGACCAGTGTAGGGCGAGCCACCTCAGGCGCGAAGACGGACATACGGTCTTACGAGAAATCACAAACGGCAGGGCCTGCCTGACAGCACGAACATGCAGCCAGGCGCGCGGCCGTGCCGTCAGCCGGCATTGCGGTAGTTCGACGTCCGATCCTGCGCGCCACGCGCGTGAGACATCGCGGTTGCGCCTGCCCCGTCCCGCGTCTTGAACCCGCGCAGCGCGGCGACCAGGCGTTCGACCTCGTCTCTCAGCGTCAAGGTCTGGGCGGACGTCTCCTCGACCATGGCGGCGTTCTGCTGGGTGATCGTGTCCATGTTGGCGATCGCCGTGTTGACTTCCCGCAGTCCGCCGGACTGGTCCGATGCGGCGCTGGCGATACCGGCGACGATGCCGTTGATCTCGCCGATACGAACGATGATCTTGTCGAGCGCCTCGCCGGCATTGTTGACAAGTCCCACACCGGTCTCGACCTGTCCGGAACTCTGGGAAATCAGGCCCTTGATTTCGCGTGCCGCACTGGCACAGCGTTGCGCCAGTTCCCGCACTTCCTGGGCCACGACCGCGAAGCCACGACCGGCCTCGCCCGCACGGGCCGCCTCGACCCCGGCGTTCAGCGCCAGCAGGTTGGTCTGGAAGGCAATTTCGTCGATGACGCCAATGATCTTGGAGATTTCGTCGGAGGACTTCTCGATGGCGCCCATGGCACTGACCGCCCGCGTCACCACTTCGCCCGAAGCCCGCGCCTCGTCGAGAGCGATGCCTACGACGTTCGCCGCCTTCTGCGCGCCATCCGCCGCCAAGGTGACGTTCTGGGTCAGTTCGTGCAACGCGGCTGTGCTTTCCTCCAGGCCCGCGGCCTGTTGTTCCGTGCGCTGGGCGAGATGGTTGGACGCCTCCGAAATGGCGGTTGTTGAGCGCAGAATCTCCTCTGCGGCGCTGCGCACCGTGCCGATCGTGTCGTGGAGCTTCTCGACCGAAGTATTGTAGTCATGCGCCATGCCGACAAAGTTTTCCGGCTGGGCAGGCGAGAGCTTCGCTTCGAGATCGCCGGCGGACAGCCTGTTCAAGACTTCGCTCAAGGCGGCGAGTGCCACCGCCTGTTCGTGCTCGGCCTTGGCGCGCGCATCTTCGGCCGCCTTTCGCTCGGCGGCGAGAATATCGAGATAGACGGTGATGGCGTAGTCCATGTCGAGCAGCGCGGCCTTGACCAGCACGCCCACCTCCTCGCCCAGAACCTTGCCTTCCTTGCGCGCAAACCGGGACGGCCAACGCTCCCGCACCACGGCGTGGATGAGTTGCTCGACCAGCAGGGCATAGCCGCCGATGTACCAGCGGGGCTCCAGGCCGATGCGGGCATGCGCCTTCCCGACGGCCGTCACGCCATCGACGTAGCGGTCGTCGAACTGCGCCGCTGTGACGATGCTCCAGTGACTTTCCTGGCGCTTTTTGGCCCCCTGAAGGTGATCCTCGTTGCGAAAGAAGGCCGCTGTTTCCGGGGTGCTCCGAACTTTCTTGTAGAAGACGTCGAGCGCTGCGCCGATATTCTTGCCGATGCTGGGCGCGAGCGTGCGCAGCGTCTGCCTTGCCTTTTCGTCAAGCCCGAGGAACTCGAGGCGGGCACCAAGACCGCTTTTCTCATTGTGTGTCGTCATAGCCGCCCCCGCGCGCCGGATCGCCGAATATTTCAGCGATGTATCAATTAGTTTTTTATGGATTACCAAAAAAGGTAAATATTTCATTTAACTAAAATGCGAAATGTACCCCTCTGGACAACAGATCGTACGACGCGCGCCCGGATCGGGGGTGGCGAAGAGACGGATCGCCGGGGTTCGTCCTTGGCCAGGCGAGATCGGCACAGGCCGTTCGAACGACGAAATCTCCGCGCTCTGCCGCCAGCGCAGGACCAGCGGACGAATGTTCTTGATTTGATCTGTCGCAGCCGCACGAATCTGCTAGTCTCCGCCGCCATGAACAGCACCGACCTTACCGCGCTTGCCATCGGCACTCTTGGCCTTCCTCCGACTGTCCTCGCCGGCATCGTCGGGGCGGCGTTGCTGGTCGTGCTTCTCCTGCTTCTTGTGTCAAACCGCCGCTCCAGCCGCATGCGCATCGCGCTCGAGATGGAGGCGGCGAGACGCGAGGCGGTGGCCGAGGCTCGGCTCTCGGAACTGCTGAAAGCCCAGGCGGAGATGCATGGACGACTCGCCGCGATGTCCGACGTGTTCGGCAAGCGCCAATCGGAGCTCAACCAGACGATCAGCCAGCGGCTGGACGGCATGACCCATCGCATCGGCGCGACCATCACCGAACAGACGAAATCGACGCATGAGAACCTGCGTCACCTTCAGGAACGGCTGGCCGTCATCGATGCCGCACAGAACAACATCCAGTCGCTGGCCAAGGACGTGGTCGGGCTGCAGGCCATCCTGTCCAACAAGCAGACCCGCGGCGCCTTCGGCCAATCGCGCATGGAGACGATCGTCGCCGACGGCTTGCCGATGGGCGCCTATGCCTTCCAGTCGACCCTGTCGAACGGCATGCGCCCGGACTGCACGATCCGCATGCCGAACGGCTCGCCACCGCTGGTGATCGACGCGAAGTTTCCGCTGGAGGCGTGGAACGCCATTCGCGACGCGCAGACGCCGGAGGAAAAGAAGCTGGCCGGCCAGAATTTCCGCCGCGATATCGAGGTGCATATCCGCGACATCGCGGCGAAGTATCTGATTGCGGGTGAAACCCAGGACATGGCCTTCCTCTTCGTGCCGTCGGAATCGATCTTTGCCGAGATCCACGAACATTTCGAAGCCATCGTCCAGAAGGCCCATCGCCTGCGCGTGGTTATCGTATCGCCCTCGTTGCTGATGCTGTCGATCCAGGTGATCCAGGCCGTCCTCAAGGATCAGCGCATGCGCGAACAGGCACATCTGATCCAGGGCGAGGTCCTGCATCTGATGGAAGATTTGCTGCGCCTCGACGAACGCACGAGAAAGCTGCAAGGACATTTCCTCGCAGCGCAGAAAGATGTGGACATGATTCTCACCTCGGCCGACAAACTGACGAAACGGGGCGCGAAGATCGAAGCGCTCGAATTTCAAACGACCGCGGCCGCATCGCCCGAGGATAGTCAGAGATCGGTGGAAAGCCGAACCGGCCTCTTGAAGCTGAGGATCGTCGACGAAGAATAGGATCGGGTCCGCGAAAGACCGAGACCAAGGACGGAAACACGCATGATCACTGTATTCGGCTCCATCAACATGGACCTCATCGCCACCA
>JAHRYZ010000067.1 GCA_020621905.1 Rhizobium sp.
GCCTTGTCCCGACCGAGTGGAAAATGCCAGGCCTCGGCGACAAGGCGGCCGGTTCCGGCATCCGTCAGGCGGGCGACCGTCACGTCATGGGACGGCGGACCGAAGCGGAAGGCATAGGTCGTGTCGAAAAAGGCGCCGAACAGGTCGGTTGCCGGGATGCGAAGCGCGCCGCGCGCCGCAATGGTCAATGACCGGCGCCCGCTGACGACGGGCTGGCTGCCGTCACGAAGACTGGCCAGCTCCAGAACAAGCTCAAGGTTGCCGGCCGTTTCGTTCAGCATGTGGACGTCCAAGCCGTTGGTGCCCTCGTCGGTGAGATTGACCTGGACGGGGCGGAAGGCGCGCTTGAGCGCATACCAGACCGGTTTCGGTTCGCCGGTGGAATCGATCACGCCCCAGCCGGGACCGGGAACCAGATCCTGCAGCGTCCAGACGAGCGCTCCGTTGCAGGTGGAAGCCGTGCTGCGCCATTCGGCATAGGTCTCGGCCACCACTTCGCCGGTGACGGCGCGCGACAGGTCGAGATAGCGGGTCGGATCCTCGCGTCTCAGCCGGGCAGGGTCGAGCCTGTAGAGGTCCTGAAGATAGTGATCGCGGATGTCCTCGAAGTCCCAGGAGGCGCCGCGGTCGCGGGGGACGCGGGCCTTCCAGCGCGGGTCGTGGACCGGGGCGACGGGCAGGTGGGTATCGAGCGTTGCCTGCTGCGGAACATGGGCAAAGGCGAGGCTCTCGGCGGCAAAGCGAACCTCGGCTCGGCGCGCATCCTCCAGCGGACGGCAATAGGCGCCGACACCGTAATAGTGAGTGACGCCTTCATTGGGCGAAAACGGCATGGCGCCGCCCGAGGGCGAATTTGGCACGTAGGGTACGTCCGGGCGGGTTTCGGCAGCAAGAGACGGCAGGGTCTCCTCGTAGAACGACGTCTTCCAGATGCGCTCGGGCAGGCCCAGCATGGCGCCCTGCTGGTAGACCTCGCTGCCGCCGCACAGGACGGCGAGGGAGGGCGAGCCCTGGATGGAGCCCAGAAACTGGCGCATCTCGCGATCGACGCTAGCGGCAAAAGCCTCATCCGCTGTCGGGTAGTCGAAATTGGCGAACATCAGGTCCTGCCAGACCATCAGCCCCAGCCGGTCGCAGAGGCGGAAGAAATCGGCGCTCTCGTAGGCCATGGTGCCGCCGATGCGGATCATGTTCATGCCTGCCTCGGCGGCGAGCGTCAGCCAGGGCGCATAGTCTTCGGCAGCACCAGGCAGGCGCAGGATGTCGGCATTGGTCCAGACGGCGCCCCGACAGAACACGGGTTCGCCGTTGACGACGAGGCCGAAGCCGCGCCCATCCGGTCCCCGGTCGATCTCGATGCGGCGGAAGCCGACGAGGCCGAGCGAATGCGGCTGGCCGTCGATCGTCAGACGCGCATCGTAGAGTTTCGGCTCGCCGTGGGTGCGCGGCCACCAGAGCTCGATGGCGGGAATGGCGAGCTCGCCCGCCCATCTGCCGTCGTCGTTCAGCTGAAGATGAGTGTCGTGACCGGCGCAGGACAGGCTGAGATCCTTGGCCTCGCCCTCCAGCGCGAAGGACACAAAGAGCCGGCCGGTGCCGTCCAGGTCGAGGTCCGCGCGGACGGCTAGATTGGAAATCGCGTGCTTGGATCGGCGGATCAGGCTGATCGGCCGATAAGGCCCGACGGGGTGGATTTCGGGACACCAGCCTGGCATGCGGCCGAGTGACGTCGTGCGGATCAGCCGCAGGCCTTGGTGATCCATCATCTGGGGGCGCCAGCGTGCCCGCGGGCCGCGCTTGTCGAGATGGGGCGCAAGGGCCCGGAAGCAGATGGCGATCTCGTCGCGGCCGGTGAGGACGAGGTCCAGATCATGGGCCTCGAACATGCTGTCCGAGGACAGGCGCAGTTCGCTGTTCACATAAATCTCAGCGATGGTTGCAAGTCCGGCAAGACGCAGGATCGCCGGGCCTTCCGCTTCGCCTTCGAGCGAGCGGAAATACCAGGCATCCTTGTCGTGCAGCGGTTGCGGTCTTTCCGGATCGAAGAGGCCGGCGGTTGTCAGCGCCGAAGCCACCGTGCCGGGAACAGGTGCGGGAATGCGGGCCGCGGGGCGATGCACCTCCTTGGGGCCGCCATAGCGTCCCGCCTCGGTGACGAGCAGCGTCCAGCCGTGCTCCAGCGGGCGTTCGTCCGCTGCGAGGTAAGTGGTCATGCCCGTCATCATGCCTCCTCAGGCGAGGGTGTTGCCAAGTTCTCCGATGAGCTTGTCCCAAGCCTCGGCCGCCGGGTCCAGAGCGGATCGCAACGGATCGAACTTTTACCGCGTCACCGCACGGGCCAGCTGAAACTGTACGGTCTTGGCCGTCTCCGAAATCTTCAAGGCATGCGCTGCGGCCTCCTCGAACTGCAAGGGCGAAAGCCAGGCCAGATGGCTGGCAAGGAGTTCGAAGTTGGCGCCGAACTGGCGCAGCGTGTTGAAGGCGTATGTGTGGAAATAGCCGAATGGCCGTTCCGCGATCGCCTCGACCTGAGTCGGGAAGACTTCGGCGAAGGCGGCAATCGGATTGGCGTCGGGACGGCGGGCAAAATGCCGCTTCAGCAGGCGCCGGGCGGTTTCGTGCTGGTGCTCGTTCGAAGGCCTTGTGGCTGGAAACTTGGCGAACTCGGTGTAGGGAAGGAAGGGCAGGGCGCTTTCCGGCAAATGATGCTGGAATAGCCCGTCGAAGTCTTCCCCTTCGACACGGAAGAAGCCGCCATTGTGGAAATAGTCCATCGTCCTGGCGTCGAGATCCAGGCGATTGATGGCAACCGTGGTCTTTCCATGCTCCTGGCGGTAGCCGACGCCGCGAGTGTCCGGCATGAAATAGCTGTCCATCTCGACGAGGCAGAGGCGGCCACGCGCGATCTGCTGGGCTACATGGGCCTCGACGGTGTCGAAGATCGCCAATTCGGTGACGCGAATGCCGTAGAGCTCTTCGAGGTCTTCCAACGGCACCTTGAAGAAAGTCAGCTGGTCGCCCTCGAAGTCCTGGGTCAGCGTGAAGCCGAGCATGGCCTCGGGCGCGAGGCCGAGCGTTGCCAGAACCTCGATCCAAAGATCGACATAGCAATTGGTTTCCGGCCACATGCGTTCGCTCGCATGCAATGCATGGGGCGTGTAGGTGGCCGGATCCAGTCCGGGAAAGACCGCAGACGTCACCGGGTCAGCCCCAGAGTGCCGCGCGGACCGATGCGGGCCACTGGTCGACGTCCAGACCGTGGTGATGGAACAGCGCCAGCGCAATGCGCTCCAGACCGAAGCCGACGCAGGCGGTATGGGCGACCGAGCCGTCGGCGAGGTTCAGGCCCCATTTAGACCCGAAGGCATCCTGGTGATAGTTGAAGCTCATGCAGGCCGTCGGATTGGCGACCGAGGTGATCGGGATCAGCAGCTCGAACTTGAGGTTCTGGTCGCGCTGGTTGTTGGCGAGCATCTCGCCGGCGCGGCCGAAAAACGGGTCGTTGGCGACGTCGATTTCGACCGGCAGGCCGACTTCGGCCATGATCTTCACGCCGCGATCCATCCAGGTCTGGCGGAAGTCGGTGACGTGGTCCTGGCTGCCCATGCAGACATATTCGCGCATGCGGAACAGCTGCTGGCGGGCCGGGTCGTTCGAGGGCTCATGACGGAAGCAGTAGGACTGCAGGTCGTAGAGCCCGCCCTTTTCCGGCAGGTTGCCGCGCTTGGCGATCGTCGGATAGAGCGGGTAGCAGGCCGCCGGCGTCAGCACGATGTCGGTCGCCTTCTGCTCGGCCGTCCAATCCTCGTCGGCGTCCATGCATTTCAGCAGGCTGACATGGTCGAGCTCGTTGCCGCAGAAGCTGTGCACGGTGCCGGCCAGCTGCGGAAAGCTCTTCATGTAGCCGCTTTTTTCGAAATAGGCGCGGTTCATGCCCGGCGGGAAGCGGATCGCTTCCGCACCGTCGGCCGCGCCGTAGCGGTCGATCAGCCGCTCGAAGGCGGCAATGACATCCTCGAAACGGCCACCGCGTCCATAAAGGCCGTCGACGCCGGTCTCGATCAGCAGGCCGCTCTCGAAGAGGCGGTCCAGAAAGCTCGTCTGCATATCCATTGGCTTCACCCCAACAAACCTGTTTCCTGTTTATGGACCAGCAGCATGTTCGAGGTGTTCGCCAGGATGCGATCGTTCGAGATCATCGAGCGGCGCGGAATGGGCATCGCGGAGAATGCCGGCCGAGGCTGTACGGAGTCCCGTTCTTGTAACCGAGAATGCCGCAGATCCGCATGGCCTGGTTGATGACCGGCAGGATCATTTCCGAGGATGCGATCTTCACGTTGTTCATCGCCACGGCGAATCCCATCGACGAAAGCCGGTCCTGGTCCTTGCGGGCCGCCTCGAAGGACTGGAGGCCGTTGACGATATTGGCGCGGATCACCTGAAGCTGGCTCGACATCTCGGCCAGTTGGACGAGGCCGGGCGGCTGCGTGCCGGGTGCCTTGCGGGCGACGGCGCGCACGAAGTTCTGGGCACGCGCGAAGGCGTCGACCGCGATGCCGTACCAGAGCGAACTCCACAACAGGTGGGCGCTGGCCAGCATGGACTGCGCGGCGATCTCGGCGAAGGGTTGCGGAAGGATCTGTTCGGCCGGCGCCTCGCCCTTGAAGATGAAACCGTCGGAGCAGGTGCCGCGCATGCCGAGCGTGTCCCAGGTCTGGGTATGCTCGAGGGTGTACTGGTCCTTGAGGAAGACGGTCATCACCTGGTCGGAAGAAGCGGCGTCCTTGTGGCTGCGCGAGGTGATCAGGATGGCGTCGCAGTCGATGCCGTAGGAGATGACGGTTGCGTCCTTCTCCAGATAGCAGCGTCCGTCCATCACTTCGATCGCGCAGATGCTGTTGCGCATGTTGCCGCCGATACCGGCCTCGGTCGTTGCCGAGCCGAGGAGCAACTGTTCCGAGGCGACCCTGCGCATGAAGTTGCGGTGCCACTCGGCTTCATGGCCGTGCGAGACGAGGCTCGAAACCTTGATCTGGCATGGCGAAAATCATCGCGCTCGACGCACAGGCCTGGCCGATGATGGTGCAGACCTCGGCGATCTCGGACGTGGACAGACCTTCGCCGCCCAGTTCCTCGGGGATCATGATGCCCATCAGCTTGACGGCCTTCATTTCCTCGATCGCTTCGCGGGGAAAACGTCCTGCTTTGTCGACGTCTTCGGCATGGGCGGCGGCGACGGTAGCGACCCGAATGGCGCGGGCCTTCAGGTGCATTTCTTGCTGTTTCGTGGAGAGGTCCATCAGGCGACCTTTCTATCCTCGATGATGGATTTGACGGTGGCTTCGATCGCATCGATGCTGGCGAACGACTTGCGGTTCAGCAGGTGGTCCGGAAACTCGATGTCGAAGGCTTCCTCGAGGCCGAGCATCAGCTGCACCGAAGCGAACGACGAAAGGCCGGCCGCATAGAGATCGGCGTCGTCGGCAACGGTCTCAACGGAGACAGGCAGGCCACCGAGCTTTGCCAGCAAAGTCCGAATTGTTTCGTTCATCTACTTACCCTTCCCGGATGCTATTCTTCCAAAATGTTGGGTAATTTCTTAGGCGCGAAAGCATAAGATTCCGCTAAATGCCGTAGTTAAGGAAAACTGAGCGGCGCTGACGATCGTCAACGAATGCCGGAATGACGGATACGCGCGTTCCGCGACGCGGCAAAAAGCGTGAGATCGGGAAGAATTTCCGGTCTAGGGGTAGTGGCGAATATCGCCGTTGCGATCCGTGACCGCATAGCGCCCGGGTTCGATTTCGCTCAGCATGCCGTCGCCTATGGACACTTTTCCGTGCCCTCCCGGCAGATCGAGGATGTAGGTGGGAATGCAGAGGCCGGAGACCTTGCTGCGCAGGGCCTGCATGATCGCCTGGCCCTCGGCGATCGACAGGCGGAAATGGCCGGTTCCCGGCGCCATATCCGGGTGATGCAGGTAATATGGCTTGACCCTGGCTTCGACGAAGGCACGCATCAGCTCCGCGAGCACGTCCGGATCGTCGTTGATGCCCTTCAAGAGTACGCTCTGGCTGACCATGGCGATACCGGCATCGACGAGCCGGGCGCAGGCATCCCGGACGGCTGTGGACATTTCACGCGGATGGTTGGCGTGCAGGGCGACATAGATCGTCTTGTCGCTCGCCTTGAGGGCATCGACGAGTTCGCCATTGATCCGGGCAGGATCGACGGCCGGGACGCGGCTGTGGATGCGCACGATCTTCACATGGGGGATCGCGGCGAGCGCGGTCATGATTTCGTGCAGGCGACGGGGGGACAGGATCAGCGGATCGCCGCCCGTCAGGATGACTTCCCAGATCTCCGTCTGGGAGCGAATATAGGCCAGGGCCGCCTCCAGCTGTGCCGGCGGCAGGGTGCCGTCGCCCTGTGGCCCGACCATTTCGCGGCGGAAGCAGAATCGGCAGTAGACCGGGCAGACATGCACGACCTTCAGCAGCACGCGGTCCGGATAGCGGTGGACGATGCCCTCGACGGGGCTGTGGACATGGTCACCGATCGGATCGGCCCGTTCGTCGGGCGTTTCCATCATTTCCGCCGCTGTCGGCACATATTGCAGGGCGATGGGATCGGCCGGGTCCGACTTGTCGATCAGTGCCTCTACGGTCGGGGTGAGACCGATCGCATATTTCGCAGCCACGCGCTCGAGCGCACTACGCTCGTCCGGGCGAACAAGGCCGGCGGTGATCAGGTCTTCGACATTGCGCAGGCCGGCCGTGCTCACAACGACGTCTCCGACACCGGCGCCCACATTACCTGGTCGATGCGCAGGGCACCCGTCGCCAGCATGACCAGGCGGTCGAAGCCAAGGGCGATGCCGGAGGCGTCCGGCATGATGGCAAGCGCGTCGAGGAAATCCTCGTCGAGCGGATAGGTCTCGCCATAGACGCGCTCCTTTTCCGCCATCTCGGCCTCGAAGCGGCGACGCTGTTCGTCGGAGTCCGTCAGTTCACCAAAGGCATTGGCAAGCTCGACGCCGCATGCATAGAGCTCGAAGCGTTCGGCAACGCGCGGGTCGCTTGCGGAAGGCCGGGCGAGCGCCGCCTCGCAGACGGGGTATTCGTCGAGGATCGTGGCACGGCCGAAGCCCAGATGCGGTTCGACCTTCTCGACGATCACCCGGCTGAACAGGTCCGCCCAGGTGTCGTCTTCGGCGACCCGCATGCCGGCCTTGCGCAGTTCGGCTGCCAGATGATCGCGATCGGTGGAACCGTCTGCCCGCACCGAGGCGAGCAGGTCGATCGCGGCATGGCGCTTGAAGGCATCGGCGATGGACAGGCGTTCCGGCTCCAGGAAGGGATCGCAGGTCCGGCCGCGATAGGCGAAGCTGCGCGTCTTCGTCGTTTCCGCGGACAGGGCGAGAAGGGCGGCGCAGTCCTGCATCAGGACCTCGTATCCTTCGCCGGCGCGGTACCACTCCAGCATAGTGAATTCGGGGTGGTGCAGCGGTCCGCGCTCGCGATTGCGGTAGACATGGGCGAAGCAGGAGATGCGGCGCTCCCCGGCGGCCAGCAGCTTCTTGCAGGCGAATTCGGGCGAGGTGTGCAGGTAGAGCGGGGACGCTATGCCGTCATTGCCGATCGCTTCGGTGGCAAAGGCGTGCAGATGGGCCTCGTTGCCGGGCGAAACCTGCAGCGTCGCCGTATCCACCTCGATGAAGTCGCGATCGGCGAAATAGCCACGGAATGCCGCCTGGATGGCATTGCGGCCGAGCAGGAAGGGGCGCCGGTCGGCATGGGCCGAAGGCGTCCACCATGTGGCAGAGGAGGAGCGGCGGTCGGTCATTCCGGCTTTCTCGGTCCTTGTTGCAAGGTGGGCTGGCTATTTGGCCGATTTTGGGTTAGTTGCGCCCAGGAAAATTCAAAAGACATCAGCAGGGACGGCGGGTCGTCCTTTACGACGGGTCTTTCGCAGTTACAAGGAATTCCAATGGTCAAGGTCATCGCCTCCTCGGTTCGCAAGGGCAACGTTATCGATGTGGACGGCAAGCTCTATGTCGTTCTTACCGCCGAAAACTTCCATCCTGGCAAGGGTACGCCGGTCACCCAGGTGAACATGCGCCGCATCGTCGACGGTGTGAAGGTGTCGGAACGCTGGCGCACCACCGAGCAGGTCGAGCGCGCCTTCGTCGAAGACGTCAACTTCCAGTTCCTCTACGAGGACGGCGAAGGCTTCCATTTCATGAACCCGGAAACCTATGACCAGGTCGTCGTCGATGCCGAGACCATGGGCGACCAGAAGGCCTATCTGCAGGAAGGCATGACCTGCGTCCTGTCGATGCACGAAGGCATCGCGCTCGCCATCCAGCTGCCGCGTCACGTGATTCTCGAGATCGTCGAGACCGAACCGGTCACCAAGGGCCAGACGGCGTCGTCTTCCTACAAGCCGGCCATCCTGTCGAACGGCCTGCGCACGCTGGTTCCGCCGCATATCGATGCTGGCACGCGCGTCGTCATCGCGACCGAAGACAATTCCTACGTCGAGCGTGCGAAGAGCTGATTTTCGCGTCCATTTCCATCTGACGAAAAGGCCCGGCCGCCGTTGGCGCCGGGCCTTCCATTGCGCAACGGGCAAAAAAACCCGGCGCGAGCGCCGGGGATGGATCGATCTGAATGTCTGAGGCTTATTCGATGCCGCCCAGGCACATGTATTTCAGCTCGGTATAGTCGTCGATGCCGTATTTCGAGCCTTCGCGGCCGAGGCCGGACTGCTTGATGCCGCCGAACGGCGCGACCTCGGTAGAGATCAGGCCGGTATTGATGCCGACCATTCCGTATTCGAGCGCCTCTGCAACGCGGAAGATCTTCGCCACGTCCTTCGAGTAGAAGTAGGAGGCAAGGCCGAACTCGGTGTTGTTGGCGAGCTCGATCACTTCCTCTTCGGTCTCGAACTTGAAGAGCGGTGCGACTGGGCCGAAGGTCTCCTCGACGGCGACCTTCATGTCGGAGGTCACGCCGGTGAGAATCGTCGGCTGGAAGAACAGGCCGCCCTGGTCGGCCGGCTTGCCGCCCAATGCCACCTTGGCGCCCTTGGAGACGGCGTCGGCGACATGCTCCTCGACCTTCTTCAGGGCGTTGGTGTCGATCAGCGGACCGGTGGTCACGCCTTCGGCAAAGCCGTCGCCCACCTTCATCTGGCCGACGCGCTCGGCGAGCTTGGCGGCGAAGGCATCATAGACGCCGGACTGGATATAGAGGCGGTTGGCGCAGACGCAGGTCTGGCCGGCATTGCGGTACTTGGAGATCATCGCGCCCTCGACGGCAGCGTCGAGATCCGCGTCGTCGAAGACGATGAACGGGGCGTTGCCGCCGAGTTCAAGGCCGAGCTTCATGATCTGGTCGGCGCCCTGGCGCATCAGGATGCGGCCGACATTGGTCGAGCCGGTGAAGGTCAGCTTGCGGACCTTGTCGTTGTCGCAGAACTCCTTGCCGACCATGGCGGCGTCGGTCGAGGTGACCACCGAGAAGACCCCGAGCGGCAGGCCGGCGCGTTCGGCGAGGATGGCGAGCGCCAGGGCCGAAAGCGGAGTCTGGGCGGCGGGCTTCGACACCATGGCGCAGCCAACAGCGACGGCGGGGGCCATCTTGCGTGCCAGCATGGCGTTGGGGAAGTTCCACGGCGTAATGGCGCCGACGACGCCGACCGGCTGGCGGATGACCATGATGCGCTTGTCGGCCTGGTGACCCGGAATGGTGTCGCCATAGACGCGCTTGGCTTCTTCGCCGAACCATTCGACATAGGACGCGCCATAGAGGATTTCCCCGCGGGCTTCCGGCCAGGGCTTGCCCATTTCCATCGTCAGGATGGTGGCCAGGTCGTCGGCATTGGCGACCATCAGGTCGAAGAGCTTGCGCAGAATGCCGGCGCGTTCCTTGCCGGTCTTCCTGGCCCAGCTCTTCTGCGCCTTGTCGGCGACGGCGATCGCACGGGCGACCTCCGCCTTGCCGAGATCCGGGAGGACGGCGATTACGTCGCCGGTCGCCGGATTGGTCACTTCAAAAGTCTTGCCACTGGTGGACGCCGAAACCCACTCGTCGCCGACAAGAGCCTTGTCGGTAGCGAGGGAGGCATCCTTCAGCTTCGAGGCGAGGATGTTGGAAATGGTCATTACTTCTTTTCTCCCACAACTTCGCGGATCGAGGCTTCGATGATGTCGAGCGCTTCGTTGAAGACCTCGTCCTGGATGGTGATCGGCGACAGGAAACGAATGACGTTACCATAGACGCCGCAGGTGAGAAGGATAAGACCCTTTTCCAGCGCCTTCAGGCGGATGGCGTTGGTGAGGTCGGCATCCGGCTTGGTCGAACCGGCCTGGCCGAACTCAACGGCAACCATGAAGCCCGGGCCGCGGATGTCGGAGATCGCGGGATGTCGGCGCGCAGGGCTTCGAGGCGCTGCTTCAGGCGGCCGCCGAGCTGGTTGGCGCGATCGCAGAGCTTTTCTTCCTCGATGACGTCGAGCACGGCATGGGACGCGGCGATCGCCAGCGGGTTGCCGGCATAGGTACCGCCGAGGCCGCCGGGGCCGGGGGCGTCCATCAGTTCGGCGCGGCCGGTGACGGCGGACAGCGGGAAGCCGCCGGCCAGGCTCTTGGCCATGGTCATCAGGTCAGGCTGACGTCGTAGTTTCATGCCGAACAGCTTGCCGGTACGGGCAAAACCGGTCTGGACCTCGTCGGCGATCAGCAGGATGCCGTGCTCGTCGCAGATCTGGCGCACGGCCTTCATCAGCGCGCGCGGCACTTCGTAGAAGCCGCCTTCGCCCTGAACCGGTTCGAGAATGATCGCTGCGACGCGCTTTGGGTCGACGTCGGCCTTGAACAGCTTGTCGAGAACGTCGAGCGATTCCTCGACGCTGATGCCGTGCAGTTCGATCGGGAAGGGGACGTGGAAGACGTCGCCCATCATCTGGCCGAAACCGACCTTGTAGGGAACGACCTTGCCGGTCAGCGCCATGCCCATGAAGGTGCGGCCGTGGAAGGCGCCGGTAAAGGCGATGACGGCCGAGCGGCCGGTGGCGCAACGGGCGATCTTGACGGCGTTCTCGACGGCTTCGGCGCCGGTCGTGGCGAAAATGGTCTTCTTCGGGCCGGCGATCGGAACCAGCTTGTTGAGGCGTTCGGCCAGCGCGACATAGTTCTCGTAGGGCATGACCTGGTGGCAGGTGTGCGTGAAGCAATCGAGCTGCTTCTTCACCGCCTCGATGACCTTCGGATGGCGATGGCCGGTGTTGAGAACCGCGATACCGCCGGCGAAGTCGATGTAGCGACGACCCTCGACATCCCAGACCTCGGCATTTTCGGCCTTGGCGGCATAGACCTGGGTGGTCATGCCGACGCCGCGCGAGATGGCTTCGTTCTTGCGAACTGCGATTTCGGAGTTCTTCATTTCAAAAATTCCTCTGGTGACGGTTTGACCCTCGGCGTCGGCCATTCGTGTTCGATCGCAAGGCTGCAATATTTCCTACATTTTTTCTGTAGACTTGCAATATGGTTTGTCGCAATTATCACGCATGGCGATGACATCGCGCTGACAGGTTCGATCCGCATGGATGATATCCGTTTCAAGATTGCCGAAGCCGCCCGGATGGTGGGGGTTTCCCCTTCGACTCTCCGGCTGTGGGAAACGCAGGATTTGATCGAGCCGATCCGAACCCCGTCCGGTCAGCGGCTCTATGATCGCGCGCTTGTCGAGCGCCTGAAGACGATTGCCTGGTTGCGCAGCGAAAAGGGGCTCAATCCCGCGGCGATCCGCCAAAGCCTTCGGGACGAAGATGCTGCGGATGCGGCAGGCTTTCCAGAGGGCGAAGCGGAGGTTGGTTCCGAGCCGGCAGAAATGCCCGTCGGCCTGAAGATCCGCCGTCTGCGGCGAGATGCGGGCAAGACGCTTGAGGCCGTTGCCCAGGCGACCGGCGTCTCGGTTTCGCAGCTGTCCACCTTCGAGAGGACATCACAAGGGCTTTCCTTTACGGCGCTGCATGGCGTTGCGGCGTTTCTGGGTACGACGCTTGCTTCGCTGAGCGGTCAGGAACAGGGCCAGGGCGGAGAGTCCCTTATCCGCGACGGCAAATGGCCGACCTGGCCGACCACCACCTCCGGGGTGAAGGTGCAGGTGCTGGCCGAAGGCCGCAACCAGATGGAATGCAACCGCTTCCAGCTGGCGCCCGGTGCCTCCAGCGAAGGGGCCTATCAGCACGAAGGCGAAGAGTTCATCCATGTGCTGTCGGGCAGCCTGGAGATCATTCTCGACGGGGACCGTTTCTTCGAACTGCATGCAGGCGACAGTTTCTATTTCGAGAGCCGCAGACCGCACTCCTGGCACAATAGCTTCGACGGCGAGACGGTGCTGCTGTGGATCAATACGCCCGCCACCTTCTGACGGGCTGGGCTCGATCGGCCCATCACGGTCTGTTTCTGAAAAGAAAAAATCGGCGACCGTTTCCGGCCGTCGATTTTCCTGTTTCTCTGATCGAAAGCAGTTACATGCCGGCCTTTTTGTCGAAGGCATAGCCGCCGCCGATAGCGACGTTGAGCGCAACGTAGTCGGCTGCCATCTGCTGGACGGCCTGGGCGAGGCTCGCCTGCGCGGTGGAGACCGAACGCTGGGCGTCGAGCACGTCGAGCAGCGAGGATGCGCCGTCCTTGTAGCTTGCCGTAGAGAGTGCCAGGGCTTCCTCGTAGGAGCGGACGGTCGCGGTCAGCGCGCTGACGGTCTGGCTGTCGCGGTTGACGGCGGCGAGCGCATTCTCGACCTCCTCGACCGCGTTGAGCACGGAAGCCTTCCAGGCGAGATATGCCTCGCGAGCCGAGGACTCGGCGATGTTGACATTGGCCTTCAGGCGGCCGCCATCGAAGATCGGCAGGGTCAGGCTCGGGCCGAACGACCAGGAGGTCAGGCTGCCGGCGAGCGACTTGGTCGAGATCCACTGGGGCGAAATCGAACCGCCGAGCGTGATCGACGGATAGAGCTGTGCCTCGGCGACACCGATCTCGGCGACGGCTGCCGCGAGTTCGCGCTCGGCCTTGCGAATATCCGGGCGGTTCCGAATGAGGTCGGCCGGTACGCCGGCATTGATGCTCCGGCGGGCGAGGGGCTGAGGCGCACCCTTCTGCAGGTCGGCGATCAGCGAAGAGGCGGGCAGGCCGAGCAGCGTGGCGATGTGATGGGCCGACTGGCGGAAGCTCGTTTCGAGGCCCGGAAGGTCGGCCAGCGTCGAGTTGACCAGACCTTCCGACTGCACGACGTCGAGACGCGAAGCCGCGCCTGCTTCGAGCTGCAGTTTGGTCAGATCCAGGGTCTCGCGCCGCGAAGCGAGGTTCTTGCGGGCGATCGCGATGCGCTCCTGATAGTAGCGCGCGTTGATATAGGAGGTCACCAGGTCGGAAAGATAGGACAGCTTGGCGACATCGGCGCTGGCATAGGCCGCATCGAGCGAGGCCGTGGCGCCTTCCTTGGCGCGGCGATACTGGCCGAAGAGGTCCAGAAGCCAGGACACGCTTACGCCGCCGCTCGCCGTGGAGGTCGTATCCGTGGTGCGGGTGCCATAGTCGCCGGTGCCCTTGGACTTCGAGACAGTTTCGTCGCCCGACACGTTCAACGAGGGAAGGCCGCCGGCGCCGGCCACGACGACATTCGCTTCCGCAGCAGTGATGCGCTCGAGCGCCTGCAGGACGTCGAGATTCTGGTTGAGGCCCTGTTCGACCAGACCATTGAGACGCTTGTCGTTGAAGGCGGTCCACCAGGCGGCCATGGCGACCTCGCCATTGCTCTTCTTTCCGCCTTCGGCGAATTTTTCCGGCAACGGGGTCTGGGGCGGCGTATGGTCCGGGCCGGTTACACAGCTGGACAGCAGCAACAATATGAGGGGGGCGGCTACGCGAATGGATACCATCGTCTTATCCTAGATTGCATTCAGGGTGTCGAACGCATCGGTCAAGGTTGTCATCACCTGTCGCCGCGCGCCCCGTGCCTCAACCGCGCCGTGATTCGCTAATCGCGGCGAGACGTTAGTTATCAACCATCGAATACTGACATTTCGATTTTGTACGGAAGTTCGCACAATGACAAAGAAGGACGGCACGAAGAAAATGCCTAGCAGGGTCGCGGCCAGCATGCCGCCGAGCACGCCGATACCGATCGAGTTCTGCGCCGCCGAGCCTGCACCGGTGGCGACGGCCAAGGGGACGACGCCGAGGATGAAGGCAAGCGAGGTCATGATGATCGGCCGCAGGCGCAGGCGCGCTGCTTCCAGCGTCGCATCCATCAGACCTACGCCGCGATCCATGCGGTCTCTGGCGAATTCCACAATCAGGATGGCGTTCTTTGCGGCAAGCCCGATCGTGGTCAGCAGGCCGACCTTGAAGTAGACGTCGTTCGCCTGGCCGAAGAAATAGGCCGCTGCGAGCGCGCCGAGTACGCCGACCGGCACCGCCATGATGACCGAGAACGGGATCGACCAGCTTTCGTAGAGGGCGGCGAGGCAGAGAAAGACGATCAGCACGGCGAGGCCGTAGAGCAAGGGAGCCTGGGAGCCAGACAGACGCTCCTGATAGGAGATACCCTGCCAAGCGACGGTGTAACCACCGTCAAGGCTTGCAGTCATCCTTTCCATCTCGTCCATCGCATCACCGGAGCTGACGCCGGGACCCGCAGCGCCTTCCAATGAAATGGCGCTGATGCCGTTGAAGCGCGCCAGAGTGGGTGGTCCACCGACCCACGACACCTGGCTGAACGCCGAGAAGGGCACCATTTCGCCCGCCGTATTGCGCGCATACCAGTGACCGAGGTCGTCCGGCTGCATCCGGTACGGAGCGTCGCCTTGGACGTAGACCGGCTTCAGCTCGTTGTTGAGCGTGAAGTCGTTCACGTCGAGGCCGGCGAAGATGGTCGACAGCATGGAGTTGACCGTTGCGAGGTCGAGCCCCATGGCGCCCATCTTCTCTTGATCGAGCAGGATCTTGAGCTGGCTTTCGGCATCCGGACTGTTGGACCTGAGCGAACTGACCTTGGCATTCGCGCTGCCCTGTCCGATCAGTTGCTTCGAGGCCGCGGTCAGCGCATCGGTGCCGGTGTTGCCGCTGTCGACAAGGTACATGGAAAAGCCGCTGGAGTTGCCCAGACCCGGAATTGCCGGCGGCTGAAGCGGGAAGACCATGGCATCGCGCAGGGTAAAGAAGTAGCCCATCGCACGCTGGACAATCGCAGAGGCGGCCATTTCCGGCGCCGTGCGTTCGTCGAAGTCCTTGAGCTTGGCGAAGACCAGCGCATAATTCTGGCCCTGCCCGACGAAGCTGAAACCGGACACGGAGAAGACGTCCTGAATCGCGTCCTTTTCCTTCTCAAGGTAGTAGTCCTCGATCTTCTTGAGGACTTCCTCGGTGCGCGCCGTGGTCGCGCCGTTTGGCAGCTGGACGATCGTCATCAGCACGCCCTGGTCTTCCTGGGGCAGGAAGGAGCTTGGCAGGCGCCAGAAGATCCAGGCGCAACCGACAATCACGACCACGAACATCATCATGACGCGCAACGGACGCTTCAGAAGATAGCCGATGCTGGAGACATAACCGCCCGTCGTCCGGTCGAAGTTGCGGTTGAACCAAGCGCCCGGTCCGCGACGCTCCTTGGTGTGGTCGATCGGCTTCAGCATCGTGGCGCAGAGCGCCGGAGTGAGCACGATGGCGACGATGGCTGAGAGCAGCATGGCCGAGACGATAGTGACCGAGAACTGGCGATAGATGATCCCGGTCGAGCCTCCGAAGAAGGCCATAGGGATGAACACCAGCCGTGAGAACCAGAGCGATGCCGACGATGGCGCCGGTGATTTCGCCCATCGACTTCTCGGTCGCCTCGAAGTGGCGAGAGGCCTTCCTCCGACATGATGCGCTCGACGTTCTCCACCACGACGATGGCGTCGTCGACGAGCAGGCCGATGGCGAGAACCATGGCGAACATGGTGAGCGTGTTGATCGAGTAGCCGGTCACCGCCAGGATGCCGAAGGTTCCGAGCAGCACGACGGGAACCGCGATCATCGGAATGAAGGTGGCGCGCAGGTTCTGCAGGAAAATCAACAGCACGAAGAAGACAAGCACGATGGCTTCGATCAGCGTGTGGACCACCTTCTCGATCGAGAGCTGGACGAAGGGGGTGGTGTCATACGGATAGGTGATGATGACGTTTTCGGGCAGTGCCGGAGCAATCGCCGAAAGCGCAGTCTTGACGCGCTCCGCCGTATCCAGCGCGTTTGCGCCGGTTGCGAGGTTCACTGCGAAGCCGGTCGCGGGCTTGCGATTGGAGCGGGTATTCGTGGAATAGCTTTCCTGGCCGATCTCGATGCGGGCGACGTCGCTCAGTCGAACGGTCGCGCCGTCAGTCTCGACCTTCAGGATGATGGATTCGAAATCCGAAACGCTGGTGAGCTGGCTCTGGGCGGTAACGGTGACGTCGATCTGCTGCCCCTCCGCGACCGGCTGCCCGCCGATCGAGCCGACCGAAACCTGCGTGTTCTGAGCCTTGATGGCCGAGGTGACGTCGGTCGGGGTCAGTTGGAACTTGTTGAGCTTGAAGGGGTCGAGCCACACGCGCATGGCGTAGCCCGTGCCGAAGACCTCGATGCTGCCGACGCCTTCCAGGCGCTTGATCTGATCTTCGATCTTCGAGGAGAAGATGTCGCCGAGTTCCACGGGGCTGCGGTTCGAATCCGTCGATACCAGAGCACCCACGAGCAGGATGCTCGAGGTGGAGCGGGTTACCGAGATACCGGCCGACTGCACGACGTCGGGAAGCTGAGACTGAACCAACTGCAGCTTGTTCTGCACCTGCACCTGGGCAATGTCCGGCTCGATGCTGTTGCCGAATGTCAACGTTACCGACGCCTGACCTGTGCTCGAGGAGGAGGTCATATAGGTCAGGTCGTCGAGGCCGGTCATGCCGTCTTCGATGATCGATGTGACCGACTTCTCGACCGTCTCGGCGCTGGCACCGTTGTAGGTTGCGGAAATGCGCACGGTGGTCGGCGCGATCTCCGGATATTGAGAAATGGAGAGCGATGAGATCGCCAGAGCTCCACCCAGCATGATCACGATTGCGATCACCCAGGCAAAGATTGGACGGCGAATGAAAAACTTGGCCATTGGTTACCCCTTAGCGCCTGTATGCTGCTTGCTGAGCCGCAAAATCGCGGCCGGGGTTGCTTCCGGCGCCTTGGGCGCCTCGACGACCAGGCCCTTTGCATCGACAGTTGCTTCCACCGGGGCTACCGGGGCGCCGTCGCCGATCCACTGAAAGCCGTCGACGATCAGCTTGTCGCCGTCGTTGATGCCTTCGGTGACCAGCCAATTGTTGCCGGAAACGACACTTTCGGAGAAGGTGCGGGTTTCCACGGTGTTCTGGGCGTTGACGAACTTGGCGGTCAGTTCACCCCGGGCGTCGCGCGTGGCGGCGCGCTGGGGAATCAGATAGCCGTTCTCCTTGCCGACAGTCACGCTGGCGCGGACATACATGCCGGGCAGAATCATGTCGTCGGGGTTGTCGAAAACGGCCCGGATCGAATAGGTGCCGGTCGTCTCGCTGACCGCCATATCCGACATGTCGAGCTTGCCCACATGTGGATATTCAATGCCGTCCTCCAGAGTCAGGTGGATGTCGGCGGTGCCGTCGCTCTTGCCTTCGTTCAACCGGCCGGCGGCGATCGATTGCTTGAGACGCAGCAGGTTGGCGCTCGATTCCGTCAGTTCGATATAGATCGGATCGAGGCGACGCAGTGTCGTCAGCGCATCGGTCTGATTGGCTGTCACGACGTTGCCGATTGAGAAATTCGAGGCGCTGGTGACGCCGTCGAACGGCGCTTCGATGCTGGTGAGGTCGAGGTTGATCTGCGCGGAGTTCAGCGACGCCTTGGCTTCCGCCACGTCGGCCTTGGCCTGGAGCAGCGTGACCTTGGCGTTTTCGAATTCGATCTGGGTGGCACCGCTGCCGA
>JAHRYZ010000068.1 GCA_020621905.1 Rhizobium sp.
CCATCGTTGAGCGTTCCGGGCCCGAGATGCTCGAAATGCTTCGCGGCCAAATGATGGGCGCGAACAAGGCGCGGTTCAGCAGTGCAGTCGATGAGATCATAAGCAGTACCTGCCGATCAACCGCGTCATCGCAATTGCAGTTAATTTGAGAATCTTTTGGACTTACTCTCAAGTTAACTGCCAAGCCATATCGAAACGACCGCATTCTCACGGTTAAGTGCCAACCGACAGCTGTTCCGCTTGAAACTGAGCTTGCACTACAGGCGGACAAGATCGTTGGCGGGTTGCCTAAATCGGGGCGCCACCTTTGGAACGCATACGTTTGCGGAAGGCCGTCGGCTTCTCCTTGAAGCGATCGCTGAAGGCTTCATAGAAGCGCGAGACCGAGCCGAAACCGGATTCAAAGGAGACGTCGGTGATCGAGAGGTCGGTTGCGATCAGCAGCGACTGGGCCGTATCGAGGCGATGGCGGATGATCGCCTGGTTGATCGTCAGGCCGACAGCGCGTTTGAAGACGGACATCGCATAGTTGGGATGCAGGCCGGCATCTCGGCCGACGTCTTCGGCCGAGATTTCATCCAGCGCGTGCTCGGCAACATAGCGCAGCATGCGTTCGACGTTTTCCACCCGCTCGCTGTCGCTATGGCCGAGGCTGGCAATCGCCGATCCTTCCTCGCGCAGGTCGCGCCATCCGTCGCGCTCGATGCGCAACACGCGGGCCGTCAGTTCGTTGCGGACGATTTCGCTCAGGCCCTCATCGCCGGACAGAAGCTCCTCGCGCCAACGCTGGAAGATGTCGCGGTCATAGGGGCGCAGTTCGGTCGCCTCGATCATCGCGCCGCGAAACACCGCATCGCGGAAGCGGGTGAGGTTGGCAAGACCGAGGAAGAAGGACATCGGCACATAAAGGCAGACAAAGCGGGTGCCCCCTGCCCGATCGATCACCTGATGCGGGATCATACCCCAGAACAGGCAGAGGCGGCCTTTGCCGACGGTCAATTCGCGGCCGTCGAACCAGTAGGTCATATGGCCGTCCAGCACGAAATTGAGTTCGATCTGGCTGTGCATATGCGGTCCCGCCATGCGCTGGACGAGGAGGGCTTCACCGGCGCAAAAGCGATGGTCGCCGAAGATCACCAGCGGATGACGCGGGTCGTGATCGGGATGGACCGGAACAGATTCGTCCTGAACAACAGGTTGCAGAGGCATCATGCTTAGGATCCCGGAGAAGTTATATCAAAAGTCGGTAGATTATTACGGCTTTGCGCCTGATGCTCAAGATGAGCTGACATGCTTGTCCGGTGGGATCCGGATCGCACCAGCTCTGCGATATGCGATGCATACCGGTCATAGGGAGGAAAACATGACCCTTTTCAAGAGCCTGAGCGGGCTCGCGCTCTCCGTAGCGCTGTTCTCGACTGCCGCATTTGCCGGCGAAATCACCATCAATTCCGACCATTCCGATCCGGTGCCGAAAAAGGCGATGGAAGAACTGATCGCCGACTTCCAGAAGGCCAATCCGGATGTGACGGTCAAGTGGAACAATTTCGACCACGAAGGCTACAAGTCTGCTATCCGCAACTTCCTGACGGCCGACGCGCCGGATGTGGTTGCCTGGTATGCCGGCAACCGCATGGAGCCGTTCGTCAAGGCAGGCCTGTTCGACGACGTCACCGATGTCTGGACGGCCAATGGCCTCGACGAGCAGCTGAAGTCGTCGGCGCCGTCGATGATGATCGACGGCAAGAAATGGGGCATGCCCTATACCTATTACCAGTGGGGCATCTACTACCGTAAGGACATCTTCGCCGAGCAGGGCATCACCCCGCCGAAGACCTGGGCCGAGCTGCTGGCCGCTTCGGAAAAACTGAAAGCTGCCGGCATCACGCCATTCACCATCGGCACCAAGGCCCTGTGGCCGACCGGCGGCTGGTTCGATTATCTGAACCTGCGCGTCAACGGCTACGAGTTCCACATGGAGCTGACGGCAGGCAAGGTTCCCTACACCGATCCGCGCGTGAAGGCTGTGTTCGAAAAGTGGGGCGAGTTGGTCAAGGCAGACTACTTCATCGCGAACCATGCCGCGATCGACTGGCAGGATGCCGTGCCGCAACTGGTGCAGGGCAAGGCTGCCATGTATCTGATGGGCAATTTCGCTGTCGCTACCTTCAAGGAAGGCGGCCTGAAGGAAGAGCAGATCGGCTTCCTGCAGTTCCCGGAAATCACCCCAGGCATTCCAGTGGCTGAAGAGGCTCCGACCGATACGTTCCACATCCCATCGGGTGCGAAGAACAAGGAAGATGCCAGGAAATTCCTGGCCTATCTCGCGTCTCCAGCGGCTCAGACCAAGATGAATGCGACGCTCGGCCAGCTGCCGGTGAACAATACCGCCGAAAAGCCGAAGGACGTGTTCCTCGACGCCGGTTTCACCATGCTCTCCAACGCCCATGCGCTGGCACAGTTCTATGACCGTGATGCCCAGGCCGAAATGGCCAAGGCCGGCATGGAAGGCTTCCAGGAATTCATGGTCAAGCCCGACAATCTCGACCGCATTCTTGAGCGGCTCGAAAAGGTTCGCGCCCGCGTCTACAAATAAGGACCAAGGTCCTCCCGCGCCGGTGCCGTCGACCTCGTTGTCTTCGGCATCCGGTTGCCATTCCCTTCCCGTTTCCAAGGTGCGTTAAGCCCGTGTAAATGCTCCCCTCATCCAGCTTCTGGAAGAAGAACCAGCAGAAGCTTGCGCCCTGGCTGTTTCTCGCGCCGGGCATGCTGATGTTCGTGATCTATGTCCTGGTGCCGATCTTCCAGTCGATCTGGATCAGCTTCCATGACTGGGACGGGCTGGGTGAACGAGTCTGGATCGGGTTCGGCAACTATGTCGAACTGCTCGACGACGACACGTTCTATGTCGCCCTGAAGAACAACCTGATCTGGCTGGTGCTCTATCTCCTGTCGATCCCGGCGGGTCTTGCGGCCGCCCTGTTTCTCAACCAGACGGTCACCGGCATCCGGCTCTACAAGTCGCTGTTCTTCTTTCCCTTCGTGATCAGCCAGGTCGTGGTCGGCCTGATGTTCACCTGGTTCTATGCGCCGGATTTCGGCCTGTTTTCCAAGCTGACGGAATGGTTGACGGGCGAGCAGATCGCCGTGCTGGCCGACGAGCGTTTCGTCACCTACGGCATCATTGTTGCCGGTCTCTGGCCACAGACAGCCTATTGCATGATCCTCTATCTAACGGGTCTCAACAATATCAATCCCGAGCAGGTGGAAGCTGCCCGCATGGACGGGGCCAAGGGCGTCAAGCTGTTGTGGAACATCATCCTGCCGCAGCTCGGACCGGCAACCTTCATCGCCATGGTGGTGACCGTGATCGGCTCGTTGCGTTCCTTCGACCTCGTCTCGGTCATGACTGCCGGCGGTCCCTACGGCTCGAGCCAGGTTCTGTCCTACTTCATGTATGAGCAGGCGCTGTCGGAATATGGTTTCCGCATGGGCTATGGTGCGGCAATCGCCGTCGTCCTGTTCCTGATCATGATGATCTTCATCTCGCTGTTCATCGTGCGCATGCTGCGCCAGGAAAGGAACGCCTGATGTTCCCGACACCCATCGAAAAAGCCTCGCGCTTCGTCCAGACCGGCTACAAGATCCTGCTGCCGGTGGCGCTCTTTCTCTGGCTGCTGCCGCTGATCGGGGTGGCGATCACCTCGGTGCGTCCGGCCGGCGATCTGGCGGCCGGCAATTATTTCGGCATTCCGTCCTCCTTTGCCGGGGTGGAGAACTATACCGCCGTGTTCCGCGATTCGCCGATCGGCTGGTACATCCTGAATTCGTTCAAGGTGACGATCCCGACGGTGATCGGGGCAGTTGCGCTATCCTGCCTCACCGGCTTTGCGCTCGCGGTTTACCGCTTCAAGAGCAATCTCGTGCTGTTCTTCCTGTTTGTCGCCGGCAATTTCATTCCGTTCCAGATCCTGATGGTGCCGGTGCGCGACATGACGTTGAGGGCTGGCCTTTACGATACGACGATGGGCCTCGTGCTGTTCCATGTCGCCTTCCAGACCGGCTTCTGCACGCTGTTCATGCGCAATTTCATCAAGGGCCTGCCGTTCGCACTGATCGAATCCGCCCGTGTTGAAGGCGTCTCGGAATGGCGGATCTTCCGCCATATCGTGCTGCCGCTGATGCGGCCGGCGATTGCTGCGCTTTCGGTGCTGGTCTTCACCTTTGTGTGGAACGACTACTTCTGGGCCACAGTGCTGGTCCAAGGCCTGCATGCGATGCCGGTGACGGCGGGTCTCTATTCTCTGAACGGCCAATGGGTTGCCGCCTGGCACCTGGTTTCCGCCGGCTCGATCGTCGCGGCGCTGCCGCCGGTCGCCATGTTCTTCCTGATGCAACGGCATTTCATTGCCGGCCTGACGCTTGGAGCGACCAAGGGATGAGTGAAATCGTAACAGTCGACTCGGGCCAGCTTTCGCTCAGTCTGCGCCTGCCGGACCTCGGCATGCCGGAAATTCTGTCCTTCGGCACGGTGCCGGTCGAGGTCGATCCGCTGTTCGACATCGAGCGCTCCAGCCGCGTCAACGGCATGGATATTGCCGTGCCGTCATCGGTCTTGCTGCCAACCGGCGGCATGGGCTTCTTCGGCTGGCCGGCGATATCAGGGCATCGGGCGGGTCGCGATTTCGTCGCGCAGTTCGGCGGCTGGTCGGTTGAACGTGACGGCAATCTCACCGTCCTGCGCGGTGCGGACACGGTTGCGAAGCTCGGCATTGCCATTACCCTGACTGCCCATGCGTCCGGCCTGATCTCGATGGCGACGGCGCTCACCAATCTGGGCGATGGTGACTACCAGCTTGATCGCTGCATGGCCGCGACCTTCCTTGCGCCTGCCGGCGACGTGCAGTTGATGAGCTTTACCGGCATCTGGGGTCGCGAGTTCCAGACGCGCCGCGAATTGCTCGGCAATGGCACCTGGATCCAGGAAAGCCGGCGTGGCCGGACCTCGCATGACCGTTTCCCGATGCTGTTTATCGAGAGCGAAACCCAGGTCTTTGGCGTGACGCTCGGCTGGAGCGGCAATCACCAGATGGTTATCGATCGCACCGACGACGGCCAGCGGCTGGTGCATCTGGGTGAATTGTTCGAGCCGGGCGAGATCGTTTTGCAGCCGGGCGAGAGCTACACGAGCCCGATTGCCTATGCGGGTGCCGACAGCCAAGACTTCCACGCCTTCGTTCGTGACGAGCTGACCCAATGGCCGGGCGGCAGGATGAGCCCGCGTCCGGTGACGCTGAACACCTGGGAAGGCAATTATTTCGACCACCAGATGGAGTCGCTCAAAGCCCAGGCGACGGCGGCCGCGGAGCTTGGAATCGAGCGTTTCGTGCTCGATGACGGCTGGTTCGGCAAGCGCGACAACGACACGACCAGTCTCGGCGACTGGGACATTGATGCGCGCAAATATCCCGATGGATTAAAGCCGCTGGTCGATCATGTGACGGGTCTCGGCATGCAGTTCGGCATCTGGTTCGAGCCAGAAATGGTCAATCCGGTGTCCGAACTCTACAAGGCGCATCCGGATTGGGCGTTGCAGATCGAGGGGCGTCCCATCCTCCAGTCGCGCACCCAGCTGGTGCTCGACCTGACGCGGCCGGAGGTGTCCGACTACCTGTTCGGCAAGATCGATGCGGTTCTGGCCCATCATGCCGTGTCCTATGTGAAATGGGACATGAACCGCGACCTGACCCATGCGGGTGGACGTGACGGCAAGGCGAAGATCGCCGCCCAGACGCGCGCCGTCTATGCGTTGATGGACCGGGTCCGCGCGGTGCATCCGGGTGTCGAAATCGAAAGCTGTGCGTCCGGTGGCGGCCGCATCGACTATGGCGCGCTGGCGCGCACCCACCGCGTCTGGACCTCGGATTGCACCGATGCGCTGGAGCGGCTGGAAATCCAGCGCGGCGCCTCGGTCTTCGTGCCGCCGGAAATTCTCGGGAGCCATATCTCGGCCTCGCCGAACCACCAGACAGGGCGGCGCCATACGCTGTCTTTCCGGGCGCTTGTCGCGATCGCCTATCATCTCGGCGTTGAACTCAATCCGCTGGAACTGACCGAAGACGAACGGTCGGAGCTCAAGGTCTATATCGAGGCCTACAAGCGGTTGCGCGGTCTGTTGCATGCGCCGGGCGCCGCGTTCCGGCTGGAGCCGATCGACGGACGTTATGTCTGGGGGGCCGCCAGTGCCGAGAAGATCGTCGTGATCGTAGCGCAGGGACCGCAGATGGTCGGCGAGCAGCCGGCACCGCTCAGGCTGCCCGACAGTATCACGGAACTCGGTGGCACGTGGCGGATCGCCAATGTGCTTCCGGCCGCACCGCAATTCATCCGTATCTCCGAGGGGCAGACGAAACTGCTGGCCGGCGAGATCAGCTTCCAGTTGTCGAGCACCGGCCTTGCCGGCCTGCCACTGCCGATGCTGATGCCGGAAAGCGCGCTGCTCCTCGAACTCATTCCTTTCAAGGGAGGCAAGACCCATGGCTGATGTGCGCCTGCGCGACGTCAAGAAACAGTTCGGCGCGCTCAGCGTCATCAAGGGCGTCGATCTCGACGTCGAGGATGGCGAGTTCTGCGTCTTTGTCGGCCCGTCCGGCTGCGGCAAGTCCACGCTGCTCAGGATGATTGCCGGCCTCGAGGACATCACCTCCGGTGCGCTGTCGATCGGCGGCCAGGACATGACCAAGGTCGGCCCGTCCGAGCGCGGCGTGGCCATGGTGTTCCAGTCCTATGCGCTCTATCCGCATATGACGGTGGCCGAGAATATCGGCTTTGGCCTGCGCATGACCGGTCACTCGAAAGAGATGATCACTGAACGGACGGCGGTTGCGGCCAAGATGCTGCAGCTCGAGCCGTTGCTGGGGCGCAAGCCCGGCCAGCTCTCGGGTGGCCAGCGCCAACGCGTGGCGATCGGCCGTGCGATCGTTCGCAATCCGGAAGTCTTCCTGTTCGACGAGCCGCTGTCCAATCTCGATGCGGCGCTGCGCGTGCAGATGCGCGGCGAGTTGTCGAAGCTGCATCAGGACCTGAAGTCGACGATGATCTATGTCACGGCCGGTCGAGGCGATGACCATGGCCGACAAGATTGTCGTGCTGTCGGCCGGCAAGATCGAGCAGGTCGGCTCGCCCCTCGAGCTCTACCATCGGCCGAACAATCTCTTCGTTGCCGGTTTCATTGGTTCGCCGAAGATGAACTTCCTGAAGGTAGAGGTCAGCCCGAACGAAGGCGGCAATCTCAGCGTCGCGCTTCCGGGTGGCGTGTCCCTGGCAATGGCCGGCGAGGGAAAGCCGGCTCTTGGCGAGATGACCTTCGGTATCCGGCCCGAGCATATCGACGCGACGGGCAAGGGTGACGTGGTGCTCGAAAGCACGGTGAACCTTGCCGAATATCTCGGCTCCGAGACGCTGTTTTTCGTCACGCTGGCCGATGGATCGGAACTGTCGCTCAAGGCCGATGGCCTTGCGCGTGAAAAGCCGGGCGACAGGTTGGAAATCGGTATCAACGCCAAGGCCTGCCATCTGTTCAACAAGGATGGCATGGCCGTCATCAACGGGGACCTGACGCGATAATGCTGGGCGTATGTTATTATCCGGAGCACTGGGACGAAACACGCTGGGCCGAAGACGCCCGGCGCATGGTCGAACTTGGCATCCTTCGCGCATCGGCGATTCGCCCAGTCCCGGCGAACCCGCGCGCGACACATTTGGTGGCTGGCTCGACCGGTCGATGGATATCCTGACCAGACCGGCCTGCATCGCCTCGGCACGCCAACGCGACACCGCCGAAATGCTGGTCGACGAACATCCGATATCCGCCCTATGTTGAAGACGGCAAGGTGCGTGGCTTCGGTTCGCCGTCACTACACGTTTTCGTCGGAGACCTGGTGGCGCGAAAGCGCGCGCATTGTCGAGATCGTGGCCGCGCGCTACGGTACTCATCCGGGACTGGTCGGCTGGCAGACGGACAATGAATATGGTTGTCATGACACGACGGTGTCCTGGGGGGCTGAAGACCTGAAGAGCTTCAAGCGCTGGCTGCGCCTGCGCTACCAGTCGACCGACCAGCTCAACGAGGCCTGGGGTTCGGTATTCTGGTCGATGGAGCTGAACAGCTTCGACGAGGTCATGCTACCGAACCTGACGGTGACGGAGCCCAATCCGGCAACGCGGCTCGATTTCTGGCGCTTCCATTCGGACCAGGTTGCGGCTTACGACAAGATGCAGTGCGAGATCATCCGCAAGCATTCGCCGGAGCGCTGGATTACCCATAATTTCATGGGCTTCGTTTCGGATTTCGACCACTTCAAGGTCGGCGACAATCTCGATCTGGCATCCTGGGACAGCTATCCGATCGGTTTCGTCGAGAAGTTTCCGTTCTCGGAAGCCGAGCGGAATCGCTGGGCGGAAACCTCGCATCCGGATATTGCGCCCTATCACCATGATCTCTACCGCGCCGTCGGCAAGGGTCGTTTCTGGGTGATGGAGCAGCAGCCGGGGCCGGTGAACTGGGCGCCGTGGAACCCGGTGCCGAAGCCCGGCATGGTGCGACTGTGGACCTTTGAAGCGCTGGCGCATGGGGCCGACGTCGTCAGCTATTTCCGCTGGCGTCAGGCGCCGTTCGCGCAGGAGCAGATGCATGCCGGTCTCAACCTCGCCGGTCTCGACGAGTTGTCGCCGGGCGGCATCGAGGCGCGGCAGGTGGCCGAAGAGTTGAAGGCGCTCGGACCTCTGCCGGTGACGGACAAGGCTTCCGTCGCCCTGGTCTTCGACTACCAGAGCTACTGGACGACGATGATCCAGCCGCAGGGCAAGGACTTCCGTTACGAGGAACTGTGTTTCCGCTGGTACGAGGGCCTGCGCCGTCTCGGTCTCGACATCGATTTCGTCCGTCCGGGCGCGTCGCTGGAGGGCTATGCGCTGGTTGTCGTTCCTTGCATGACCGAAGTCAATACGGCGACCCAGTCGGCGCTGGAAAAGGCGACCGGCTATGTGCTGATCGGCGCGCGCACGGGTTCGCGCGACCGCAATTTCGTCATTCCGGAAAACCTGCCGCCGGGTCCGCTCGGCGCGCAGACAGGCAACCGGGTCATCCAGATATCGACCTTGCGTCCGGGGCTTTCGGATGCCGTTTCCGGTGCCGTCTCGGGTGCCGGCATCCGCTGGCGGGAATATCTGGAAACGTCCGCCACGGTTCTCGCCCGCTTTGCCAATGGTGGTCCGGCGCTGACCGAAATGGACCGCATGCTTTACCTCGCTTGCTGGCCGGACGAGACCTTGTTGTCGAACGTTCTGACGCTAGCCGTGGAGAAGGCGGGGCTCACGACGCTGCCGGTGCCGGATTACATCCGTATCCGTCGTCGTGGCGACCTGACTTTCGCCTTCAACTACGGCAGCGAGGACTGGACCGTTCCAGCCGGTGCAAAACTGGCGCTCGGCAGTGCCGTGCTGATGCCACAAGCGGTTTCGGCCTGGCGCTAACTGCCGGCATTGCAAGGGTTGTTACATCCGGGGACTATAGTGCCGCTTTTCTATGCCCATGGGCCCGGACAAATGGCACCCTGATCGCCAGCGGCTTGCCTCGCCATTCGATGATCTGGTTGAGGCTGCGCACGACCCGCTCGGCAGGTGGTGAGAAGTCGACCTCGATGCCCAGTCGCTCTCGGTTGAAGTCGTCCAACACGTTCAGAAGCCTGAACTGGCAACCGTCCGCCAGGCGATCCGCCATGAAGTCCATCGACCAGACCATGTTCGGAGCGTCGGGCACCGCTAGATGTGAGGGCCAAGAGGCCAAAGCCCCAGGTGGATAGGATCGCCAGCCATTTCATGAAGTGCATGTCGGCGCTGGAGTAGACAGATACCGCGATCACGACAACAGCAAGTGCCCAAATGCCCCAGTTCGGCATATCCGGAACGTAGGCTGGCAGGTTCTGCATGAACAGATAGCAGGTGAAGGCGCATGTCAACGGCCGAGTAAAAACCGGCCACGCGGCGGCGCAATAGTCGGCCACTTGTGGCGCGCATGAGACCGCCGGGAGGCTGCTTAGCTCGACACGAAATGCTGCGATGACTCACGACACCAAAGACGCGTTATGACTCATCATCAAAAACGCTTATTGAATCATCACCTTGAACGTGTATTGACTCAACGTTAAAAACGCGCATATAAACGACATCAAAAACGTGCAATGATGCAGGCATTGCCTTATGAGACTCGGCATTGTGAGTTCGCGCAAGAACAACGAGGTCGTGAGAACCAAAATGGCTACACCAAATGAAAAGTTGGCTGACGCCCTGCAAGCCCTCAAAACATTGCAGGATGGCGGGCGTCGAATATTCAAGTCCGACGAGTTCAGCCGACTACATCGAGAGCGCCTTACACGGAGCGGATTTCTCCAAGAAGTCATCCGCGGCTGGCAAATGTCAACGGGACCCCAGTCCCAAGACGGCGACACAACCCTTTGGTACGCTTCATTCTGGGAGTTCTGCTCCCTCTACTGCAACGACCGCTTTGGACGGGAATGGCATCTATCACCAGAACAATCGATGCTACTCCACGCAGAAGCAACTGCGATTCCGCCCCAGGTGATCGTCAACAGTCCAAAGGCAACGGGCAACAATTTATCACTGCTTTTTGGCACATCCATCTACGATCTCAAGACCAAGCAAATGCCACCGCGCGAGGATCTCGTCGAGAAAAACGGATTGAGGTTCTATACTGCGGACGCCGCCCTGGTAAAAGTTGCTGGAGCGTTTTTCCAAAGATCACCTATCGAAGCCCAGATCGTGCTGAAATCCATGCGCGATGTGTCGGGTGTCCTCGGTCGATTACTCGACGGAGGGCATTCGGCCGTGGCAGGCCGTCTGGCCGGGGCATTTCGGCGCATAGGAAAAGGCGAGTTCGCCGACGATATCTTGAAAACGATGAAAGGCGCGATGTACGACGTTAGAGAGACCGACCCGTTCGATCAAAACCAGCAAGTCTCCACCTTAGCTGTCGGTGGATCTCCCATTGTGGCGCGTCTCAATGCTATATGGGAAAGCCAGCGTCAGGCGGTCCTCGATGTTTTTCCTGCTGCACCCGGACTTCCCTCGGACACCGTCGCTTTCATGAAATCGGTCGAGGACATATACAAGAACGACGCATACCATTCACTTTCGATCGAAGGGTACAGCGTTACTCCGGAACTCATTGATCGCGTGCGCGCTGGTACGTGGGATCCGGATGTGGATCAGCAGGATAGGCAAAACCGGGACGCCCTGGCAGCACGCGGTTATTGGCAGGCATTTCAGAGCGTGAAGGAATCTGTTGCGGAGATTCTCCGCGGTGCACCGGCTGGAGCCGTTATCCGTAAGCAACATAGGGATTGGTACCGCGAACTGTTCGGTCCCTCCGTAGCCGCAGGTATCCTGAAACCCAGCGCCCTCGCGGGCTATCGAAACCACCCTGTATATCTTCGCGGATCATGGCATGTACCACCGCGTTCCGAAGCGGTTCCGGATGGAATGGAACCCTGTTCGATCTACTGGAGAAGGAAAGCGAACCAGCGGTTAGGGCCGTCCTTGGCCACTGGTTGATAGGCTATGTTCATCCCTATCCTGACGGCAACGGGCGGATGGCGCGCTTCCTAATGAACGCCATGTTCGCCTCGGGTGGGTTTCCATGGGCAGTGGTTAGGGTTGAGGATCGGTCAACTTATTTGGCCGGCCTTGAACAGGCGAGCGTCCACATGAACGTCAAACCGTTCGCGGAATTCATCGCGGAGCGCACCTCTTGGTCGATGAGTAAGGCACTCTAAAATCATCGATCGCCTTGAACCAAATCGAACTAGCAACATGCGTTCTTGAAGATTTTTACTGAAAATTCCGGCTTTTCACCTTCAGCGTATCGATGTGCAAGTCAGGTATATAAATTTCCCGCGCCTTGACGCCCATCGGCGGCCGCTCGCGGCTATCGGGGCTGCCCGGTGAACCATGCGCGAACTCGTCGCCCCGTCCTGACGGCAGCCGGAAACCATCCCGCTCGCCAAGGCTTGCCAGATCGCTGGTCAGATCGAACATCCGTTGCGCCACCAGATGCACGACCCCCCCTTCGCGCTGGATCTTGCCGTTGATCGCCATCATCGCGGATCCGAGCACGACGCGGCGCTGTTTCTCAAAGAGGCTCGGCCAGACGACAATATTGGCAATGCCTGTCTCATCCTCGATGGTCATGAACATCACGCCCTTGGCACTGCCGGGTTTTTGCCGGACAAGGACAAGGCCTGATGTCATCAACCAGCGACCATCGCGTGCCGAAGTTGCCTCGGCGCAGGTGACGATGTTTCGGCGGCTGAGATCCTCGCGCAGGAAGCTGACCGGATGGGCACGCAACGTCACGCCGGTATGGCCATAGTCCTCGACGACATTGGCGCCTTCCGTCATCTGCCGAAGTGCCACGTCCGGCTCTTGCTGTTCGGCAATCACCGCCCGCTCACGATCGGCAGCCGCGGCAAAAAGCGGAAGCGGTTCGTCGCGTAACGCCTTGATCGCCCAGAGCGCATCGCGTCTCTCAAGGTTCAATGACGGTCGGAACGCATCAGCTTCAGCAAGCTTTACGAGAGAGGCCGACGACACGCCGGCGCGCCGCCACATATCGTCGATGGAAGAGAAGGGCTCGTCGCCCAGCGCCACCGCGATCCTGGCGGCATCCTGTTCCGGCAAGCCCTTTACCAGACGCATCCCTAGCCGCACAGCATGGCTGTCGGTTCCCTCGATCTCTTCGAGCGTGCAGTCCCATCGCGAACGGTTTATGCAAACCGGCCGGATCGCAACGCCATGGGCTCGAGCGTCGGTGACGATCTGCGCCGGTGCGTAGAACCCCATGGGTTGCGCATTGATGAGGGCCGCACAGAACACATCCGGATAGTGGCATTTCATATAGGACGAGGCGTAGGCGATGAGAGCAAAGGAAGCGGCATGGCTCTCGGGAAAGCCATAGGAGCCAAAACCCTCGAGCTGCGAGAAGGTCTTTTCGGCGAATTCCTCAGTGTAGCCGTTTTTCACCATCCCCTGGACGAGCTTGTCCTTGAACTTGCTGACCCCGCCGGTGAACTTGAAGGTGGCCATGGAGCGCCTTAGTGCGTCGGCCTCGCCGGCGGTAAAACCGGCACAGACGATCGCGACTTTCATGGCACTTTCCTGAAACAACGGCACGCCCAGCGTCTTGCCGAGGACAGCCTCCAGTTCCGGCTTCGGATAGACGACCGCTTCCTTGCCCTCGCGCCGTCTCAGATAAGGATGCACCATGTCGCCCTGGATTGGACCCGGGCGAACGATCGCCACCTGGATGACCAGGTCGTAATAGGTCTGAGGTTTCAGGCGCGGCAGCATTGACATTTGTGCCCGGGATTCGATCTGGAAAGTGCCTAGCGTGTCGGCCCTGCGGATCATCGCGTAGGTCGCCGGGTCTTCCTGCTCGATGGTGGCGAGATCAAGCTTCACTCCCTTGTGCTCTTCCAGCAAGGCAAAGCCCTTGGCCATGCAGGTCAGCATTCCCAGGGCAAGCACGTCCACCTTCATGAACTTGAGCGCCTCGATGTCGTCCTTGTCCCATTCGATCGTTTGTCGATCCTCCATCCTCGCTTGCTCGATCGGCACCAACTCGTCGAGCCGGTCATTGGTCAGGACGAAGCCGCCCGGATGCTGGCCAAGATGACGCGGCGCGCCCATCAATTGCTGCGCCAGTTCCAATGTCAGCCGCAGGCGGCGGTCGGACATGTTCATGTTCAGCTCGTTGACCTGCTTTTCGCCGACGCCCTCCTTGCTCCAGCCCCAGACACCGGCTGATAGCGCCGTGATCATGTCTTCGGGCAGGCCGAGCACCTTGCCGACATCGCGAAGCGCACCCTTGGCGCGGTAGCGGGTGACGGTCGCGCAAAGGGCAGCCTTCTGCCGGCCATAGGTCTTGTAGATCCACTGGATTACCTCTTCGCGTCTGGCATGTTCGAAATCGACGTCGATGTCAGGCGGTTCGTTGCGCTCCTCCGAGATAAAGCGCTCGAACAGAAGATCGTTTGCGGCGGGATCGATCGCGGTGATCCCCAGCACATAACAGACGGCGGAATTGGCAGCACTTCCGCGACCCTGGCAGAGAATACCCTGAGATCGCGCAAAGCGGACGATGCTGTAAACCGTCAGGAAGTACGGCGCGTAGTCGAGTTTGCGGATCAGATCGAGTTCGTGATTGAGGGTTTTCACCACGTCATCCGGCACGCCCTCGGGGTAGCGATCGCTCGCACCCTCCCAGGTGAATTTCTCCAGCGACTGCTGTGCCGTCAGTCCGGGGATGATCGCTTCCTCGGGATATTGGTATGTCAGCTCGCTCATGTCGAAGCGACAGCGGTCGACAATCTCTCGTGTGCGGGCGAGCGCCTCCGGATACCGACTGAACAACCGGTGCATTTCCTCTGGCGGCTTCAAAAAACGATCGGCATGCCGTTCGCGCAGGAATCCGGCCTGATCGATGGTGGTGCGATGGCGAATGCAGGTGACGACGTCCTGCAGCTGTCGTCTGCCCGGCTCGTGAAACAGCACGTCATTGGTGACGACAGGCCGTACCTTGTGCCGGATCGCCAGAGTGTTGAGCTCGTGCAGGCGCAGTTGGTCATTCGGCCGCCGTCGCAGCGTCAGCGCCATGTAGGCGCGGTCGCCAAATATCTCCTTCACCTTGCGCAGCTGGAAGGCGCATGTGTCATCGGCCTCGTCAGGGATAAGGACGGCGAGCAGACCCTCCGCATAAACGGCCACATCCGTCAGATCGAGAATACATTTTCCTTTGCCGCCCCGCTCCTTGCCAAGGGACAGAAGCCGGCAAAGCCTCGAATACGCCGCCCGGTCCGTTGGATAGACCAGGATCGACATGCCGTCCGCCAGATCGAGCCTGCAGCCAACGACCAGCCGGACGCCGGTTTCCTTGGCCGCTTCCCAAGCGCGCACGATCCCAGCCAGGCTGTTGCGATCGACGATGCCAAGCGCCTCGATACCGAGTGCCTGGGCGGTCGCAAACAGCTCATCGCAACCTGACGCGCCACGCAGAAGGAAATGACTGTTGACCTGAGCTCGGCGTAGCGCATCAGCCATAGATCCCATGCAGGAACCATCTGGCCGTTCCGGTCGCGGATCCACACCGTCGCCGGAGCGATAGACCCAAGCGATTGCCGTCCTCATCCTCTACGGAATAGTAGTCCCTCACCGCCTCCATCTCGGAGGAGCGAACCACCACTCGCCGAATACCCGTTCCGGCCCATCGCCGCGCTTGATGCGCCGGCGCTTGCCGCGCCAGTCATGGAGGCCGGCGGGTGGTCGGGTGAGCGCAATCACTTCGATCCGTTCCGGGCGCCAGCATCCGGCTCGGCCGCCAGCGGGTCGGCCGGCCTGACCCAGCTGGGAAACGGGAGACGCGCCCGACATTGCGCTCGGGAACGTCGCTTTCGACAGGCGCCAGCCGGTACATGCGTTGGCCTCGATTTCCAAAACTGTCGAGCAGGGGCGTGACGTCGACGACGGTTTCCTCGACCAGTGAGGAGATAGTCTGCTTCTCTTCGAATGGCTCGATCATGGTTGCAGCAAGAGACAGTTTTTCGATACCGAAGCCGGGATCGATTTTCTCGATGCTGGAACAGAGAAGCTTTGTCAGACGCGCAATATCCCGTACCGGTTTGGCCGTACCGGCACGCAGAGACTGCAATGTGTTGTCGACGCGGTAGACAATGAGATCGGCGCGGCGAACGCCCTGCCCGCGCGTCTCCAGCGCGGCGCAAAGTTCGACCACGAGCTTGCCGATATATTTGGCGATGGTTTCAGCAGCCCCGATCGGCTCGGAAAAGGAACGCGCCACCTCGATCAGGTCCGCTGTGCGAATGGGATCGATCGGTTCAGCAAGGCGTCCGAACATCTGATCGAGCCTGCGCCCCACCTCTGGCCCGAAACGCAATGTCAAAGGCGCCCGCGGCGTTACTGAGACGTCGCCGACGGTTCGAAACCCAAGCACGGCCAAGCCGCTGACGATGTCGGAGGGCAGACGAAGGCTGGAAATCGGCAAGTTGACGACGGCCTTGGCCGTTTCTCCAACCGGCACGATGATGACCTCGCGCCGCGTGGCGCGGGCGATCGCGTGGGCGCTGCCCCAGGTGTCGGCGATGGCGCCGCGGGCCTGAAGACCACGACCTCTCAGGGCGTTGACAAGGCCAGTGAGCATCGCCAACTCGCCGCCGCGCAGATGGTCGGCGCCCTCGGTGTCCATGACGATGCCGTCGGGACTGTCCATTGCTACGACCGGCGTATATTGGCGTAGCATCCACAGCGCCAGGCGCTCAACCGCCAAGGCGTCACCGATGGGGTCGGCATCGACGAGCTGCAGGCCGGATATCATCGCCTGGGCTTTGGCGGCGGGCATGCCGATGCGGGCGCCCGCCTTGAAGGCCGCAGCGTCGATTGCCGCGATGGTGCGTTTCGATCCACTGCGCGCGACGACTACCACCGGTGTTTCAGGCAAGATTCCGGGCTCGGCGCGCCTGATCCTGTCCGTCGCGAGCGTGGGGAGAAAGACTGATACGACCCGTGGCATCGCAGGCACCTATTTCAAATTCCGCGGCTTCTCCCGCTCTTGCTCTGATCAATTCCGCCAGCCACCGCGCCCGTCCGATGCCCGGCACGGGAAGCGGTTCGGAGGGAAGGACGCTGATGCGCCACCGTGTCGTGGCGGCCGTGGGTTGGCCGAAGTCGGCGGCCTCCGTCGGGCGCCGCCATCGGCGCAGCGCAATGCCGATCGTTCCCGAAGCCTCAGCCGCCAGCTGCAGGCGTCGCGAGGCGGTCATGGGCAGGCGCACAAGCTCGGCAACCACGGCACCAAGCCCGCCAAAACGCAGACCCTCTTCGAAATTCGTGAGCACGTCCTCTTCCCGGTCGGCCTCGACATAGATCACTCGATCATGGTGGAGCCCCGCCTGAGCTAAGGCAGGGGCAAACAGATCCGGCCGTGTCAGACACCAGAGGACGTCGCCTTTCGTGCGCGCGACGATGCCGGCGACAAAGAGAGCGGCGGCAGCGCCATGCACGGCGTCGGCGCCACCACCGGCCACTTCGTGCAAGGAGCCGCAGGCCAGCCCACCACCGGGAAGCTTTGCGTCGATCTCGGTAATTCCGAACGACAACACCTCGCCTTTGCGCGCAGCTCCGCCTTCAAGCCGCCGGATGCGGTCCTGAAGCTCGGAAATGACGGGGTTGGCGGCAGTGATTGGCATCGGTTTCCTACGTCAAGAGTGCATTTGCATAGGCGAAAAAGGCTGATATGTTCCGTTTTTGTTCTTTAAACGGCGATGAGTCAACGGGCAAGAATCGGGTGGACTGCAGCCAGCATCACGAGACGGTTGTTGCTCGATCGATTCATCAAGCAGATTCAATTCGATGCTGAATGTGATGAAAATGTCGTGGATGAGAAAATAGAGATATGCCCGGCCTGCTGACGCTCAGAGATTTCAAGGGACCGGTGATTACCGTCCAATGCAAACCGTGCGGGCAACAGGGCGAGCTTGATCGCAAGGCGCTGGTGAAACAGTTTGGCGCCAGCATGCGTTTTGTGGATCTGCGCCGTCGCATGGCGATGGGTTGCGACAAGATGCACTGCTCTGACGGGCAGGATAGATGCGGGACGGGATTTCCCTGTTTGCTGGAGGCGGCAGTGGTTTTTGAGCTGCAAAAGCCCACGTGATCGCTGGAGCGTTCAAAGCTTGATTGCGTTCCGAAATGGCCGGAAACTTCGCCTTGAGCCGCATTGGATAGGAGGACGGGTAGTGTGTAATCTCTATAATGTGACGACCACGCGTGACGCGGTTCTGCAATTTACAAAGGCGTTCCGGGATCGAGCCGGCTGGAATGAAG
>JAHRYZ010000069.1 GCA_020621905.1 Rhizobium sp.
CCGGTGAATCAGCGAAAGCGTCGCCCCAAACAGCAGCAAATGTGAGTCAGAGCCACTTCTCGGTGGAAACGCCGGGTCAGCTCTCAGTGGAAATCAACAGTCGTGGGCATCACCTTTGGGCATCAGTTCTGGGCATCAGGTCGCCAATGATGCCAAAACGATATCCGGCACGACTGGAAAATCAAGGAATTAAGGGGTTTTAGGGAGAATTGGCTGGGGAACCTGGATTCGAACCAAGATTAACGGAGTCAGAGTCCGTCGTTCTACCGTTGAACTATTCCCCAGCAGTGGGCCGCGCAAGCGTGCGACCCGTCGGTGAGGCGGGCTTATAAACAAAAGCCGGCGACTTGCAAATAGCTGTTTTGAAAAAAAATCGCGCCCGCGCGAGTGCATTCCGCCCGTGCGGGCAAAGGCGCGTTGCGAAGCGCGCCGGGGCGGGCGGCGGCAGGGGCCGGCAGCGCTTGAAACCACGGTTTTATGGCTGTGGAAAAACAGTTTGGCTAAAACGCCCGGCGCTGATATTATTTTCCCAACGAAAATCGAACATGGCGCCAGCGGCATGCCTCTATCGGGCCTTGCGCGGTGCAACGGAAAAGTTCAGTGACAGACCCCGATCGCGGCTCCAGGCCGCCAAGCGAGGGGACGTCGACGGGTAAACGCAAAGGCGGAGGTTCCCGCCGGCGCGGCAAGGCCAGAAAGGGCGCTCCGAAGACTTCGGGCGCCGCCGAACCGGCTTTGGAAGTGGTGGCGGCACAGCCACACGCGTCGCGACGTCCCGATATCGAGGAGGCCGAAGGTCCGGTCCGCAAGCGCAAGCGGCGGCGGCGCGGCCGGTCGGCCCAGGCTTCCGCAATATCCCCGGAACAGGTTTCGCCGGCCGTGCGGCCGCAGCCGGACGCGCTCGCCCCTGCCGCATCGCCGGCGGGCGAGGCCAAGCCCGGCAAGAAGCGTCGCCGCAGCCGCGGCGGACGTGGTCCGCAGGGCCGGCCGCTCGCCCCGGCCGCTCCGGCACAGACGGCGCGCTCCGCACCGGCACCCGTCCCAGCCCCCTCCGGCCACAACACCCATCATGCCCAGGGTCAGCGGCGCGGTCCGGCTTCGAACGAGCGTTTCCGCGCGTCGCCGGGCGCCGAGCCTTGGCCGGACGATCTCTATGCCGCGCTCGACCTTGGCACCAACAATTGCCGCCTGCTGATCGCCCAGCCGACCCGTCCCGGCCAGTTCCGCGTCGTCGATGCCTTCTCGCGCATCGTCAGGCTGGGCGAGGGGCTCGGCGCCCATGGCCGCCTTTCGGCCGAGGCGATGGACCGCGCCGTCGAGGCGCTCAAGGTCTGCGCCGCCAAGCTCGCGGGCCGCGACATCCGCCGCATGCGGCTGATCGCCACCGAGGCCTGCCGCGCCGCCGACAATGGCGAGGAGTTTCTCTCGCGCGTGCTGGTCGAGACCGGGCTGGAGCTGGAAATCATCAATCGCGAGACCGAGGCGCGGCTTGCCGTGTCCGGCTGCTCGTCGCTGGTCGGGCGCGAAGCGCGTTCCGTCGTGCTGTTCGACATCGGCGGCGGCTCGTCCGAGATCGCCGTGATCTCGATCGGCGAGAACCGCTCCAGCCGGCTCGCCAACCACATCACCCACTGGACCTCGCTGCCGGTCGGCGTCGTGACGCTGTCGGAGCGCCATGGCGGCCAGCATGTGACGCCGGAGATCTTCGAGGCGATGACGCAGGAGGTCGAGGGCATGCTCGCCCGTTTCGACTGCCCGCCGCTCACCGACCGGAGCGGCCGCCCGCCGGAGGATTTTCACCTGATTGGCACCTCGGGCACGGTGACGACGCTCGCCGGCGTGCATCTCGACCTGCCGCGCTATGACCGCCGCAAGGTGGACGGCCTGTGGCTGAGCGATTCGGAAGTCACTGCCATGCAGGCCAAGCTCCTGTCCTGGGATTATGCCGGCCGGGCCGCCAATCCCTGCATCGGGCCCGATCGCGCCGACCTCGTTCTCGCCGGCTGCGCCATCCTCGAGGCGATCCGCCGCCGCTGGCCGTCGAACCGCATGCGCGTCGCCGACCGGGGGCTGCGCGAGGGACTATTGACCGACATGATGGCCGACGACGGGGTCTGGCGGCGCGGCCGCCGCCGCCCGTCGCACGACAGGGAGCGCTGACCATGACCAAGCCACCGATCGGAGGCAACCGCACCGGGCGCAAGCTCGGCCAGAAGGTCAAGAAGGGCAAGCTCAAGGCCTCGTCGCGGCGCTGGCTCGAGCGCCATATCAACGACCCCTATGTCCAGCGGGCAAGGCTCGAGGGCTATCGTGCGCGCGCCGCCTTCAAGCTGCTGGAGATCGACGAGAAGCACCACATCCTGAAGGGCGCGAAACGCATCATCGACCTCGGCGCTGCCCCGGGCAGCTGGTCGCAGATCGCCGCCAATGTCACCGGCTCGACCGATGACGACATCCGCGTCGCGGCCATCGACTTCCTCGAGATGACGCAGCTGCCAGGGGTGAAGATCCTGCAGCTCGACTTCCTCGATCCGGAAGCCCCGCGTCTGCTGATCGAGGCGGTCGGCGGCACGCCGGACGTGGTGATCTCCGACATGGCGGCCCCCACCACCGGCCATCAGAAGACCGACCATATCCGCACCATGCATCTCTGCGAGGTGGCGGCCCATTTCGCCATCGAGGTTCTGGCCGAGGGCGGCCATTTCCTCGCCAAGACCTTCCAGGGCGGCACGGAGCGCGACCTGCTCAACCTGCTGAAGCAGAACTTCCGCCAGGTGGTGCACATCAAGCCCGGCTCGTCGCGCGCCGAATCGGTCGAAATGTTCCTGCTCGCCAAGGGCTTCAAGGGCCGCAAGCCGGGCGCCGCGGCGCCCGCCGACGAGACCGCCGATGCCGAGGTGGAGATGGACGAGATCGAGGCCGGCGACGAATAGGCCGGACTGAAGGGCTCAACCCAAATGCTGCTCTACGTGACGCTTGGCACCAATGACCTGTCGCGGTCCATCGCCTTCTACGACGCGGCGCTCTTGCCGCTGGGGCTGAAGCGCCAGCGCACGGAAGCCGTGGAAGCCGGCTATGGCGCGGACGGCGATGTCCGCTGCCGGCTCTGGGTGACGAAACCCTTCGATGGCAATGAAGCGACCTTCGGCAACGGATCGATGACGGCGATCGAGGCACCGAGCCGTGCCGCGGTCGACGCCTTCCACCAGGCCGCCCTTGCCCATGGCGGCTCGGACGAGGGTGCGCCGGGCCTCAGACCCTTTCATGCCCATTTCTACGCGGCCTATGCTCGCGATCCGGATGGCAACAAGCTGTCGGCGGTCTGCGAAAGGCCGGAATAGGCTATTTGACCGGGATGTCCTCGGGGATCTCGGCGCGCCGGCCATGTCCGGACACGGCCGAGCCTGCATCGCGCGCCAGGCCGAGGAAGGGAAGGACGGCAATCAGCGAGAGCCCTGCCACCACCGCGAAGGCGAGGTGGAAGTCTGCAAGCGACAGCGCGCGGCCGTGAAAGGCCGTGCTGCCCTCGAGAATGGCGGCCGCCACCGCGACCCCGAGCGCCAGGCTGATCTGCTGCAGGACCGAGCTCATCGAGGTCGCCTGACTCGCCTGGTTGTCGTCGATTTCCGAATAGCCGAGCGAGTTGATGCCGGTGAAGAAGAACGAGCGGCAGAAGCCGGCGGCGAGCAGGAAGCCCATGATGAGGATGACGGGTGTCGCGGGCGTGAAGAAGGCGTTGGCCGCCGTCGTCGCCGCGCCGCTGATCGCCGCGATGATGAGGACGCTGCGGAAGCCGGCAGCGGCGAACACCCGGCGGGCCAGCATTTTGGTGGTGATCGCGCCGATCGCCCCGATGAAGGTGATGAGGCCGGATTCGAACGGCGTCATGCCGAAACCGAGCTGCAGCATCAGCGGCATGAGGAAGGAATCGGCGCCGGGCGATGCGGAAGATCGAGCCACTGAGGGCCGAGGTGCGAAGGCGACGTCGCGAAAGAGGGCGAGATCGAGCAGCGGTTCCGGATGGCGCCGCGCTGGAGCAGGTAGAGGACGTCGCCAGCAGCCCGATGACGGTCGCGCCGATGCCGATCTCGATCGGCAGTGCCGGCAGGCTCATCACCGACAGGCCGAACACCACGCCGGAGGCGGCGATGGCGGTGTAGAAGAAACCCTTGAGATCGATGGGCGCGGTGGAAATCGGCGGCACGTCGGGCAGGTAGACGGTGGAGAGCCAGACGCCGATGAAACCGATCGGCACGTTGATCAGGAAGATCCAGTGCCACGAGAAATAGGTGGTGATGAAGCCGCCGACCGGCGGTCCGGTGAGCGGCCCGACCAGCGCCGGTATGGTCAGGAGCGCCATCGCCGAGACGAGTTCGCTGCGCTTGGTGGTGCGCAGCAGCACCAGACGCCCGACCGGCGTCATCATCGCGCCGCCCATGCCCTGCAGGAAACGGGCCGTGACGAAGGCGACGAGCGAGCCGGAGATGGCGCACAGGATCGAGCCGGCGACGAACACCAGGATGGCGATGCGGAAGATCTTCTTGGCACCATACCGGTCCGCCATCCAGCCGCTCACCGGAATGAAGATGGCGAGCGCCACCATGTAGGAGGTAAGGGCCAGCTTCAGCGTGATCGGACCGACGCCGAGATCCGCGGCAATGGCCGGCAGCGCGGTGGCGATCACGGTCGAATCCATCTGCTCCATGAAGAGCGCGACGGCGAGGATGAGCGGAACGATGCGGTTCATCGGAAGGTTTGTTTCCGTGCGAAAAGGGACGGAGAGAATGCGCTCCTTCTAGCGGCGTGTTTTCGCGCTGCCAATGCGGATTTCGCTGATCGCGAAAATGTCATGCGGACGAGATGAAGCCGTCATCGGCAGCGCTGCAGGCGAACCGCAGGGAGCGCTGCCGATGATCACGGCTGCGTGAAGCGGCTTTCCATTCGCCTCCGGCCTTCTATCTGCAACGCATGTGGACTGGAAAAGTGCCGCTGGTTTTTTGCAGGAGGAAGAGATGATCACATTGAACAGAAGATTGCTGCTCGGCGGCGGTGTGGCGGCGCTGGCGGCGCCATCGCTGATGACCAGAGCCGCCTTCGCGCAGAGTGCCGACAAGGCGGCGGATATCGACCATGCCATGCCGCCGGAGACCCATCGTTTCAAGCTGGGGGGCTTCCAGGTCGTGGTGGTCAAGGACGGCGCGCGCGCCTCGGACAAGCCGCAGGAGACCTTCGGCACGAACCAGACGCCGGAAACCGTGGCCGAGCTGCTGCAGGCGAACTTCCTGCCGGCCGACCAGTTCGTCAACAGTTTCGCTCCCGTGCTGGTCGACACCGGCTCCGAGGTGATCCTGTTCGACACCGGTCTCGGCGAAGCGGGCCGCGTCAACGGCATGGGGCGCCTGGTCGAGGGTCTGACGGCCGCCGGCTACAAGCGCGAAGACGTGTCGATCGTCGTCATCACCCACATGCACGGTGACCACATCGGCGGCCTCATGGAAGGCGGCAAGCCGGCCTTCCCGAATGCGCGCTATGTGGCGGGACAGGCGGAATATGATTTCTGGGTCGACCCGGCGCGCGCCGGCACGCCGGCGGAAGGCGGCCAGAAGGGCGTTCTGGCCAATGTGAAGCCGCTGGCGGACAAGACGACCTTCATCGCCGACGGCGCCGACGTGGTGAGCGGTGTCACGGCCATGGCCGCCTTCGGTCACTCGCCGGGTCACATGATCTACCGGCTGGAATCGGAGGGACGCCAGCTGGTGCTCGCCGCCGACACGGCGAACCATTTCGTCCTGTCGCTCCAGCGCCCGGAATGGGAGGTGAAGTTCGACATGGACAAGGCGGCCGCCGCCGCGACTCGCAAGCGGGTGTTCGACATGATCGCCGCCGACAAGCTCGCCTTCCTCGGCTACCACATGCCGTTCCCGGCCGTCGGCTATGTCGAGAAGGTCGAGACCGGTTATCGCTACGTGCCGAAGAGCTATCAGTTCGACATCTGACCGGCCGGGGCTCCTCTCCAGAAAGGGCAGGAGCCCCGCCACCGGCGCCCGCATCCGACCATGGAATGGTGGACAGATGGTCTCAGGTCGTTTTTCTATTCCCTTCCCGTCATGAACGTGTTACCTGCCCTCGCCAACTTCCAAGCATTTCATGCAGGAGCGTCCGGGGAAAATTTTCCTTTTGCCGGCGGATTCTGCCTATTCAACCGAAGGAAATTGGCAATGGCACGGATCGTAATCTCGGCAACCGGCGCGGAAGCGCTCACCTTCGACGATGTTCTGCTTCAGCCGGGGCACTCGGAAATCATGCCGGGTCAGACCAATATCTCCACCCGCATCGCCAGGGACATCGACCTTTCGCTGCCGATCCTGTCGTCTGCCATGGACACGGTCACCGAAAGCCGCCTGGCCATCGCCATGGCACAGTCGGGCGGCATGGGCGTCATCCATCGCAACCTCACCCCGATCGAGCAGGCCGAGGAAGTCCGCCAGGTCAAGAAGTTCGAAAGCGGCATGGTCGTCAATCCGGTGACCATCGGGCCGGAAGCGACGCTCGCCGAGGCCAAGGCCCTGATGAGTGCCCATGGCATTTCCGGCATCCCGGTGGTCGAGGGCACCAGCCGCCCAGGCCGCCTCGTCGGCATTCTGACCAACCGCGACGTGCGCTTTGCCTCCGATCCGGCCCAGAAGATCTACGAACTGATGACCCGCGAAAACCTGATCACGGTCAGGGACGGCGTCGACCAGCAGGAGGCCAAGCGCCTGCTGCACTCGCACCGCATCGAGAAGCTTGTCGTCGTCGACAATGAAGGCCGCTGCGTCGGCCTGATCACCGTCAAGGACATCGAGAAGTCGCAGCTCAATCCGAATGCCGCCAAGGATGCCCAGGGCCGCCTGCGGGTCGCCGCCGCCATCTCGACCGGCGACGACGGTCGCGAGCGCGCCGAACGCCTGATCGAGGCCGGCGTCGACGTCATCGTCGTCGACACCGCCCACGGCCATAGCCAGAAGGTGCTCGACGCGGTGGCCGAGGTGAAGAAGATGTCGAACGCGGTTCGCATCATCGCCGGCAATGTCGCGACCGGCGAAGGCACCCGCGCCCTGATCGATGCCGGTGCGGATTGCGTCAAGGTCGGCATCGGCCCCGGCTCCATCTGCACCACCCGCATCGTCGCCGGCGTCGGCGTTCCGCAGCTCGCAGCCGTCATGGCGGCAGTCGAGGAAGCCAACAAGCACGGCATCCCGGTCATCGCCGACGGCGGGCTGAAGTTCTCCGGCGACGTGGCCAAGGCGATTGCCGCCGGCGCATCGGCGGTCATGGTTGGCTCGCTGCTGGCCGGCACCGACGAAAGCCCGGGCGAGGTCTATCTCTACCAGGGCCGCTCCTTCAAGGCCTATCGCGGCATGGGATCGGTCGGCGCCATGGCGCGCGGCTCCGCGGACCGCTACTTCCAGGCGGAAGTGCGCGACACGCTGAAGCTGGTGCCGGAAGGCATCGAGGGCCAGGTTCCCTACAAGGGTCCCGTCTCGGCCGTGCTGCACCAGCTCGCCGGCGGTCTCAAGGCCGCCATGGGTTATGTCGGCGGCAAGGACATCAAGGACTTCCAGGAAAAGGCGACCTTCGTGCGCATCTCCGGCGCGGGTCTGCGCGAAAGCCATCCGCATGGCGTGACGATCACCCGCGAGAGCCCGAACTATCCGGGCGGTGCATGAGATAGGCTGATGCAGGGGAGCGGCACATGGGAACGAACAAGGTGATCTTGCTGCTGCTCGCCCTCTCGGGCGCCCTTCTCGCCTGGATGTTCTTCGGGCTCGATCCGGAGTTCCAGCGCTTAAGCGGGGCAGGGAGCTTCCTCGACGCCCGGCTGTCCGGCTATGAGACCGATGCGGTGCTCGCCCTTCAGGCGGCGCTTGCCGATCCGGCGCGGGCCGATGCCCGCGACCTTTTGCAACTGATGTATCTCGGCCCGGACCTCGTCCTGCCCTTGGTCCTCACGCTTTCGCTCTGCCTGCTCTTTCGCGGCTATGCCCCCGGCGCCCTGCTCTATGGCCGGCGCATTGAGGTCCGCCATGTTCGGCTGCTCTGCCTCTTGCCGATCGCCTACGGCATCGTCGACTATGCCGAAAATGCGAGCTTTCTTCTCTAATTCCCCCCGGCGACGCCCGGACCGACGCTTTCGGCGCTCCTTCCCGATCTTCTTCCCTGGATGACGCGCGTGAAGCTCCTGTTCCTCGCCGTTTCCGTCATTCTCGTGCTCCGGCTTGCCCTGTTCAAACCGCTGGTCACGCGCGGATAACGGACTTTTGTTGTCGCGCGGACGGCAAGCTGCCCTATCCTTCCCGATGATTGCCCCCGCGTCCGCACGCGACGGGCGTCGTGTTGCGGAACGGAGGTCATCATGGAAACGCCGAAGATCACCCAGGCGATGATCAACGCCTATGACGAGTACACCCATCTGACGCTCGATCGGCGTCGCTTCATGGAAAAGCTCACTTTGCTGGCCGGCTCCGGCGCGGCTGCCGCAGCGATCGCGCCGATGCTGGCGGCCAGCGGTGCAAAGGCTGCCATGGTCGAGGAAATGGACGCGCGCCTGACGGCCGGGGACATCACCTATCCGGGCGCCGGCGGCGAGATGAAGGGCTATCTCGTCGTGCCGAAGGATGCGGCGGGAAAGCTGCCCGGCGTGATCGTCATCCACGAGAACCGCGGCCTCAATCCGCATATCCGCGACGTGGCACGGCGCTTGGCGCTGGAAGGCTTCGTGGCGCTCGCGCCCGACTTCCTGTCGCCGCAGGGCGGAACGCCCGAAAACGAGGACAAGGCGCGAGACATGTTCTCGACCCTCGACATGGGCGCGACGGTTGCCAACGGCGAGGCGACGCGGGCCTTCCTGGCAACGCATGAGAAGGTCAACGGCAAGGTCGGCGCGATCGGCTTCTGCTGGGGCGGCGGCATGGTGAACCGCATGGCGGTCGCCTCGCCGGAACTCGGCGCCGGCGTCGCCTACTACGGCTCCCAGGTGCCGGCCGAGGAGGTGCCGATGATCAAGGCGCCGCTGCTGCTGCACTATGCCGGCCTCGACGAGCGCATCAATGCCGGTATCGACGCCTACAGGGCGGCGCTGGAGAAGAACGGCAAGACCTTCGAGATCTTCGTCTATGACGGCGTCAACCACGCCTTCAACAACGATACCTCCGCCGCCCGCTACGACAAGGCGGCGGCCGATCTCGCCTGGTCGCGCACTGTCGAGTTCCTCAGGAAAAACCTCGGCTGAGTGCTGCGGCGCAGCATCTTCCTGTCCCGCGAGGTGTCGCATTATTGCGACGCCCGTCAATGCATAGCGTTTGTGTAATTGATGCGCGTCAAATTCGTATCGCCCTGCGCGTGTATTCTGCGCGCGAACCGGCGATCCAGGGTGTGCACCCATCGCCTCGCGTCTATGAGAACAGAGGAGGAGATCAGAATGGCTCAAATGATGAAAGCTGCCGTCGTCCGGGAATTCGGCAAGCCGCTCACCATCGAGGAATGGGCTATCCCGGAACCGGGCCCGGGCCAGATCCTCGTCAAGTATGAAGCCACGGGCGTTTGCCACACCGACCTGCATGCCGCCAATGGCGACTGGCCGGTCAAGCCCAGCCCGCCCCTCATTCCCGGCCATGAGGGCGTCGGCTACGTCGCCAAGCTCGGTGCCGGCGTTTCCCGCATCAAGGAGGGCGACCGTGTTGGCGTTCCGTGGCTGCACACCGCCTGCGGCTGCTGCTCGCCCTGCCGCACCGGCTGGGAAACGCTTTGCGGCAGCCAGCAGAACACCGGCTATTCGGTCAACGGCACCTTTGCCCAGTATGGCCTCGCCGATCCCGATTTCGTCGGCCGCCTGCCGGACAATCTCGAATTCGGTGCAGCAGCACCCGTGCTCTGCGCCGGCGTCACGGTCTACAAGGGCCTGAAGGAAACCGAAGTGCGCCCCGGCGAATGGGTGGTCATCTCCGGCATCGGCGGTCTCGGCCACATGGCCGTGCAATATGCCAAGGCCATGGGCATGCATGTGGTCGCCGCCGACATCTTCGATGACAAGCTGAAGCTCGCCACGGATCTCGGCGCCGACATGGTCGTCAACGGCACCGCCAAGGACGCCATCGAACAGGTGCAGAAGGCGACCGGCGGCGTGCATGGCGCGCTCGTCACCGCCGTCTCGCCGAAGGCGATGGAGCAGGCCTACGGCTTCCTGCGCTCCAAGGGCACGATGGCCTTGGTCGGCCTGCCGCCGGGCTTCATCTCGCTGCCGGTGTTCGAAACCGTGCTGAAGCGCATCACGGTGCGCGGCTCGATCGTCGGCACCCGCCAGGATCTCGAGGAATCGCTGGTCTTCGCCGGCGAAGGCAAGGTTGCAGCGCACTTCTCCTGGGACAAGATCGAGAACATCAACGCCATCTTCCATCGCATGGAAGAGGGCAAGATCGACGGCCGCATTGTGCTCGATCTCGCCTGATCGACAGGATCGTCACGCCAAGACGAAGGGCGGCGCGGGTTTCCGCACCGCCCTTTGATGTTTCAAAGGCTCAAGGCTGGTCCTCGGTTCGAGTGAGCGGATGAACGCTCGCTGTGGTTACAAGAAAACTACAAATTCCTTATAGCGAGTTTTGCCAGGTTTCTCGCTCTGAACGAGCTTTTGAAGGCGGCCCGGCGCGCCGAGGGCCTTCTTCCGGGGCTTTAGAGGCTGGATGCGGCTGTTCTTGCCAGCTGGTTTGCGGGCTGGCGCGCGCTCGCACTCTCGCGGCTTGCCATGATCGCCTCCGCCAGCGCCTCCATATCGGCCCGCCGCGGGCTCGAACGGCGCCAGACGAGGCCGATCTCGCGCGACGGCGCGGGGTCTGCGAAGGGCACGATGCGGATCGGCGTGCGCGCCGTTTCCGTCTCGATCGCCAGTTCGGGGATCAGCGTCATGCCCATGTCGTTCGACACCATCTGCAAAAGCGTGGTCATGGACGTGGCGCCGAAGTTGACCAGGCTTCGCTTGCTCGCCGCCTTGCAGACGGAAAGCGCCTGTTCGCGCAGGCAATGGCCCTCCTCCAGCAGCAGCAACCGGTCGGGGTCGACCTCGGTCTCCGTCATCGGTGAGAGGAGTACGTCGCTGTCATTGGCCGACATCGCCATATAGAAGTGGTCGACGAAAAGGCTCTTTGCCACGACGCTGTCCATTTCGATCGGGATGGCGGCGACGATGGCGTCAAGCCGCCCCTCGGCGAGGTCGCCGAGCAGCCGGTCGGTCACCGCCTCCTTCAGTTCGATCTCGATCAGCGGGTGCTCGCGTCTCAGATAGGGCACCATTCGCGGCACGAGATAGGGCGCAACGGTCGGAATGATGCCGAGCCTGAGCAGACCCTCCAGCGTGCCGGACGACCGCCGGGCCGCCTCTTCCAGGCGATCCACCGCGGCCAGAACCGTGCGTGCATGGTTCAGAACCTCCTGGCCCTTGTCGGTCAGCAGCGTGCTGGAGCGGGTTCGCTCGACCAGTTTCACGCCGAGATGCTTCTCCATTTCCATGATCTGGGCGGAGAGGGCGGGTTGGCTGATGTGAACCATTTCGGCCGCCTTGCCGAAGTGAAGCGTGGTGGCGAGCGCCTCGAAGTAGCGCAGTTGACGGATGCTAATCATGATAGGAATACCTTATCGCCAATCCAATTAAATACAATTGGAAATTATGGAACTTATGCCCGATGGTGGCCCCAGTTCACTCGTTTTTGCGAAAAACAGGAGGCCAAGATGAACGAGCACGTGAAATCCACCGGCAAATGTCCGGTCATGCACGGCGGCAATACCGCCATGGGCAAATCCGTCATGGATTGGTGGCCGAATGCACTGAACCTCGACATCCTGCACCAGCACGACACCAAGACGAACCCGCTGGGTCCGGACTTCAATTATCGCGAAGAGCTGAAGAAGCTCGACGTCGAGGCGCTGAAGGCCGATCTTCGCGCGCTGATGCTCGACAGCCAGGAATGGTGGCCGGCCGACTGGGGCTCCTATGTCGGCATGATGGCCCGCGTCACCTGGCATGCCGCCGGTTCCTACCGCGTGACCGACGGCCGTGGCGGCGCCAACGTCGGCAACCAGCGTTTCGCGCCGCTCAATTCCTGGCCGGACAATGTCAACACCGACAAGGGCCGCCGCCTGCTGTGGCCGATCAAGAAGAAGTACGGCAACAAGATCTCCTGGGCCGACCTGATCGCGCTCGCCGGCACGATCGCCTACGACGTCGCCGGCCTGAAGACCTTCGGCTTTGCCTTCGGCCGCGAGGACATCTGGCATCCGCAAAAGGACACCTACTGGGGTGACGAGAAGGAATGGCTGGCACCGAGCGACGGCCGCTATGGCGACGTCACCAAGCCGGGCACGCTGGAAAACCCGCTCGCCGCCGTCCAGATGGGTCTCATCTACGTCAATCCGGAAGGCGTCAACGGCAAGTCCGATCCGCTGGCGACCGCCGCGCAGATGCGCGAGACCTTCGCCCGCATGGGCATGAACGACGAGGAAACCGTGGCGCTCACCGCCGGCGGTCACACGATCGGCAAGTCCCACGGCAATGGTAGTGCCGCCAATCTCAGCCCCGATCCGGAAACCGCAGGACCGGAATTCCAGGGGCTCGGCTGGATGAACACCAAGGGTCGGGGCATCGGCCGCGATACCGTCGTCTCCGGCATCGAGGGCGCCTGGACCACGCAACCGACGAAGTGGGACAACGGCTTCTTCGAGATGCTGTTCAAGCATGAATGGACGCTGACGCACAGCCCGGCGGGGGCGTCCCAGTGGGCGCCGATCACCATTGCCGAGGAGGACAAGCCGGCCGACGTCGAGGATCCCCGATCCCGCTTGCCGATGATGACCGATGCGGACATGGCGTTGAAGGTCGACCCGATCTATCGCGAGATTTCACTGAGGTTCAAGGACGACTTCGCGGCTTTCTCGGACGCCTTCGCCCGCGCCTGGTTCAAGCTCACCCACCGCGACGTCGGCCCTAAGTCGCGCTATTTCGGCCCGGACGTTCCGGCCGAGGACCTGATCTGGCAGGATCCGATCCCGGCCGGCCGCACCGACTACGACGTCGTCGCGGTCAAGGCGAAGATCATCAACAGCGGCCTCACCATCGCCGAGATGGTCGCCACCGCCTGGGACAGTGCCCGCACCTTCCGTGGGTCCGACAAGCGCGGCGGCGCAAACGGCGCCCGCATTCGCCTGGCCCCGCAGAAGGACTGGGAAGGCAATGAGCCCGCCCGCCTCGCCAAGGTTCTGACGGTCCTCGAAGGCATTGCCGCAGAAACCGGCGCAAGTCTTGCCGACGTCATCGTTCTCGCCGGCACTGTCGGCGTCGAACTGGCGGCGAAGGCCGCGGGTTTCGATATCGCCGTGCCCTTCGCCCCGGGCCGTGGCGACGCCACCGCCGAGCAGACCGACGCGGACAGCTTTGCAGTGCTCGAGCCGCTCGCCGACGGCTTCCGCAACTGGCAGAAGAAGGACTATGTCGTCAGCCCCGAGGAAATGCTGCTCGACCGCGCTCAGTTGATGGGGCTCACCGCTCCGGAACTGACCGTCCTCATCGGCGGCATGCGCGTGCTGGGCACCAACTACGGCGGTACGGCGCACGGCGTGTTCACCGACCGTGTCGGGGCGCTGACCAACGACTTCTTCGCCACACTCACGGACATGGCCTATTCCTGGGTCCCGACCGGCAGCAACAGCTACGACATCCGCGACCGCAAGAGCGGTGCGACCAAGTATACGGCGACCCGCGTCGATCTTGTACTCGGTTCGAACTCGATCCTGCGCGCCTATGCGGAAGTCTACGCCCAGGACGACAGCAAGGAAAAGTTCGTGAAGGATTTCGTTGCCGCCTGGACAAAGGTGATGAACGCCGATCGCTTCGACATCGCCTGAGCAGGATCCGGCGATCCAAGTTGCCGGATTGCGAATGAACCATGGGACGGGAGGGGCCGGAACGATGCGAACGTTCCGGCCCCTCCCGGCTTTTTCAGGTGTCGTTAAAAGGCAATCTTTCCTTTTAAAACAAAGGGACTAAAACCACGTCTAGATGGACCGAGTCGGTGCACTGAAGGCTCTCTCCAGAGCCTGGGACGGGTGTTATGAGTACCAAGAAATCGGGCGGGCGCCTGCAATTGCGCAAGAAACCGCAGCAGGAACGGAGCATTCAGCGTCTGGACGCGATCATGGAAGCCGCTGTCCACCTCATTGCCGAGAACGGCGTCGGTAATCTCAAGATGACGGATCTTGCCGCGCGAGCGGGTGTGCCGATCGGCTCTCTCTATCAGTTCTTTCCCGAGCGCGCCGCCGTTGTCAGGGCGCTGCACGACCGACACACGGAACGCGTCGAAAGCGGCGCGCAGCGGGTGTTTTCGAAAGTCACCTCGCTTTCGGAGGTGGAGGCCCTGCTGGGCATGGCGGTCGACTCCTTCTATGCCACCTTCCGCAACGACCCAGTCTATCTGCCCGTGTGGCTGGCCGCGATCTCCGACCCGGACCTGCAGCGTCTCAACACCGATCATCAGACCAGACTGACATCGGTCCTGTGTGCGATCTTTCGCCCGCTGCTCCCCAAGGACACCACGATCGATCTCGAAGTCCGTGTGATGCTTTTTGTCTATCTCACCGGGGCTACGGTCCGCCGCGCCATGATCGAGGACGAAGCGACCGCGCGCCGCATTCTCGACGAATGGAAGAAGAACGTCCAGAAGACCATGTTCACGGACTGAACCGCGTCCGCGAAATCGCCGAAGCCTACCAGCCCGGCATCATGTTGCCGGCCCGCATGCGCGGATAATAGCGCGGCAGGGTCTTCACGTCGTTCTCCAGGTCGTCCTCGACGGTGTTCGGCGTGATGTTGTCGAGGCAGGCGGAGATGTGGTCGGTGATTGCGTTCATCAGCGAGGTCGAAAGGCCCGGACGCTTCATCAGACCGATCTGCACCGGCGGCAGTGGCGGGAAGCCGTCGTTCTGCGTCAGTACCTTCATGCCGGTCCTCAGCGCCGATTCCGGCAGGACCGAGACGGCCATGCCGGCAAGCACGGCGGCGGTGACGACCGTCGAGGACCAGCTTGTGAACAGGATCTGATAGTCGCGCCCGTCGGCGTCGAGTGCCGAGCAGGCCATCTGCCGCCATTGGCAGTCTCTGCGACCGACCGCGAGCGGCACCGGCGCGTCGTCCTTCAGCGGATGGTTGGCGGAGCCGACCCAGCAGAGCGGCTCGGTGCGCACCACGTCGGAGGTTCTGAGCTGCGGATTGTGCGTGACCAGCGCGATGTCGAGTTCGCCCTTCGCCATCTTCTCCGCCAGGTCCACCGAGGGTTCGCAGACGATGTAAAGCTCGACGTTCGGATGGGTCTTGGCGAAGCGGCCGATGATCTCCGGCATGTAGCGGTCGGCATAGTCGTCCGGCGTGCCGATCCGGAGCGTGCCTTCGAGGCGGTTGTCGTCGAAGGCGGCGATCGCCTCCGAATTCAAGCGAATGATGCGGCGCGCATAGTTGAGGAGCTTGTCGCCCTCGGCCGACAGGCGGTTGCCGCGGCCGTCCTTGATGAACAGCTGCTTGCCGATGCGTTCTTCCAGCCTTCGCATCTGCATCGATACGGCCGACTGGGTCTTGAACACCCGTCCGGCGGCTTTGGTGAAACTGCCTGTGTCGACAATGGCGACGAAGGTCTGGAGCTGATCGATATCGAGGGGCGCCGACATGAGATACATCCATAAGAACGATTGATACTAACTATTAGAAACATTCGTTGGACTGATCAATACCGTTTCCGCATTGTGAGGCTGCAAATCAGCAGACACCGACCGTGCCCTTGGGCACTGCCGGCCAGACCCGGTTGATCCCTTGCCGCCGTGCGGCAAGGGCAGCTCAGACTCGTGCCAATCGAAAGGACAAAGCCATGCGCACGACCGAACGGATGATCGAACTCGATATCGCCGAGCCGCGGCTGGGGCTTGTCACCCGCCTCGTTGCCGCGACCACGCGCGTGAAGTCCGTCTGGCGTGCCATCCGCAATCGACGTGCCGCGAACCGCCTTGCCGATCTCGACGACTTCCAGCTGAGGGACATCGGCCTTAGCCGTTCCGATGTCGAGCAGGCCCTGAAGTTGTCCGGCTTTGCGGACGATCCTTCGCTGCATCTGTCGCGCTCGGCCCGCAACCGTTCGCGGCGCGCATTGCGCGGACTGACGCTCGATTAGGCCGAACATTTTCCATCCCCGCAGGGTGATAGCCAATAAACCCTGCCGCTTGCCCGGTCATGGTCCTCCATGCCGGGCATTTTTTTGACTGAATCGGCCGGAAAGCGACAGCTATCCACAGGCTAGCTACGGCTCGGTAACGGCTTGCTAACGCTGTTCTGGAACCATGGCGAGCAAAGCAGCCATTCGGATTTTCCGCGGAGCCATTGACATGCGCATTTCCAGGAAGCTGCCGCTTGCGGCGGCCCTCTTCGCTTTCGTCTCCTTGAGCGCCTCCATGGCGATCAATTTCTACCTTGAGAGCCGGATCCTGACCGATCAGGTCTACCAGAAGCTGGAGGCGACGGCCGATGGCCGGCGCAACGAGGCGCGAGGCTATCTCGACAGCATCAGGCTCGACATGTCATCGCTCGCATCCAGCTTCACCACCCAGCAGGCGCTCTACGGCTTCACGGGTGCGATGAACTTCCTCGGCGACGACCCCGTCAAGGAACTGCACGCCCGCTACATCGACGGCAACCCGAATGCCGAAGGCGAGAAATACAAGCTCGATACGGCCAAGAAGGACGCCTACGACCGCGCCCACAAGCAATATCATGCCGCCTTCCTCAAGCATCTCCAGTCGCTCGGCTATTATGATCTTTTCCTGATCAATCCGGCCGGCACCATCGTCTATACGGTGATGAAGGAGCGGGACTACGGCACGAACCTGCTGACCGGCCCCCACAAGGACAGCGGCCTTGGCCAGGTCTTCCAGAAGGCGCTGAAGGCCGAAGGCGGCGTGGTGTCCATGTCGGACTTCGAGGCCTATGCGCCGTCCAAGGGGGCTGCGGCCTCCTTCGTCGCAACGCCGATCCTGCAGAATGGCCGAACCATCGGCGTGCTCGCCTACCAGCTGCCCAATGACCGTTTCAATGCGCTCTATGCCAATAAGACGGGCCTGGGCAAGACCGGAGAGACGATTCTCGTCAGCACGGCCGGCCAGGTCATCAACGACAGCGCCCATACCGCCGAGAACGACGCCCTTGCCGTCAAGATCGACTCTCCGCTGGTCGGCGAAGCCATCGCCGGCCGCGAGGCGCTGGGCGACATTTCAGGCTATCGGACATGAAGAGCTTCTGCCGCCTCCTCGCCACTGAGCTTCGGCGGCGCCCAGTTCGCCGTCATCGCGCTGATTGCCGAGGATGAGGTCAACGCGGACCTGATCGGAAATGCGTTGACGTCGGTCGGCTTCGGCCTGCTGCTGATCACCATCGGCTCCGTCGTCGCGGTCGTCTATTCGCGCACGCTAACGCGGCCGATCTCGACGCTGGTCGGCTCGATGGAGCAACTTGCCGGCGGCGATACCGACATCGCGCTGGAGGGCGAGACCCGCAATGACGAGATCGGCGACATGGCCCGCTCGGTCGCGGTGTTCCGTCAGGCCGAGATTACCAAGCGTGAACTGGAGGCCGAAACCGAGCACCGCCGCTCGGCGGGCGAGGACGAGCGCCGTGCCC
>JAHRYZ010000070.1 GCA_020621905.1 Rhizobium sp.
AACCTGGCGCTGTCCGATCAGCTCGCCTGCAGGCCTGCCAGGTAGACCGCATAGGTCTGGTTCTCGTCCGGCTCGAACCGTTCGGCAAGCACCTTCCAGTCCTCGACGCGGTCGAGGCGGAAATCGCGGAAGTCATTGCGCTTTTCGCACCAGGTGGTGACCACCCACAGGGCACCGAAGGCGCTGAGGCCGAGCGGCCAGACGGTTCGCTTGCTCCGCTCGCCGGAAAGCGAATGGTAGGCGATCCAGACCTTTCGGCTGGCCGAGAGCGCGGCTCGCACGTCACCCAGGCAATCCGGCGGCTCGGGCTGGCTTGCGGCCCGGAAGGCATGGATCGGTGCACCGACCAGCCGTGCGGCGTGTTCGGGCGGCAAGAGCGCCAGCATCTTGTCCTTCGCTTCCCGGGCAGCCTGGCCGAGCCGCGGATCGCCCAGCAGTTCCACGGCCCTCAAGCCAAAGGCGAGCGCTTCCAGCTGCTCGAAGGTGAAGGTCAGCGGCGGCGCGTCGAAGGCCTCGCGCAGGAGGTAGCCGACCCCGCGCTCGCCTTCGATCGGGGCGCCCGAGGCGATCAGGTGCTCCATGTCGCGGTAGATGGTGCGCGGCGCGACCTCCATCCGGGCGGCGATCTCGGCGGCGGTCATGGCCCGCCCGGTGGCGCGCATCAATTGGATGATTCGGAAGAGGCGATCTGCGGGCCGCATCGAAGACTTTCGATAAAAGGAATTGCCATAAGGTTGTCAGTTGGCTTGTGCTAGGTCAAGCGCATCGACAACCAGGAGAGCCTTCCATGACCAAGAACACCGTGCTCGAAATCGCCGTCTGCACCGTGGCCGACAAGCCTCAGGCCGAGGCGGCCCGCCTCGCGGCCATGCAGGCGGTCCGTCACTATCCGGGCTTCGTCAGCTGGCGCGCGCTGACGGCGCTGGGACAGGGCGACATGATCGCCGATCTCGTCGAGTGGCAGGACAAGACGGCGGCCGATGCGGCGGCGGAAAAGGTCGGGCGCGATCCCGCCTTCGCCCCTTACATGGCGGCGATCAGCGCGGTATCGCTGATGCAGCATTTCGAAACGCGAGAGGCGATCTGAGACATCATGGCCGAGCCGCTGAAACATCTGATCGGCGCGCAGACAGCCCGCGACACGGCAAGCGCCCTGTCGCGGGCCTGGCCGGATTTTGCCGAGCGGGACTTTCTCGCCGCCGTGATGCCGAACCTCGAGTCGCTCGAGTTGATGCAGCGCGGGCAATTGATCGCCGATGCCCTGCGCAACAGCCTGCCGCAGGATTTCGAAAGGGCCGCGCCGATCCTTCGGGCCTGCCTGCCACAGGACGGCCGGGGCGGGTTGACGGGCTGGGCGCTTCTGTCGTTCAACCAGTATATCGCCGCCCATGGTCTCGACCATGTGGAGATCGCCCTTGATCTCCTGAAGGCGCTGACGCCGCACTTCACCGCGGAATTCGGCATTCGCCCCTACATCCACCGCGAGCAGTCGGTGTCGCTTTCCATCATCTCCGGCTGGACCGGCGATCCGAACCACCACGTCCGGCGGCTGGCGAGCGAAGGCACGCGGCCGCGTCTGCCCTGGGCCATGCGCCTGCCGGCCTTGGTGCGCGATCCAGCACCGATCCTGCCGATCCTGACGGCTCTGATCGACGACCGCGAAGATTATGTGCGCCGCTCGGTGGCCAACAGCCTCAACGACATCGCCAAGGACCATCCCGATCTCGTCGCCGGCTTCGTCGCGTCGCATCGCCCGGGCGCCTCGCCGGAACGGCTGTGGCTGTTGAAACATGCCTCCCGGACGCTGCTCAAGAAGGGCCATGCAGCGGCCCTGGCGAATTTCGGCTTCCGGCCGCTCGACGGCGTGGCGGCTAACCTCTCGCTGGAGAGTGCCGAGGTCGCCTTTCCGGGCCAGCTTGCGTTCCGCATCGGCTTGAGCAACGCGACGCCCGAGCCGCAACAGGTCATGCTCGACTATGCCATCCACCATCGCATGAAGGACGGCAGCCTGCGGCCCAAGGTGTTCAAGGGCAGGAGCCTGACGCTTGCGCCAAGTGAGGGCGTGACGGTCGACCGGCGTCATGCCTTCCGGCCGATCACCACCCGGGTCTACTATCCGGGCGAACACGGGCTGGAGATCCTGGTGAATGGCGCAAGCCTTGCTTACGCGACCTTCACGCTGGCTGCGCCGGCCTCCACCCAGGACGACCGGTGAAGGCGCGGCCGCCTCCGTGCGTCAGATCTTCAGCGGCTGGCTGTAGAGCAGGGCCGCATCCTTGCTGAAGAAAGAGGCGGTGCCTCCGTTCGGCGTCAACTTGACCAGCAGGAAGCCCGGCATGGCCGAGGCGAACAGGCTTTTCGCATGGGGATGCGGTGGACGGCTCCGGCTGCCGCTGCCCGAGACGAAATAGGCCACCTGTTCCGAGCGCAGCGCTTCGAGGTGATGATCGTGGCCGCACAGATACATGGCGACGCCATGGCGCTCGAGGATGGGTTTCAGGCGTTCGCCCAGGAACTCGCTGTCGCCATGGCGGCCGCCGGAAAAGACCGGATGATGACCGACGACGATCTTCCACGGCGCCCGGCTTTCTCCAAGCGACCGGTCGAGCCACCGAAGCTGCACTTCCGCATCCAGGTGGGACACGATCTCGAGCAGGGTGTCCCCCTTCATTCTCTGTGTGTCGAGAAAGAAGAAGCCCGCGCTTGCGCCGCCAAAGTCCTTGCTGACGGCGAAATAGCGGTCGGGCATGGTCCAGCGCCGGCTTTTCTTCGAATAGTCGATCTGGGCCGAGGTGCTGCCGCCGTAGTCGTGATTGCCGAGCACCGCATACCAGGGAACCTGCAGCGACGGTGCATCGTAGACGTCTTCGAAATTGGTCTGCCACTTCCTGTCGGAGGTGCTTTCGACGCCGCTCTCATAGAAGTTGTCGCCGGTCGAGATGACGAAGGATATGGCGTTTTGCCGGCCGATCGCGCCCATGGCCTTGGCAACCGCGTCTGCCGTGGTGCGCGACTGGCCGTCTCCCCAGTCGCCGACCACCAGGAAGGAGAGCTCCTTCGCGCCCGTGCCTACCGCATGGCCGATGCCACCGAAGGCCAGCGAGGCGAGCGCGCCCTGGATGAGGCTGCGGCGGGTGTGCAACATGAAAAAGCCCTTCTCGGTCTGCGTGGGTCTGGCCTGCGTGGTCTCGGTACGCACTGCGGCGGCCGTCCGCACGTCGCCCGACAGTCGCGAGTCAGAATGAAATGGACACCCTCAGTCCGCCCGCTTCGCGATTCGTAATCTCGACGCCGAGATCGTAGACCGAAGCGATGTCCTTGACGATGGAAAGGCCGATGCCGGTGCCCGGCGTCTGGCTGTCGAGACGGATGCCACGCTCCGTCATCCGCTTCATGCCGGCCGGATCGGCGCCGGGGCCGTCGTCCTCGATCACCAGGCGGGGTCTCGTCCCCACACGGTCGAGGGTGACGCCGATCATCGAGCGGCTCCATTTGACGGCGTTGTCGAGGATATTGCCGAGCAGTTCCTCAAGATCGTGGGGATCGACCTCGACCGTGACGCCCGGCGCCACGTCGACCCGCCAGGCAAGGTCGCCGCCCTTTGGCGTGCGCTTGAGGGTGCGCACGATGCGGTCGACGGCGGTGGCGACGTCGGCATCCGAGGCGCGCAGCTCGGCGGTGGCGGCGATGCGGCTGCGCGCCAGCTCGCGGTCCACATGCGCCTGCATGACGGAGGCCAGATGGGCAAGCTCTTCGCCGATATCCGTCTGCCCCCGCTCTTTCAGCGTCGCTGCGTCGTTCGCCACGACGGTCAGCGGCGTCTTGAGGCCGTGGGCGAGGTCGGCCGAGCGGGTCCGCGCCTTCTCGATGATGTCGGATTGAGCGTCGAGCAGGCGGTTCACCGCATCGACCACCCCCTGCAATTCCTTCGGGTAGCGGCCGTCCAGTCGTTCGGCCTTGCGCTCGTGGATGCGGTTCAGCCCCTCGCTGACCGAGGAAATGGGACGCAGGCCGAAGGTCAGCTGCGCGAGCGAAGCGGCAATCAGGAAGGCGGCCAGCGCGACCATGAAGGGAATGATGTCGAGCACGAAGGCGCGTCGCGCTTCCGTCAGCGTGCGTGCGTCGATGGCCAGCGCAACCCGCACGGGCCGCGGGCCTTCGGGTGCCGCGACGATGATCTGGCGTTCCTGCACGATGAGGTCGGCGCCGTCCGGTCCCGGCAAGGTGTAGCGATGCACTGCGCTCGGCTCATGCGTGTCGGCGGGCAGCGGCAGGGCATAGTCCCACAGTGACGGCGAGCGCAGCTGGCGCTTGTTCCGATCGTCCTCCACCTGCCAGTAGAGCCCGCCATAGGGCTCGGTGAAGCGACGGTCGACGGGCCGGTCGGGCAGATCGAGGGTGCCGTCCGCGGCAAAGCGCAGCGTGCCGGCAAACAGGTTGATATGCCCGGTCAGCTCCTCGTCGATGCGGCGCTCCAGGTTTCGGCTGAACAGCGAAACGAAGACCATGGCGGCCAGCACCATGGCGAGAAGCACGCTGGCGGCGGATACGATCAGAAAACGGCGGCGGATCGACCGCATCAGCCTTCGTCCCCGCCGAAGCGATAGCCGTAGCCGCGCCGGGTCGAAATCGTGTCCTTGCCGAGCTTCTTGCGCAGCCGGCCGATCAGCACCTCGACGGAATTGCTGTCGCGCTCGAAATCCTGCGCATAGAGCTGTTCGGTGAGTTCGAGTTGCGAGACGTTGCGGCTGCGATTGTGGGCGAGGTGGGCGAGGCAGCGATATTCGAGCGGGGTGAGGTCGACGGGCAGGCCGGCGCGGCTCACGGTGCTGGTACGCGTGTCGATCGATATGTCGCCGATCTGCAGCACGGGATTGGCCTCGCCGGCACTGCGCCGGATGAGCGCCCGCAGACGGGCCAGAAGCTCGGCCATCTGGAACGGCTTGGTCAGGTAGTCGTCGGCGCCGGCGTCTATGCCCTCGACCCGTTCCTGCCAGTTGCCGCGGGCGGTGAGGACCAGCACCGGCATCCGCCGCCCGGCGGCGCGCCAGCGTTTCAGCACCGCCAGGCCGTCCATGGCCGGCAGGCCGAGATCGAGCACCACGGCGGCGAACTCCTCCGAATCGCCGGTATACCAGCCGGATTCGCCATCGCGTTCATGCACCACGACATAGCCCGCCCGCTCCAGGTGAAGCGTGACGTCGCGCGCGATCAGCGGATCATCCTCGATCAAAAGCAGGCGCATTATTCGTTCTCGATTTCGAGGATCGTGCCGTCGGCTGCATCGACCTCGACTTCGACGAGGCGGCCGACGGCGGTCAGGATGCGGAATTCGTAGACAAGGACGGAACGCTCGTGGTCGAGCTTGACGGAGACGATTTCGCCGGGCACCCGCTCCATGACGATGCGCTTGAGTTCGGCCAGCGATCGGGCCTCGCCGCTGTCGACGGCCTTGAGCACCGTGTCGTGGTCGTCGCTCGTGCCATCGGCCATCGCCGGACAAGAGGGCGAGCAACAGGACGGCCGAGCATCCCGTTGTCATCAACTGCCGATAGATATGTCTCGCATGACCGCCCATCGCATCTCAATAACACGGCGAAACTGATTTTCGCTGACAATTGCCGTCAGTTATCGCTCAGCGGACGCGTTTAGGGTCTGCGTCAACGGTCGATGGCAATGGCGCCACGGCCTAACGACGAAGGACGAAATCCATGAAGAAAATCATTCTCGCCTCCCTCATCTCCACCGCTGCATTCGCCTCGGCTGCCTACGCCGAGAGCGAAAATGCCTGTGGCAACGTGCCGAAGGACAAGTGGATGACCGAAGATGCGATGAAGGCCAAGGCCGTGGCGATGGGTTATGAAGTCCGCCAGGTCAAGGTCGAAGGCACCTGCTACGAAGTGTACGGCATCAAGGACGGCAAGAAGGTCGAAGACCTCTTCAATCCGGAAACCGGCGAACAGGTTGGAGCGGACTGATGACTGGCGCCACGCAGGATTTGCATGGCGCCGATTCCGTCCGCTTGAAGCGGACGGAATGGATCAAGGTGTGGGATCCGTTCGTACGGATCTTCCATAGGTCGCTGGTCGGGCTGTTCGCCTTTTCCATCCTGACCGGAGACGAATGGAAGTCGGCCCATATCCTTTCCGGCTATCTGATCGCCGGCCTCGGGGCGCTTCGCGTCGTCTGGGGGCTGGTCGGCACCGAACATGCGCGGTTCGCGAACTTCATCTATCGGCCGACCACGGTGCTCGCCTTCCTCGCCGATACGGCGCGTATGCGGGCCAAGCGTTACCTCGGGCACAACCCGGCCGGCGGTGCGATGGTGATCGCGCTGCTTGCGGCGATCTCGGGCATTGCCGCCACCGGCTACATGATGACCACGGATGCCTTCTGGGGGATCGAATGGGTCGAGGAGACGCATGAGGCGCTCGTCTACGGCACGCTCGGTCTCGTCGCCCTGCATCTCGCCGGCGTCGCCTTTGCCAGCTTCGAGCACCGCGAGATCTCATGCGTGCCATGCTGAACGGCTGGAAGCGCAGCCGCTGAGTTCAAGGCCGGGAGATTGGTCTCCGCGTGAATACGGCCGAGAAGAAAGCCCCGGACGGCGCACCCCTGTCAGGACTTTTCGCGTCAGCAGCCTGCCGACGCATGGTTCTTCCAGGGCTGACAGGCTCGGACAAGGCAAACCATTCAATATGGTCCCGTTCGGCTCCGGCTTTGCCGGCAGCTGCCGAACCATGTTCCATGGTTACCTCACATTTACCATTCGAGCATTTTCTGGGAAGGATTACAGTTCTTGAATACGGGTGGCGACACTCAACTTGGCCTGCGAAAAGATCGCCGAACTGGAGGTGCCCGCCTTCATCAAGGACAGCGAGCTGCGCTATGTTGCGGTCAACGGCGCCTATGCCGCCTTCTTCCGCGAGCGGGCGGAGGCCTTTGTCGGCAAGACCGACCGCGAACTATTCGGCCGGCTCGAGGATGGCGTGCGCGACGACCGCGAGCGTCAGGTCGTGGTGTTCGGTGACGAACAGACGACACTGGTCTTTGACCCTCATGGTCACGAACGCTATCCCTTAAGGGTCGAGCGATTCTTCGGCGACGACGACGCGATCTACGTCTTCGGCCTGTTCGACGAGGCGCCGTCCAGGTCGACGCGGTCTCGGCGGCCGGCGGCCAAGGCCGCGCCGAAAGCTGTTGCGGCGCAGAACCCGGGCGATCTGTTCCATGCCACGCTCGAAGACCTTCCGGTCGCGACCTATGTGCGCGACGCCGATCATCGCATGGTCTTCGTCAATCGCGCCTTCGTCGACATGGTCGGCGCGCCCAAGGAAGCGCTGATCGGCAAGACGGAGCACGAGTGCTTCCCCGATCGCGGTGACGAGTACTACGAGGGCAACCGCCACGTCCTTGAGGAGGGCATTACCTGCGAGCAGGAGGACGTCTTCCGCCGCAAGGACGGGGTCGTCGTGCCGGTGATCTCTCGGGCAAGCCGCATCGAAATGGCGAACGGCGATCGCTACATGGTCGGCTCGATCACAGACATATCGCTGCTGAAGAACCGCGAGGCCCAGCTGGTCGAGGCCCAGAACGAGGCCGAAGGCCTGCATCAGCATGTCGAGAGCCTGCTGAAGTCGATGCCGGTCGGCATCCTGATCCTCGGTGCGGACTACGCCATCGAATACGCCAACGACGCCTTCTACGACATGCTCGAGGCCGATGCGCCGATCGACATGACCGGCTGGCACTATCGCGACTTCCTGGCCTTTACCGTCCGTGGCGGCGGATCGCAGAGCGTCGAGGCCGACGTCGAAGCCCTGTTCGCCAAGCGTGTCTCGCAGTTTAGCGATGCTGAGAACGACACCACTTCGCGGGCGGAGACAATGAGCGGCCAGATCCTGGCGATCCGCAGCAAGAGGCTCGCCTCAGGCAAGATCCTGATCACCTATTCCGATATCACCGCTCTGCATAAGCGCGAGCAGGAGAGTGTCCTCTACCGCACGGCGATCGAGCAATTGCCGGTTCCGGTCTTCATTCGAGACAGCGAACGCCGGCTGATCTTCGCCAATTCCGCCTATGCCGCGTTGCAGGGTGGCGAACGCGAGAAATTCTACGGTCTGACCGAGGAGGAGATGTTTCCGCGTTCGGGGCAGCAGCTGCGCGAGGACAATATTCAACTGCTCGAAACCGGCGAGGCGATGGACCGAGCTCAGGAACTGCCGATGGCCGGCGACCGGATCCACTCGGTCATTACCTCCCTCGGCCGGATCATCACGCCGGACGAACGGCGCTACATCGTCGGGTCGATCACCGATGTCTCGCTGCTCAAGGCGCGCGAGCGCGAGCTGGTGGAGGCGCAGGTGCGGGCGCAGAAGCTTTACGACGATCTCGTCAGCGTCTTCCGAATTATGCCGGTCGGCGTGGCAATCCTCGATCGTGACTATAACGTCGAATTCGCCAATGAGCAATGCGCGACGATCTGGGCCTGGCCCGAAGGCACGCCGCTCGAGGGTATGTCGTTTCGCCATTACTGCGAGCTCAATCAAAAGAAGGGGTGGAGCTGGCCTGAGATCGACTTCGAAGAGGGTTACCGGCAGCGCGTCGCTGCCTTCGCGGAACTTCGCGGGTCGGTGACTCGCGAGATGGCGTATGCCGACGGAAAACACGTGCTGAGCACCGCCACGCGCCTGACTGGCGACCGTATTCTGCTGACCTATGCCGATCTCACCGAGATGCGGAAAAAGGAACGCGAAATCAGCGAGGCGCGCGAGCAGCTCGAACGCCTTGGCCAGTTCATGCAGGATGCGACGCGCGTCATGGCGCAGGGCCTCGTCTTCGTCGAGGATGGCGTCATCCTCCAGTCGAACGAGGCGCTGGCGCGCATCCTCAATGTTCCGTCGATGTATCTCGAGCCGGGGCAGAGCTGGCATGCCTGCTTTGCCTATTGCGCCAAGCGGGGCGATTTCGGCGACGAGCCGATGGCCGAGCTGCAGAAATGGCAGGACAAGATCCTCTCCCATCAGTCCTTCTCCGAGGTGTTCCTGGCCGATGGCAAGACCTGGGTGCAGCTGGAGGCGACGGTCAGCCGGCGCGGGCACTGGATGCTGCTCTATTCGGACATCACCGACATCAAGGCTCGCGAAGGGGAACTGACCGAGCTTCTGGCGCGCAGCGAGGCGGCCGACAAGGCCAAGTCAGAATTCCTCGCCAATATGAGTCACGAGATTCGCACGCCAATGAATGGCGTGCTCGGCATGGCGGAACTCTTGGCGAAATCGGCGCTGGATACTCGCCAGAAGACGTTCGTCGATATTATCGTGAAGTCCGGCAACGCACTCCTCACCATCATCAACGATATTCTCGACTTCTCCAAGATCGATGCCGGACAGCTCAAGCTGCGCCAGGTTTCGTTCGATCCCGTCGAGGCGATCGAGGACGTGGCGACGCTGCTGTCGGCCTCGGCGGCGGAAAAGGACATTGAACTGATCGTCTGCGGCGACGTGACCGTGCGGCACATGGTGTCGGGCGACCCCGGCCGTTTCCGCCAGATCGTCACCAACCTGGTCGGCAATGCGATCAAGTTCACCGAGAAGGGCCATGTGCTGATCGAGCTGTCGAGCACTCCCTCGGACGGTTCGCAGGTCATGCTGACGATTCGAATCGAGGATACCGGCATCGGCATCCCCGAAGACAAGCGGGCGTCGATCTTCGACAAATTCTCCCAGGTCGATACCTCGTCGACGCGGCGCCATGAAGGGACCGGGCTCGGCCTGGCAATCACGGCCGGCCTCGTCGATCTGTTCGGCGGCCATATCGATGTCGAAAGCGCCGTCGGCGAGGGCTCCGTCTTTACCGTCCAGGTGCCGTTCACCGTCGCCCACGAGCGCCACAGGCCGCAGCCGCTGCCGGTCAATGTCGAGGGCGCGCGCGTCCTGGTGATCGACGACAACGACATCAATCGGCGCATCCTCACCGAGCAGCTCGAGCTCTGGGGCTTCGACGGCGTTGCCGTGGAAAGCGGTCACGCGGCGATGGCGGTGCTCGAGGAAGCCCATCGCATCGGCGTGTCGATCGATGCCCTGATCATCGACTACCAGATGCCGGTGATGAACGGGCTCGACGTCGCCCGGATGATCCGCGCCGACAAGCGGTTCGAGAGCATCGCGATGATCTTCCTGACTTCGATGGACATGGTCGGCGACGAGCGGATCTTCCAGCAGTTGAACGTCCAGGCGCATCTGATGAAGCCGGCGCGCGCCAATCTCCTGCGCAGCGCCATCGTCGACGTGGTCCGGGCCGCAAGGCTCGGCAAGCCGCTGAGCATGGTGGAGCCGGCCGCGCGGCTAGCGCCTCCGGCAGGAACCGATCGCAGGAGCCTCGCGGTCCCGGCCAGCGGTCCGGCGCAGCCCAGGTCTCCGGCTTTGGCGCGGCGCGATACGGCCATGCCGGCGCGGGCCGGTTGCGACGTGCTGGTCGCCGAGGACAACGAGGTCAACCAGATCGTCTTCCGGCAGATCCTACAGTCGACCGATCTGTCCCACCGTATCGTCGGCAACGGCCGCGAGGCGATCGCCGCCTGGCGGACCGACAATCCGCGGCTGATCCTCATGGACGTCTCGATGCCGGTCCTCAACGGCCATCAGGCGGCGCGCACCGTTCGCGAGGCCGAGAAGGCCGAGGGCGAGGGCCGGCACGTGCCAATCATCGGCGTTACCGCCCATGCGCTCGACAGCGACCGGGAGGCCTGTCTCGCCGCCGGCATGGACGACTATCTGTCGAAGCCGATCAGCCCGGAACAGCTCGAGGCAAAGATCGAGCGCTGGCTCGGCCATTCTTTGCGTGACGGCTCAGTCCTGGCCGATTCCGGCCACTGAGCCGGGCTTCACGCCGCAAAGCATTTCGCGTTTTCCGGCAAACCCCTTGCGCCGCTCGACCGCGAAGCCCGCCGCGATCAGGTTGCGGCGCACGAAGCCGGCCGCGGCATAGGTGGCGAAACTGCCGCCCGGCACGGTGTGGCCATGGACCTCCGCCATCAGCTCCGGCGACCACATGGCGGCATTGCGCGCCGGCGCAAAGCCGTCGAGAAACCAGGCGTCGAAGGCAAGCGGGCTCGATGTGAGGCTTTGCAGCGCGTCGCCGCAAAGCACGGTCAGCCGGGTCTGTTCGTCGAGGTCGAATTCGACCGTTCCGGTCGGGTTCTCCGGCCAGAGGGCGGTGAGCGCCTGGCGTTCGGCATCGATCTCAGGCCAGCGCGACAGGGCCCGGGATAGCTCTTCCGCCCGCATCGGATAGAGTTCGAACGAGACGAAGTGCAGGCGTCCGTCCTTCAGCCGCGTCGCCTTCCATTGCCGCCAGGTCTCGCAGGCGTTGAGACCGGTGCCGAAGCCCAGTTCGCCGACGCGGAAGGTGCCGGGGCGGACCCAGCGCTCCGGCAGGCCGTTGCCGGCGAGAAAGACATGGCCGCATTCGAGGCGTCCGTCGGTCTGGCAATAAAAGTGGTCGTCAAAGGCGGTCGAATAGGGCATATCGCCGTCGCGCCAGGTGAGTTCCTGGGCGGCCGGCGCGGTCGGTGATGTCGAAGTGGAATGGGTCATGACCATTGCGGATAATGCCAGCGGGCCTGTCGGTCAATCGCGCGCAGCACTACTGATCGCCGGCGGCGGCGTGATGGGGCTCTGGGCGGCGCTGAAGGCGGATCGCCTCGGCATAGACACGTTGCTGGTCGACGCCGGACCGCTGGCGTGGGGTGCAAGCGGCGGCCTGCTCGGCGCGCTGATGCCGCACATGCCGGACAAGTGGAACGACAAGAAGCAGTACCAGTTCGATGCCCTGTTGTCGCTGGAAGACGAGGTGCGCGCCCTCGAGGCCGAGACCGGCCGGTCCGCCGGCTATCGCCGTTCCGGCCGCCTGATCCCGCTGCCGAAGCCACATTTGCGGACGATCGCCGAACGCCATGAGCGGGAGGCGCTGGTCAACTGGCGGGCAGGGGACCGATCGTTTCTCTGGAATGCGGTCGACGTTTCGCCGTTTGGTCCGGATTGGCCGACCCCGGACGTTGCAGGCGCCGGGCTGGTCCACGACACGTTCGCGGCGCGGGTCTCGCCGCGCGGCCTCACGGGCACGCTGGTCGAGCGCCTGCGCAGGGCGCAGCATGTGCGGATCATCGAAGGCTGCGGCGTCGAGAGTATCGAGGGGACTACGGCCCGGCTGTCGGACGGCACAAGCGTCGCCTTCGGCCATTGCATCGTGTCGGCGGGCCACCGGTCTTTCCCTCTCCTGGAAACGCTCGGCCCGCCACTCGCCCGGCCGCTCGGCCAGCCGGTCAAGGGACAGGCCGCCCTGCTGAAGGGCGACATCGATCCCGACCTGCCTCTGCTCTATCTCGACGGGCTCTACATTGTGCCGCACGAGGGTGGACTGGCCGCCATCGGCAGCACCAGCGAGGACCGTTTCGACAACCCCTTTTCGACCGATGGCCAGATCGAGGACCTGATCGAACGGGCGCGTCTGCTCGCCCCGGTGCTGAATATGGCCGACGTGGTCGAACGCTGGGCGGGCCTTCGCCCCAAGGCGATCGATCGCGACCCGATGGTCGGACCGCATCCGGCAATGCCCGCGTCATCGCGCTGACCGGCGGTTTCGGTCAGTTTCGGCATGGCGCATCGTCTGGCCGAGGAAGCGCTCGGCGCGGTCCAGGGCCGGCCGATGACCATGCCGGACGGTTTCCATCTCGCGAGCCACATCGCCGTTGCCACACGCAAAGCGTGAACGTCTTTCCCGTTTCCCTTCGTCATACTGTCACGCAAATCACCTAACTGCTCTGGTATAACGTCTCTTGCTAAAATGGACGTCCCCCGGAAGCGAGGTGTCGCATGCGGTATGCCATCTATTTCACCCCGTCCTTCAGCGATCCGCTGACGCTCGCGGCCGCAAGCTGGCTCGGGCGCAACGTCTATTCCGGCGAGCCGGTCGAGCATCCGGCGGTGCGCGGCCTGGGTATCCATGAGATCGCCTTTCACACGGCGCTGCCGCGCCGCTACGGCTTCCACGCGACGCTGAAGGCGCCGTTCCACCTGCATCTGGACAGCACCGAGGCGGCGCTGCTGCGCGAACTCATGCGCTTTGCCGGCACGCTCGAACCCTTCGAGATTCCGCGGCTGGTGGTCGGCCGTCTCGGCGATTTCTACGGCCTCGTGCCGGAGAAACCCTGCGCTTCGCTCGACTATCTGGCGGCCGCCGTGGTTCAGCAGTTCGACGGCTACCGCGCGCCGCTCAGCGAAGCGGAGATCGAGCGGCGCAATCCCGACGGCCTGTCGGCGCCGCAGTTCTCCAACCTGCATCGCTGGGGCCATCCTTACGTGATGGACGAGTTCCGCTTCCACATGACGCTGACCGGCCCGCTGCTGTCGCGCGATTTCGGCCGGATCGAGGCGGCGCTCGGCGCCCATTTCGACCCCGTGCTCGGCGAACCGGTCGAGATCGCCAACCTGGCGCTGTTCGTCGAGAAGGAACCCGGCGCGCCCTTCCTCGTGCATTCGCTGCATCCGATGGGTCGCGTCGCCGCCCGCAAGATCGCCTGAACGCCGGCGTACGCAGCGGAGCCTAAAAGGCAGCGCCCTGCGCCTGCGTTTGCATCTCGACATCGGGCGCCGGCCTGCTTACCGTCTGGTGTCCGATTTCAGGGTGATTTGATGCACAACGACAGCTACCCGCGCGACCTCGTAGGTTACGGTCGCAACACTCCCGATCCGCGCTGGCCGGGCGATGCCCGCATCGCCGTGCAGTTCGTCGTCAACTATGAGGAGGGCGGCGAAAGCTCGATTCTCGACGGTGACCCGGCTTCCGAAAACCTGCTGTCCGAGATCGTCGGGGCGCAGCCCTGGCCCGGCCAACGCAATCTCAACATGGAATCAATCTACGAATACGGCTCGCGCGCCGGCTTCTGGCGGCTGTGGCGGATGTTCACGGAGCGTCAGGTGCCCGTCACCGTCTACGGCGTAACGCGCGCCATGGCGCGCAATCCGGACGCGGTCGCGGCGATGAAGGAGGCCGGCTGGGAGATCGCCAGCCACGGCTATCGCTGGCTGGAATACAAGGATTTTCCCGAAGCACTCGAGCGCCAGCACATTCTCGAAGCGGTGCGCCTGCATAGGGAACTGACCGGTTCCCATCCGCGCGGCATGTACCAGGGCAAACCCTCGGACAACACCCTGAAGTTGGTGATGGAGGAGGGCGGTTTCCTCTATTCCTCCGACAGTTACGCCGATGACCTGCCCTATTGGGTGAAAGGCGTGGACGGCAAACCCTTCCTCATCATCCCCTATACGCTCGAAACCAACGATATGCGTTTCGCCACGCCGCAGGGTTTCAATTCCGGCGACCAGTTCTTCACCTATCTGAAGGACGCATTCGACGTGCTCTATGCGGAAGGCAAGGCGGGCAGCGCGAAGATGATGTCGGTCGGCCTCCACTGCCGCCTCGTTGGCCGCCCCGGCCGCGCCGCAGCCCTTGCCCGTTTCATCGACTACGTGACGAGCCACGAGAAGGTGTGGATCCCGAAACGCATCGAGATCGCCGAACACTGGCACAAGCATCACAAGCCGGTCTGAGTCGCGGGACTGCTGCTTCGATCTTGCAGCGTCATAGCGGATGCGCTATATAGCGTATATGCGATGGATTGTGAAAACCCACGATGCCGTTGATGCCGAGATCCTGGCGCTGCCGCCGGGATTGCAGGCGCGTCTGATCCGCCTCCTCGAAACGATAGAGGCTGTCGGGCTCGAGCAGTTGCACGAGCCGCATGTCAAGCATCTCGACGGCAAGCTCTGGGAACTGCGCGCCAAAGCATCGGAGGGTATCGCGCGGGGGATCTATGTCACGGTGACGGGGCGGCGCGTTGTCGTGCTGCATGTCTTCGTCAAGAAATCGCAGAAGACCCCGAAGGGGGCGCTGGAATTGGCGCGGGCGCGCCTGAAAGAGGTGAAAGCATGACCAGGATCGCCGATCTCAAGAAGAAGCTGATGGAGAACCCGGAGTTCCGGGCCGAATATCAGAAGGCGGACGAGGAGTTCCGGTTGATCGAGGCACTGGTGCTTGCCCGCACCCGGGCCAAGCTGTCGCAGGCGGAACTGGCACGCCGGATCGGGACGACGCAATCGGCGATCGCCCGGCTGGAAGGCGGCGGCGTCTCGCCGTCGATCTCGACGCTGAGGCGCTATGCCGAGGCGACCGGCGCAAGGTTGGAAATCAATCTGGTCGAGACCTGATCCCTTCGTGGCATAGCGCCGGAGGCCGTCCTTGCCTTGCCTCATCGGACCGGGGCGGCGCCTCGACAAGCCTTCCGGGCTTCGCTACTCCTTGGCCTCTGATCCAATCAACTGCTTCGCGTGCCGGGAGACTTCATGGAAAAGGCGGACTTCATTTCCCGCTTCGGCGGCGTGTTCGAACACTCGCCTTTCATCGCCGAGCGGGCCTTCGATGCCGGTCTGGTCGCCCAGCCGCTTTCGGCGTCCGGCGTGCATGTGGTGCTCACCGATAAATTCCGGAGCGCCTCACCTGACGAACGGCTCGGCGTGCTGCGCGCCCATCCGGATCTGGCCGGTAAGCTGGCGATCGCCGGCGGATTGACCGAGGACAGCCGTAAGGAGCAGGCGGGGGCGGGGCTCGACCGGCTTTCGCCCGAGGAACATGCCCGCTTCACCGCGCTCAACACCGCCTATACGAGCAAATTCGGCTTCCCCTTCATCATCGCCGTGAAGGGGCTGACGAAGGACGACATTCTTGCCGCCTTCGAGACGCGGATCGACAACAGCCGCGAGACGGAATTCGACACGGCCTGCGCGCAGGTCGAGAAGATTGCCCGGCTTCGCCTCGAAAGCCTCATTCCGGAGAACGACTGACATGCCCGAAATCTCTACCGTGGTCCTGCCCGACTTTGCCGCAGGCGCCGTCAATCTCGCCTCGGCCCGCCTCGGCGCCCAGGGCATCTTCTCGACCGACGATTCTTCGCGCCTTGTCGCGCATGCTGAACGACGCGCCGGCCGAATTCGATCCGGATCTCTACGACGACAACGGCAAGTACATGGACGGCTGGGAAAGCCGGCGCAAGCGTGTTCCCGGCCACGACTGGGCGGTGATCCGGCTGGCCATGCCCGGCCGCATCTTCGGCTTCGACGTCGACACCCGCTTCTTCACCGGCAACTACCCGCCGCATTGCTCGATCGAGGCGGCCCATGTCGCCGAGGGCGATCCGACCGAGGCGACGGTGTGGACCGAGCTTCTGGCCAAGGCGCCGCTCGGTCCGGGCGCCCAGCATTTCTTCGAGAATGCCGACCGCGACAGGGTGTGGACGCATCTGCGGCTGCACATCTATCCGGATGGCGGCGTGGCGCGGCTACGCGTTTACGGGGCGGCCCATTTCGACTGGTCGAAGGTTGCTGCGGATCAGGAACTCGATCTCGCCTATGTCTTCCACGGCGCCAAGGCGCTCGCCTGGTCGGATGCCCATTATGGCCATCCCGACAAGATGCTCGGGCCGGGACGCGGCCTCAACATGGGCGACGGCTGGGAGACCAAGCGTCGGCGCGGACCGGGCCATGACTGGGCGATCATCCGCCTCGGCCACGCCGGCCTGATCAAGCGCATCGTCGTCGATACGCATTTCTTCAAGGGAAATTATCCGGACACCTGCGAACTGCTCGGCGCCTATCTGCCGGAGGCCGGCGACACGTTCAGCCCGGAGGATATTACCCGCTCGGAAGGCTGGAAGCCGATCCTCACCCGGCAGAAGCTGGAGATGGACCGCGAACACGAATTTTCCGGGTCGCTCGTCGCCGATATCGGGCCGGTGACCCATGTGCGCTTCGCCATGCATCCGGATGGCGGCGTCATGCGCCTGCGCCTCTTCGGCACCAAGGCCTGAGGCCGGAACCTGGTGGGGCGCCTACTGCTTGGGTGCCTCTTCCATCTCCCGGATCGCTTCCTGGTGATACCAGTTGCCGCATTCGACGATGACCGGGCGTGCGCGGCCCTCGCGCTCCCGCATTTCCATCAGCTTCTGAATGTTTCGAACCGGGAACTCTAAGATCTTCGCCGATTCCCGAACCATGTTCGTCGTCATGCTACTGCCCTCGTTGTTCATCGAGAACGATGCTCGATGGCTGAGCCTACCAGAGTTTTCAGGCTGATGCACACGGAAAGTGCATTATGCCTAATATGTAGGCATAATTTGCGGCGCGCTGCCGATGATCGTGATTTCATCATTTCGCCTCGCGCGATCCGTCGTGCAGGGAAACACGCCATGGCTGCGGAAGTTCCCACAAAATAGGCAAAAGGACCGTGGATGGCAGCGGTGCGAGGCCGCCAATTCTGGCGGGGGCGCTAAAAAATAGGTCCATTGGCGCGCGTTTCGGCGAAACTGGCACGCTTCATGCTTTCTTAATCGGGACTCGCCGGGAACCCGGAGAATCAGCCCTCTGTTGCGCTCTTGGGCGAGCGCTTGACTGAAGAGAGACGAAGAATGACCAAGTTTAAGCTCGAGTATATCTGGCTGGACGGCTACACGCCGGTTCCGAACCTTCGCGGCAAGACGCAGATCAAGGAATTCGACAGCTTCCCGACGCTGGAGCAGCTTCCGCTCTGGGGTTTCGACGGCTCGTCGACGATGCA
>JAHRYZ010000071.1:0-1046 GCA_020621905.1 Rhizobium sp.
GCGATCGGCGTCTGCAACCAGTATGCCGGCCGCTGCCGCGTCACCCGTTGGGTGTGCTCCGGCGCTCCGTGAGCGTTGGCCAGGGCGCCGGACACGGATCCGGCGCTCACCTCAGAGCCGCCAGCCGGCATTGATCCTCACCGTCACCCGCTCACCTTCGTTGCAGGCGACGCGGCTATAGGCCCGAAGCTTCTGGCCGTCGCCGAGCGTCAGCCTCAGCGCATAGCGCTCGCCCTCGAAGAGAACGCCCTCGACTTCCGCCGGAAGCCCCTCGCCTCCGAGCACCACGTCCTGTGGCCGCACCAGCACGTCCATGCGCGTCCCTCCGGGCACCCGGTCGACCAGCCGCGTCAGGATCTCGTCCCAGCCCAGATCGCGCCGCACGGCGCCGCGCTCCGGAAGAGCGAGGATCGCGCCCTGCCCGATCAGCCCGCCGACGAGCCGGCCTTCCGGCCGCGCATAGATCTCGGCCGGCGCCGCCACCTGCAACAACCTGCCCTCCGACATCACCGCGACATCGGTAGCGAGCGCCATGGCCTCGGCCTGGTCATGGGTGACGTAGATCATCGTCGCACCCGAACGGGCATGGAACTCGCGAAACGTCTCCTCCATCTCCTGGCGCAGATGCCGGTCGAGATTGGCGAGCGGCTCGTCGAGCAGGACGACGTCCGGCGCCGTCACCAGGCAGCGCGCCAGCGCCACGCGCTGCCGTTGCCCGCCGGAGAGATCCGCCGGCCGGCGCCCGGCATAGGCTTCCAACCGTACGGCCTTCAGCGCGTCGCTCACCTTCTCCCGGTAGCGTTCGCCGGAGATACCGCGCACCTTCAGCGGATAGCCGACATTGTCGGCGACCGTCATGTGCGGCCAGAGCGCATAGGACTGGAACACCATCGCCATGTTGCGCTTTTCCGGCGGAACGACGCCGCCCGCATCGGCGAGCACCCGTTCGCCGAGCAGGATCGAACCATCGCTCGGCGTCTCGAAGCCGGCGATCATCCGAAGCACGGTCGTCTTGCCGCAGCCCGACGGCCCGAGCAGCGCCAGGA
>JAHRYZ010000071.1:1056-16443 GCA_020621905.1 Rhizobium sp.
CCAGGAATCCGCCCTCGCGAATGTCGAGTGACACGTCGTTGACCGCCGCCTTGCCCGTGCCGTAGTCCTTACAGAGCTTGTGGAGAATCAGTTTCGCCACGGGACGACCCCTTTCGGCAGCCTTGCCGCCATGAGTTCGAGCAACAACATCAGCACCACGACCATCAGCACCACCAGCACGGAAAGCGCCGAGGCGAGGTCGTAGGAACCGCTGTCGTCGAGATTGTAGATCGCCACGCCGAGCGTCTGGGTGCCGGCCGACCAGAGAAGGGCCGAGACGGTGAGCTCGTTGCAGGAGATGAGGAAGACGAGGATGACCGAAGCGCCGGCGGCGGGCGCGATCAGCGGCACGATGATGTCGAACAGCCGCCGGTAGAACCCCGCACCCGACAGCCGTGCCGCCTCCTCCAGTGCCGGATCGAGCTGGCGAAGCGCGCTGACGATAGGCTTCAGCCCGACCGCCAGGAAACTGGCGAAATAGGCGGCGAGGATGATCCAGATCGTCCCGTAGATGGTCACGCCGAGGAAGGGCAAGGGTGCGGCGAAGACCAGGACGAAGGCGACGGAAATGACGATCCCCGGCAGCGCATACGGGATTTCGATCATCGCCGACAGCAGACCCGTCCAGCGGCTGGCACCCCGCGTCAGCGTGTAGCCGGCGAGAACGCCGATCACCAGCAGGCCGAGGGCCGTGGTGCCGGCCAGGAAGATCGAGTTGCCGAAGGCGGTGCGCGTCACGGTCTGGCGGAACAGGATTTCCTCGTAGGCAGAAAACGACGCCGTCTTCAGCGACAGCTCGACGCCATAGGCCGGCACCAGCGAGGCGGAGACGAGCACCGCCATCAGGCCGATCATCGCCGACAGCACGGCGATGTCACCGAAGGTATTGCCGCCGAAGCTGGCGAGCCGCGAATAGATGAGCGTCGGCAGCGTATAGATCTGCGCCGGCAGTCCAAGAATCGCCGGAATGCCGAAATTGCCGACACCGGAGACGAAGGCGATCGCCGCCCCGGCGATGATGCCCGGCAGCGACAGCGGCAGGATAATGTCCTTCAGCACGCGAAAAGGCGAGGCGCCGGCGAGCTTCGCCGCCTCGATGCCGTCGCGCGGCAGGGCGAGCAGCCCGGCCCTGAGCGACAGATAGACCAGCGGCGCATGCTGCACACCGTAAAGCAGGGCAATGCCGCCGACCGAATAGAGCGGTTGCGGACTTCCCATGGCCGGCGCGATGCCGAGTGCCTTCAGGAGCGGGCTCGACGGGCCGGACATGCCGACCCAGGCGAGCGCCTGCACCTGCGGCGGGATCATCGTCGGCAGCATGAAGAGAAAGCTCAGCAGCCACTTGCCGCGCACGTCGGCCAGCGTCAACGCCAGGGCGAAGAGCCCGCCGATGGCGACCGCTGCGACCATGCCGAAGAAGGAAGTCGTGAGCGTATTGACAGCGGCCGACCAGACGCTCGGCTCGAGGACGAGCGCGAGTGCCTTGCCCGACAGGATCGAGGAAATGCCCGCTCCGACCAGCCGCGCCAGCGGCAGGACGCAGAGGCACGCGACGAAGGTGACGACAAAAGGAAACAGCCAGCGGGGCTGGCTGTTCGCTTTGGCAAGGAAATGCGGCATTGACCGTTTCGATCAGTTGGTGCCGAAGATGCCGGAGAAGGTCTTCAGGTCTTCCTCGGTGGCCTTCAGCGCGGCGGCGGCGTCGATCGGCAGGACCTTGATGGTGTCACGGGCCGGGAAGCCTTCGGGAACCGGCATGCCGTTGCGCGCCGGGATATAGCGGAGCTTGAGGAAACCCTCCTGGCCCTTTTCCGACAGCACGTAGTCGACGAACTTCTTCGCCGCTTCGGCATTCTTGGTGGTCGACAGGATCGCGACCGGCTCGGTCACGGCCGATACGCCCTCCGTCGGGAAGACGAACTCGACCGGCGCGCCCTTGGCCTTCTCGCGGATCGGCATGTAGTCGACGACGACGCCATAGGCCTTCTCGCCGGAGGCGACCGCCTTCAGCACCGCGCCGTTGCCGCCGGCGGCAATCGCGCCATTGGCCTGCAGGGCCTTGTAATAGTCCCAGCCGAGGCTGGAGACGCCGGCCAGCGTCTGGGCGTGAATGAGAGCGGCCCCCGAGGTGAGCGGGCTCGGCATGGCGACCAGGCCCTTGGCTTCCGGCTTGGCCAGATCGGCCCAGCTCGTCGGCTTCATCGCCGCGGCGGTATTGTACATGATGCCGGTGGTGATCAGCTTGGTCGAATAGTAGGCGCCATCGGCGTCGTAGAGGCTGGCGTCGTAGTTGACGGCTTCCGGCGACTTGTAGGCCATCAGCTGGCCGGCCTGCTTCATGCGCTCCAGCGTGACGGTATCGGCGATCAGCAGAAGGTCGGCGGCCGGGCTGCCGGCTTCGATCTCGGCCATCAGCTTGGCCATGATCTTCGGCGTGCCGTCGCGCACCCAGTCGACCTTGATGTCGGGGTTCGCGGCCATGAAGCCGTCGACGGTCGCTTGCGCATCCTCGTTCGGCTGGCTGGTGTAGAGCACCAGGTTGGCAGCGCCGGCAGAGGTCGCCAGAACGCCGACGGCAACCAGCGCGGAAAAGACGGAAAGCAGGTTCTTCATGGAAAGCATCCTCGTTATTCAAATGAGGCCGATGCATAACCACACGGGCTTGACAGGCATGTGACAGCCGCACTGCCGGCCGGGAGCCCCGAAATCCCCGGAGACGGCGGCCTGAGCACCGGCGAGGCGCCGAAATCCGGGAAATGCTTGACTTTTATGGGTCAGCCTTCGCCTTGTTCCCGAGGGCACGATTGAAGTTGCGGGCGATTCCTGTAATGGCGGATTTTCCTTATTTTTGAAGACGAACCGAGAGTACCAACATGAAGACGGGCGGAAACTGGCGGGCGCGGTTGCGCTATGAGTTCGACAAGAGCATGGCCGGCGGCGCGGTTGCGCTGATCGGCTGGCTGGCACTGATTTCACTGGTGGTGATTTCGCTTGCCGGCGCGTTTCTGGCCCTCACCGGCATCGCGCCGGAAGGCGGCGAACCCGTGAGCTTCATCGAGGGCACCTGGGCGTCGCTGATGCGCACCTTCGACGCCGGCACCATGGGCGGCGACCAGGGCTGGGGCTTCCGCCTCGTCGCGCTCGTCGTGACGCTCGCCGGCATCTTCGTCTTCTCCGCCTTGATCGGTGTCATCAGCTCGGGCCTCGAAAGCAAGCTCGACGAATTGCGCAAGGGCCGCTCGCGGGTCCTCGAATCCGACCACACGATCATCCTCAACTGGTCATCCTCGATCTTCGACGTCATTTCGGAACTGGTGATCGCCAACCAGAGCCGCCGCCGTCCGCGCATCGTCATCATGGCGAACAAGGACAAGGTCGAGATGGAAGACGAGATCGCCACCAAGGTGGCCGACCTCAAGAACACCAAGATCGTCTGCCGCAGCGGCGACCCGACCGATCTCTACGATCTCGACATCGTCAATCCGCAGAATTCCCGTTCGATCATCGTGCTGTCGCCGGAAGACGAGGATCCGGATTCGCAGGTCATCAAGTCGGTGCTGGCGCTGGTCAACGACCCGAAGCGCCGTCCGCAGCCCTACATGATCGCCGCCGAAATCCGCGATGCCGGCAATGCCGACGTCGCCCGCATCGTCGGCGGCAAGGAAATGCAGATGGTGCTGGCCGACGACCTGATCTCGCGCATCGTCGTGCACACCAGCCGCCAGTCGGGGCTTTCGGCCGTCTATTCGGAACTGCTCGATTTCGACGGCTGCGAGATCTACACGATCGAACAGCCGGCGCTGGAGGGCAAGCCCTTTGCCGCCGGCGTCATGGCCTACGAGAACTGCACCCTGATCGGCCTGTGCGACCGCGCCGGCAAGATCCACATCAACCCCGCCCCGAACCGCGTCATCGAGCCGGGCGAACGGGCCGTGATCATCGCCGAGGACGACGACTCGATCCGCATCTGGAGCAACGAGATCAACCTCGCCAAGGACGCCATCCTGACCCCGGTCAAGCGCCCGGTCGGTCCCGAGCGCACCCTGGTGCTCGGCTGGAACCGCCGCGGCCCGATCATCGCCAGCGAGCTCTGCCGCTACGTCACGCCGGGCTCGCACCTGACGATCGCCGCCCACACGCCGGAATTCGAGGCGGATATCGCCGGCCTCCGCCTGCCGAACGGCAATATGACGATCGACTACCATGTGATCGACACCAGCAGCCGCGCCGCCCTCGATCGCCTGAACATTCCGAGCTTCGACCACGTCCTGGTGCTCGGCTACAGCGACGACATGACGATGCAGTCGGCCGACACCCGCACCCTGATCACCCTTCTGCACATCCGCAAGATCGCCGAGGGCGCTGGCCTGCACATCAACGTGGTCAGCGAGATGACCGACGTGCGCAACCGCGAACTGGCCGAAGTCACCCGCGCCGACGACTTCGTCGTCAGCAACAAGCTGGTCAGCTTGATGCTGGCCCAGGCCTCCGAAAACGAGTTCATGGCGGCGATCTTCGCCGAACTGCTCGACGAGGACGGCTCGGAAATCTACATGCGCCCGATCGGCGACTATGTGGCGATCGACCGCCCGGTGAACTTCTTCACGGTCGCGCTCGCGGCACTGCGCCGCGGCGAGATCGCCATCGGCTATCGCCGCCAGCGCGGCGACGACGAAGACCACCGCAATCTCGGCGGCGTCACCGTCAACCCGTCCCGTTCGGAAATGCTCACCTACAGCCCCGACGACATGGTCATCGTGCTGGCCACCGAATAGGGAACGCACGTCCCGATGCTGGACGGAGAATTGAAAAGGGGTCCGCCGCGCGATGCGACGGACCCCTTTCTCATGGTCGGTGGACGGGAGCCGGCGGCCGTCAGGCCGCCGCCGCCATGGCCCCACCGATCAGCCGGCCGAGGCGCTTGATGCCTTCGTCGATCATCTGCTCGTTGGCGCAGGAAAAGGAAAGCCGCAGCGTGTTTGTGCCCGACCGGTCGGCAAAGAAGGCCTGGCCCGGAACGAAGGCGACCTTCTCGGTCTCGACCGAGCGCGCCAGAAGTTCCGCCCCGTCCAGCCCTTCCGGCAGCGTCACCCAGATGAACATGCCGCCCTCCGGCTTGGTCCAGGTCGTGCCGGCTGGCATGTAGGTGGCCAGCGCCTTCAGCATGGCATCGCGGCGCGCGCTGTAGGCGGCGCGGATCTTGGCGACCTGGGCATCGAAATGCCGTTCCGCGACATGGGCGATGGCGATCTGGTTGATCGACGAGGAATGCAGGTCGGCGGCCTGCTTCATCAGCACCAGCTTGCGGATGACCGGCATGTTGGCGACGACGAAGCCGACGCGCAGGCCCGGTGCCAGCGTCTTGGAAAAGCTGCCGCAATAGATGGTGCGCGTGTCCTCGATCGAGCCCTTCTCGGCGATCTCGAGCGCCAGGATCGGCGGCACCGGCTCGCCGTCGTAACGCAGCGACTGGTAGGCCGCGTCCTCGATGATGGCGATGTCGAGTTCCTCGGCGAGCTTCAGCAGCCGCTCGCGCGCCGCGCGGTCGACGGTCTCGCCGGTCGGATTGCAGAAATCGGCCGAGAGATAGGCGAACTTGACCTCGCCGCCGAGATTTTCCGCCGTCGCCTTGTAGCTTTCCGGCGTGCGGTTGCCGAGCGTCAGCTGGTCATAGTTCGGTTCGTAGGCGTTGAAGGCCTGCAGGGCGCCGAGATAGGTCGGCCAGCTGACCAGCGCCGTATCCTTCGGCGACAGGAACAGCTTGCCGAGATAGTCGAGGGCCTGCTGCGAGCCGGAGGTGATGAAGATGTTGTCGGCGGTGCAGGCGATGCCGATCTTCTCCATTTCGCCCTTCAACCATTCGCGCAGCGGCTTGTAGCCTTCGCTGACCGAATACTGCAGCGCGGCCGTCACCTGGTCGCCGCTGAAGATGTCGGCATAGGCCGCCTTGAATTCCTGGTCGGGAAAGAGCGCCGGGTCGGGAATGCCGCCGGCAAACGAGATGATGTCCGGCCGCTCCAAAAGCTTCAGCAGCTCGCGGATTTCAGAGGCGCGCATGCGCGACGAACGCGTCGCAAAAATATGGTCCCAATTCAGCACAGGGGTTTCCTCGACGTTTTTTATGATGCTGAAAATGACCACACAAACGACGATATGTCAACAATACTGACCTATCGTCCGTTATAATATTCCGCATCTGAAATGCGATGTGCGAGAAACTATATTACGCACCAAAGCGAGCGCGCGCACGATTCGACCGGAGCCCCTCACCCCACGGGGGTCGCACGCAGACAGCGAGCCTGCGGCGCGGAAATCGGACGCTCCAGCCGCAGAGCGCGAGGCGCGCGACGCAGCCGCCATGCGAACCGAGGTCCCGAACAGCCGCGGCCTGAAAACGAAAATCCCCGGCTCGTCACCGGGGATCTTCTCATTGCGGTCGCCGTATCGCCAGAGCCGGAGAGGCTTAGTTGCGGTCCTTGTCGACCAGCTTGTTCTTGCCGATCCACGGCATCATGGCGCGCAGCTTGGTGCCGACTTCCTCGATCTGGTGGCTGTCGTTCAGGCGACGGATGCCCTTGAAGCGGGCGCCGCCGGCGCGGTATTCCTGCATCCAGTCCGAGGTGAACTTGCCGGTCTGGATGTCCTTGAGGACGCGCTTCATCTCGGCCTTGGTCTCGTCGGTGATGATGCGCGGGCCGGTGACGTATTCGCCCCACTCGGCCGTGTTCGAGATCGAGTAGTTCATGTTGGCGATGCCGCCTTCATAGATCAGGTCGACGATCAGCTTCACTTCGTGCAGGCATTCGAAATAGGCCATTTCCGGCGCATAGCCGCCTTCGACCAGGGTTTCGAAGCCGGCGCGGATCAGCTCGACCAGACCGCCGCAGAGAACGACCTGCTCGCCGAACAGGTCGGTTTCGCATTCTTCCTTGAAGTTGGTCTCGATGATGCCCGAACGACCGCCGCCGACGCCGCAGGCGTAGGAGAGCGCGAGTTCGAGAGCATTGCCGGAGGCGTTCTGGTGAACGGCAACCAGGCAGGGAACGCCGCCGCCCTTCTGGTATTCGCCGCGAACCGTGTGGCCCGGGCCCTTCGGTGCGATCATGACGACGTCGAGCGAAGCCTTTGGCTCAATCAGGCCGAAGTGAACGTTGAGGCCGTGGGCAAACGCGATGGCCGCGCCGTCGCGGATATTGCCGGCGATGTCGGCCTTGTAGATGTCGGCCTGGAGTTCGTCCGGGGTCGCCATCATGATGAGGTCGCCCCACTTGGCGGCGTCGGCAACCGTCATGACCTTGAAGCCGTCGGCTTCGGCCTTCTTGATGGTCGGCGAACCGGCCTTGAGCGCGATCGCGACATTGGCCGCGCCCGAATCCTTGAGGTTCAGCGCATGGGCGCGACCCTGGGAGCCGTAGCCGACGATGACGACGTTCTTGGCCTTGATGAGATTGAGATCGGCATCACGATCGTAATAGACGCGCATTGTATGTTCCTTCCCTATGCTTGTCGGTTGTGGTGACTGTCATTGACCCGGCTGGCCGGAACGGGTTGCCCCGTCGCGGCCGGCCAGAACCTTTTCCGTGCCGTAGAGCGTCAGGAAGGCATTGACCGCCTTCTCCGCCCGGGCAGCGAAACTCTTTGTCTGCGGCATGTCGCCGAGCAGCATGCGCACGTGCATGTCGCTGACGATCAGCCTGTAAAGCGTCCGATAGGCCTCCTCGCCGTCGGAGAATCGCAAGAGGCCGTCGCGTTGTCCCGCGTCCAGCAGCGCCCTCGCCCGCCGGTCGATCTGCCGGCGGCCGCGCTCGAGAGCAGTGCCGGAGCTTCGAGCCGTCGCGATTGGTCTGGCCGATCGCCAGCCGGTTGAGCGCCAGCGACACGTCGCCGGCCAGCACGTCCAGCAGGTCGTGAGCAAAGATTTCCAGATGTTCGGTGAGGCTCGCCGCCGTCAGCCGTTCTCCGGGGCGCTCGAAGGTGCGCACCTTGCTCGCCTGGTAGGAGATCATCGCCGACAGGAGTCCGTCGCGATCGCCGAACCACTTGTAGAGGCTTTCCTTGGAGCAGTTGGCGGCGCGCGCCAGCCCGGCCGTCGTCAGCGCCTTGTCGCCACCCTCCACCAGAAGCCTCAGGGCTTCGGCGAGAACGGCGCTCTGGCGCGGCGTGAATTCGGCGTTGGCGGTTTCGGTCTGCACGATTGACATCTCTCAAGTACCGTACGGTACGGTTCTGTTTAAGGGCAAAATTTGGCTCCGTCAAGAGGCTTCGCAACCGCTGTGCGGATCCTCCGGTTACGATTTCGCCGGCCATCACATTTATTTGAACGTAGTGCCTCATAACAATTTTGGCGCCAAAAACCCGACCTTGGAGCGCTTTCTACCATGCTGTTTTTACACAACAATTGCGACCTATATGCAACCTTTTACGCATTGCAAGATATCGAACTACTTAGTTCGATTGTGCGCAATCATCTCTTGCAATCGGCGAGGAGGAGGCGCAAATCATGTTCATCGAACCACACAGTTCGACCCAAACAACACAGAGTGCAAAGAGGAATTTGATCATGAAAATCGCAATTGCAGCAGCGCTCGCTACCCTCGTCGCCGCACCGGCAGCCTTCGCCCTCCAGCCGATCCCCGGCTCCATCACCTATGGTGGCCACGAAGCCCGGCTCGAAAAGGCCCCCGCCGGCTCCAACTTCTTCCATGTCTTCTACGGCCCGTATGGCGAGGAAGTCCGTGAAGTCTACCAGGTCAACGCCGACCGCACCGTCTCGCTGGTGTCGCGCACCGTCACCAACAACGACTGACCCCTGCTCCCGACTGAGGACCCCCGCCCTCAGCCCCCACAACCCAACGAAGAACTGATGTGTAGCTATGCCATCAGGAAATGAAATCAAGGAGACATCCCATGAAGACCCTCATCGCAATCACCGCCGTCGTCGCTTCGCTGGCCGGCGCATCCGCAGCCTTCGCTCTGGAACCCACCAACGGCAGCGCCGCTCCGGTCCAGTCGTCCGGCAACATCGACCGCACGGTCGTCGGCTCGATCACCCAGGAGAGCGGCGCCAAGGCAGACAGCGGCAACCTCAACGCCGTCTACGGTTTCAACTCCGGTCGCGGCGTCACCGTCGGTACGCCTTCCCACGAGGAATGACACCGACCCATACGGTACGCCGTTCGGCAAACAGGCCCCGAAGCGCAAGCTCCGGGGCCGTAATTTTTGCGGTTCCCGCGCCTTGTCCCATTTTTGGCGTTTGGCGAAGGCGGCTCCCGGCGCTATTGCATGGGTTGTCCGCAACAAGGAACCGCACCGATGCAGCCGCGCCGAACCGCCCTCCTTCTCAGCCTCGCCCTTCTGGCCGCGCCGCACCTCGCCGCCGCCAAGGAAAACCGCTGCGGCTGGATCCAGAATCCGACGCCAGGCAATTACTGGCTCGACGACTCCGAGGGCATGTGGATCATGCTGACCCAGGGCTCGGACGAGGAGCCTCGGCATGGAGAACTTCCCCGACATCTCGACCGGCGACTATGTCGCCTCGAACGGCAATTACGGCTACACCTGCGGCTGTATCCAGGCCGAGACCGAACGCAACACCGACAGCCAGGATTCCGCCGCCGGCCGGATCACGGCGATCTACGGGGTGAAGCTGCTGCCGCTGAAGAAATGCCTCGCCGATCCCGCCCTGCCGACGCCGGAGTGAGCTATACGGCGTAATCGACCGGTACGGCCGATCCCGCCTTCAGCGTTTCCATCGAGATGAAGGCGGACACGTCGAACAGTTCGATCCGCTTCACCAGCCGCCGGTAGACCACGTCATAGTGCTCGACGCGGGGCAGCACGATCTTCAGCAGATAGTCGTAGGAACCGGTCAGCCGATGCGCCTCGACGATCTCGGCGAGATCGCTGATTGCCCGGCGGAAACTCTCGATCCACTCGTCCGAGTGGTGCGCCGTCTTGACCAGCGCGAAGACCGTGGTCGGCACGCCGACCCGCTCGCGGTCGAGCACGGCGATGCGCCGTTCAATATAACCCGTCTCCTCCAGCCGCTGGATGCGCCGCGAACAGGCGGACGGCGACAACGCCACGCGCTCGGCCAGGTCTGCCACGGAAACCGAGGCGTCCCGCTGCAATGCATCCAGAATCTTCCGATCGCGATCGTCGAGCACTTCCGCCCCACCCAATAGACAGTTGACGCATTCATTGTGCAACATCACGGCGTATTGCGCAATTGACACGCGCCACAACCCGCTCTTTTTCGAAAAAATGCAACGCGTTTGCCCCAGGCCTTGGCCATAATCCGCGACACCAACCAGGGGAACAAGACCATGAAGACAATCGGCCTGATCGGCGGCATGAGTTTCGAGAGCACGGCGGTCTACTACCGCCTCATCAATGAGATGGTCCGCGCCGAGCTTGGTGGCATCGCCTCGGCGGAAGTCCTGATGCACTCGGTCAACTTCGCCGAGATCGTCGGCTACCAGAAGGCCGGCCGATGGGATCTCGCCGAGAAGCGCCTGGCCGACTGCGCGCTCGGGCTTCAGGCCGCCGGCGCCGCCTGCATCCTGATCTGCACCAACACCATGCACCTGGTCGCCGACGGCATCGCCGCCCGCCTCGACATTCCGCTGCTGCACATCGTCGACGAGACCGCTGCGGCCATCAAGGCCGCCGGCTTCCGCCGTCCGCTGGTTCTCGCCACCCGATACACCATGGAACACGGCTTCTACACCGACCGCATGCGCGCGCTTGGCCTTGATCCGCGCGTGCCGGATGCCGAAGACCGAACGATCATCCACGACGTGATCTTCGAAGAGCTGTGCGCCGGTACGGTCAAGGAAACGTCGCGCGAGGCCTATATGGCCATCATCGACAAGGCCAGGCAGGCCGGTGCCGATTGCGTCATTCTCGGCTGCACCGAAATCTGCCTTCTGCTCGATCCCGATGCGCTGCCCCTGCCCGGCTTCGATTCGACCGCCATTCATTCGCGCGCCGCGGCCGATTTCGCGCTCAGCGCCGAACCTGCCCTCAGGCTCGCGATTTAGTTGACTGCGTCAACAATTTGATTGTCAGAGTAAAACGGCCATGCTAGCGATCGGACCTCACGGGGAGGTCCGATCCATGCGCGAATCCACAGACATCACGACGATAGAGGCGATGCGCGCCTTCAACCGGTTCTACACCGACCGGATCGGCATCCTCGACCGAGCCTATCTGAAGGCCGACTACACACTGGCGGAAGCCCGCATCGTCTATGAGATCGGTACGCGCGGACAGGTCCTCGCCGTGGAACTCGTGCGCGACCTGCGCCTCGACCCGGCCTATCTCAGCCGCATATTGAAGAAGTTCCGCGAGCGGAACCTCGTCATCGTCGCACCTGACCCGGCCGACGGACGAAGCCAGCGTCTGTGCCTCACCGACAAGGGGAGGACCGAATTCGAGACGCTGGCCGAGCTGTCCCGCAGCCAGTTGCGCCGGATGGTGGCGCCGCTCGGACCGGCCGAACAGGCGTCCCTCGTCGAAGCGATGGCGACCATCACCCGCCTGATCGAACCCGGCGACCACGCCACCCCGGTCCTGCGTCCGCACCGTCCGGGCGACCTCGGCTGGATGATCCAGTCGCAGACCGAGTTCTACGTGCGAACCTTCGGCTGGAACGGGCGCTTCGAAGCTCTGGTCAGCCAGGTGGCCGCCGATTTCCTCGAGCGCTACGATGCAAGGCGCGACCATTGCTGGATCGCCGAGCGTGCCGGCACGCGCATCGGCTCCGTCATCGTCATGGACGGCGGCGAGAACATCGCCAAGCTAAGAATGCTCTATGTCGATGCGGCGGCCCGCGGCCTTGGGCTCGGCAAGCTGCTGGTCGAGCAATGCGTCCACTTCGCCCGCCATGCTGGTTACCGCCAGCTCACGCTCTGGACCAACGACATCCTGCACTCGGCACGGCATATCTACGTCGCGGCGGGATTCCGGCTCGTCGCCGAGGAGCGGCATACGATGTTTGGACCGGAACTCAACGGCCAGACCTGGACGCTCGACCTCTGACGGCAGAGCTCAGCCGTTGCGTTCATCGAAGCTGCGGCGTGCGTCCTTGACGGCAAGAAAGTTCGCCTCCGCCCATTCGAGCAGCACGCACAACGCCTTGAACAGCGAATGCCCGAGATCCGTCAGCCGATACTCGACGCTCGGCGGCTTGGTCGGAAACACCGTGCGCAGCGCATAGCCGTCGCGTTCCAGGTCGCGCAGCGTCTGGGTCAGCATGCGCTGCGAGATATCCGGCACCAGCCGACGAAGTTCGCCGAAGCGATAGGGCTTTTCCGAAAGCGCCAGCAGGATCAGCGTCGACCATTTGCCGCCGATGTGATCGATCACCGTGCGCACCGGGCAATTCTCCAGCTTGGGGCCGTCACCCCCGTATCCGGCGATCTTTTCTTCGAAACGGGTGATGGCGACGGTCATGGCGGTTCCCTATCGGTAAGGTGGGCACCAAAAACTGCCTTCTTTACAAGCGCTCGTCAATCTCCATTTTAGCGTAACTCTCATTTTGAGAGCAGCTATTCGTTCGGCAGCACCTGCCACCATTGCCAAAGGAAAGACCATGAGCAAGATCCTCGTCACCGGCGCCGCCGGCCATCTCGGCCGCCTCGTCATCAAGCACCTGATCGAAAGCCAGAAGGTGGCCGCCTCCGACATCGTCGCCGGCAGCCGCGACCCCGCCAAGCTCGCCGATCTGGCCGGTCTGGGCGTCGGCACGCGCCGCGTCGATTTCGACGACAAGGCCTCGCTCGAGGCCGCGTTCGCCGGTATCGACCAGCTGCTGATCGTCTCCACCGACGAGCTTGGCGCTCCGGGCAAGCGCCTGGCGCAGCACAGCGCCGCCGTTGCCGCCGCCAAGGCCGCGGGCGTCGAGCGCATCTCCTACACCTCGATGCCGCAGCCGGACGATTCGGAAGTCACCTTCAAGGGCGACCATCTGGGCACGGAACAGGCGATCAAGGCTTCCGGCCTCGCCTACACCATCTTCCGCAACGGCTGGTACATGGAGAACCTGTTCATGAACCTGCCGCAGGCGCTTGCCAGCGGCCAGTGGTATACCTCGGCCGGTGAGGGCCGGATCGCCCATATCGCGCGCGAAGACATTGCCCGCGCCATCGCCGCAGGCCTCGCGAAGCCGGTAGAAGGCAACGCCACCTACACGCTGACCGGCGAGACGGCTTATACCACGGAAGAAATCGCCGCCCTGGTCCGCGACCTGACCGGCAAGCCGCTTGCCGTCGTCAACCTGACCGATGCCCAGCTGTCCGAAGGCATGGCCGCCGCCGGCGTGCCCGCGCCCTTCATCCCGACGATCGTGTCCTTCGACGCCAACACGCGCGAAGGCAAGATCGCCATGGCGACCGCCGACGCCGAGACCCTGTCGGGTGTCAAGCGCTTGTCGCTGAAGGCCTTCCTCGAGGCCAACAAGGCCGCGCTCGGCTGACAAGCCCCCGGGCCGGACGATCCGACGCGCGGAACCGCCTTCCGCCGTCAGATCTTCTGGCCGCAGGCATGGCGGAAACGGCGCACCGTTTCCGCCATGCCGAATTCCAGCGCATCGGCCGTCAGGCCATGGCCGATGGAAACTTCGGCCAGTTTCGGAATGCGCTTGATCAGCGCCGGAAGGTTGGCGACCGTCAGGTCATGGCCGGCATTGATGCCGAGACCGACGTCAAGGGCGGCATCGGCCGTGCGGCCGAGACGGTCGATCTCTTCGGCCGCCTTGTCCGGATTGTCGTAGCAGCCGCCATAGGGCCCGGTGTAGAGCTCGATCCGGTCGGCACCCGTCTCGCGGCTTGTTCACCGCCTCGGCATTGCCGTCGCCATCGGCAAACAGCGAAACCCGCATGCCCGCTGCCGCGCGACGACCTCGCTCAGGAACGACCGGTGTTTGGCGAAGTCCCAGCCGTGATCCGAGGTCGCCTGGCTCGGATCGTCCGGCACCAGCGTCACCTGCTCCGGCTCGGTCGCCTCGCACAGCGCCAGGAAGTCCTCGGTCGGATAGCCCTCGATGTTGAATTCGGCCTGCGGGAATGCGTCGTCGATCAGCGCCCGCAGCACCGGCAGGTCCGCGAAACGGATATGCCGCTGGTCGGGGCGCGGATGAACCGTCAGGCCACTGGCGCCGGCTTCGAGCGCGATGCGGCCGAGATGGGCGACGTCCGGCCAGGGCAGATCCCGGCGGTTGCGCAGCATGGCGATGGCATTGAGGTTTACGGAGAGCTTGGCGGGCATTCAGCGGTATCCATGAAGGGTGGCATTCGTCCAGAATCCATTTAGGCGATCATGCGAGGGAAGGCCAACGAGAATCACATATGGTCCCATTGACGATACTGATGGATGGGTCGAGGCGTGTCCGGCGTGGCAGAAATCCCCCCTATTTCCGGTATTGACGGCCTATTGCGACTATGATTCTCAAGTTTTTCTTTGTGTCATCCGTCACACTCGCTAAGTTGCGGCCCAGCAGTTTCACCCAGAACGGACAGCACCTCGCAGCACCCGCCAAGGCGGTCGGCACGGCGGGGCGGCGGAAAACCCGGATGGAGACCCAATGACCCAGGTTCGGCGTATCGACGGAGAAAGGATCCGTCTGGCGCTCGCGGCAATCCTGTCGAGCCAGACCTTCGCGCGATCCGAGAGATTGCGGACCTTCCTCAAATTCGTCGTCGAGCATGAACAGCTCGGCCTTGCGCATCAGCTGAAGGGCTACACCATCGGCATGGACGTGTTCAGCCGCGACGGCGCACTCGATCCGGGCGTCGACGCTCTGGTGCGGGTACAGGCCGGCAAGCTGCGCCGGCTGCTCAATCTCTATTACGCCGACGAGGGCCGCAACGACCCGGTGCGCATCCGCATACCGCTCGGCGGCTATGTTCCGGTCTACGAATGGGGACCGGATTCACGCCGGACGCTCGACGCCGTCTTTCCTTCTCTTGTCGCGGCCGAGAAGAACGGCGCCGATGCGATCCGCATCGGCCTGGAGGCCGGCGGCAATGCGGGCGCGGCCAGCAGGCCGACGCATGCCCCGGACCGGCACATGCATGCCCTTCCGCAGATCTTCATCGTCGTCACCGCCGGCAGCGACTGGCGAGCGAAGACCTTCGACAATGCGTTGAGGATTTCGGAGGCAAGGCTTTGCGGCTGCAAGCTGGCGCCACAGCAGACCTCCCTCCCGGCGGAAGTGGACGACCTCGATTTCCTGCTGCAACTGGATGCCTCGTCCGGCAGCGGTCCGCTGACCGCCCGCTTGGCGCATCCTGCGACCGGCGATGTCATCACCCGCCAGGCCCGCCCGGCCGGCGATACCGCCGACAGCCGCCGGATTGCCGCCTTCGCCAATCTGTTCGTCGCCGA
>JAHRYZ010000071.1:16453-17451 GCA_020621905.1 Rhizobium sp.
TCGCCGAGACGATGACGCTCTGCGGCGAGGTCTACGCCTTCTGCCGCCGCCATCGGCTCTCCTCCGCGCTGATGGACTGCCTGGAGGCGACCTACCAGTACAAGCTCGAGAACTCGCATGACGCGTATATCGAAGCGATCCGTCACCAGCAGCGCCTCGCCCACCCTCACCGACTGCCGGCCTTCATCACCGAGCTGTCCGACCTTCTTGCTCTGACGATCCGCCGATCCTGACCCTGCGGACCGCGGACTGCGGTTGATTTGCCAAACCCGATCAAGCCGCCTAGTCTAGTTTTTCGCTATCTATTGCAGCCCAGCCTGAAATAGGTTGTGGGAGATCGGCGCGCGGATGCGCTGGCCAGACGGCCGCTTGGGACGGAGCGGAAAATTCGCAGACTTGATGCAACGCTGGACGGGGGAGGTCATGGCGGACGGATCGAAAATTCTGCAGAGCGACAGCAAACGGCCAGACGGCGTGACGGGTGACGCCGAATTCCTGCCCGGCACTCCTCTGCCCCGCGACCTGCCCGCCGAACCGGTCGCCATCGCCGACATGGCGGAATTGTTCGGCGTCACCCACAGGACCCTGCACTTCTACGAGGAAAAGGGTTTGATCAAGGCCCGGCGCATCGGTCTCATGCGGGTCTACAGCCGCGCAGATATAGCCCGCATGGCGCTGATCACCGCCTGCCGCGAAGTCGGCATGCCGGTCGCAGTGATCCAGGATCTCATGGAGACGTTGAAGTCGGCGCGGTCGCACGAGGAAGCCGATAGGCTTTTCGAGGAAGCCCTGCTGGCCCGGAAGCGCGAACTGACCGCCGGCCTTTCCACCATCCATCGGCAATTGCAGCAGCTCAGCTCGCTGCTGTCGCATGACGCTCTGGATGTTCAGGCCGAACGCACCGCGCTGCGCAAGAAGATCCCGCTGAGCGACCTTGAACGCCGCTGCCTCGAGCTGATGGCCGAGGGTTACGCCTCCCTGCGTGTCGCCCGCGCGCT
>JAHRYZ010000072.1 GCA_020621905.1 Rhizobium sp.
GCGGCCGGTGGGCACAATCTCTTGATGGTCGGGCCGCCGGGCTCCGGCAAGTCCATGCTGGCCGCTCGACTTCCGTCGATCCTGCCGCCGCTTTCGGCCGCCGAACTGCTCGAAGTGTCGATGATCCATTCCATCGCCGGCCAGCTCTCGGGCGGCAAGCTGTCGGATCGCCGGCCGTTCCGAACCCCGCACCATTCGGCGACCATGGCGGCCCTTGTCGGCGGTGGCCTTCGTGCCCGGCCGGGCGAAGCCTCGCTTGCCCATCGCGGCGTGCTTTTCCTCGACGAACTGCCGGAATTTGCCCGCCGGTGCTCGATGCGCTGCGCCAGCCGCTGGAGACGGGCGAATGCATCATCGCCCGCGCCAATCACCGGGTGGCCTATCCTTCCGAGTTCCAGCTGGTGGCAGCGATGAACCCGTGCCGTTGTGGCATGGCCGGCGAGCCGGGGCACACCTGCGCGCGCGGCCCGCGCTGCATCACCGACTACCAGGGCCGGATTTCCGGGCCGCTGATGGACCGCATCGACATCCGTATCGACGTGCCGGCGGTCTCGGCATCCGATCTCATCCGGCCGATGACAGCGGAGAGAAGCGCCGACGTAGCACAGCGCGTGGCGCTCGCCCGCGACATGCAGCGCGAGAGGTTCGAGTCGGCCGGGATCGGCGGCGTGACGACCAATGCCCGCTGTTCGACGGCGCTGATCGAGAAGCTCGCCGAGCCCGATCCGGCCGGCCTGCAATTGCTGCGCGACGCCGCCGACAAGTTCAAGTTCTCCGCCCGCGGCTACCACCGGGTGCTGAAGGTGGCGCGCACGCTCGCCGATCTGGATGGAGCCAGCTTGCTTGGCCGCATTCACCTGGCGGAAGCGATCTCCTACCGCATCGCCTCGGAACGGCTGTCGGCCGCGGCGTAAGGGAGTCCGTTTGAGGCGGGTCGGGTGACTCCGCCTCGGTGCGGTGGAGACGAGGCGCGCGGAAGGAAGGAGCGTTGCGGCGGCCTGCCGGCAAAAGGCCAAAACGGCGGCTCGGCCGACAGCGCCAGGAGACGGAGGAGGGCGCCCGCAATGCAGGCAGAACGGGGGAGCCGGGCTCGGCCCCGTGCCGGGGCGTGACGAGATGGGAAGACCAGATCCGGCGAAAACGAGAAAGGGCGCCGCTTGGCGCCCCTTCGGTGTTTCGTCAGGTCGAAACCCTTATTCGCCGAGGCCGGCAAACAGTGCGGTCGACAGGTAGCGCTCGGCGAAGGACGGGATGATCACGACGATCGTCTTGCCGGCGTTTTCTTCGCGTTGGCCGACCTTGATCGCGGCGGTGAGCGCCGCGCCCGAGGAAATGCCGACCGGCACGCCTTCGAGGCGGGCGACCAGCCGGGCGGTTTCGAAGGCTTCGTCATTGGTGACGGTGACGACCTCGTCGTAGATATGTGTGTCGAGGATCTTCGGCGCGAAGCCTGCGCCGATACCCTGGATCTTGTGCGGGCCGGGATTGCCGCCGGAGAGAACCGGGCTGTCGGCCGGCTCGACGGCGATGACCTTGACCTCGGGCTTCTTCGCCTTCAGTACCTGGCCGACACCGGTGATCGTGCCGCCCGTGCCGATGCCGGCAACGAAGATGTCGACGCCGCCGTCGGTATCGTTCCAGATTTCCTCGGCCGTCGTCTTGCGATGGATTTCCGGGTTGGCCGGGTTTTCGAACTGCTGCGGAATGATGGCGTCGGGAAGCGTGGCGGCCAGTTCCTCGGCCTTGGCGATCGCGCCCTTCATGCCCTTCGGACCTTCGGTCAGCACCAGTTCCGCGCCGAGCAGGGCCAACATCTTGCGGCGCTCGATCGACATGGTCTCGGGCATGGTGAGGATCAGCTTGTAGCCCTTGGCGGCCGCGGCGAAGGCAAGCGCAATGCCGGTATTGCCGGAGGTCGGCTCGATCAGGGTGGTCTTGCCGGGGGTGATCTTGCCCTGGGCTTCCAGGCTCTCGATCATCGCCACGCCGATCCGGTCCTTGACGGAGGCGATCGGGTTGAAGAATTCGAGCTTGGCGAGAAGATTGGCCTTCACGCCCTTTTCCTTCGCCAGCTTGTCGAGGCGCACGATCGGGGTGTCGCCGATCGTTTCGGTGATCGAGGCATAGACGCGGCCGCGGCCCGGTTTCTTCGTGTCGGACATGGTGGATCTCCCTTTGGATCTGCTTTGACGGCACAATAGGGCGAAAGCCCGCCACTCGCCAGAACCCTTCGCCTAGGCGCGCACGTTTGATTGGAAAAATAGCGCCCCCGGCGCCACTGCCCGTGAAATTTTGTTCAGGCGCGCGCGGCGATATAGGCGGCCGTGCCCGCCAGGATGCTGGCCGCCGAGCGGTTCAGCGCCTTGAGGGAGTTGGGCTTCTTCAGCAGCGTCCGCGCCTGCGAGGCGAGCAGGATATAGGGAACGAGCACCGCGATGAGCACCACGAAGGTGATGCCGACGAGGGCTGCATAGTCCTGCGCACCGATGGCTTCGAGCGGGATCAGCGTCGGCACGAGGGCCACGTAGAACAGCATGGTTTTCGGATTGCCGAGCGTGACGAGCAGGCCGGAGAGAAAGGACAGGCCGATATGGGTCGAGCGCTTGGCCTCGATGTCCTGCGCGATCAGCCCGGTCGTCCAGAGCTTCCAGGCGATATAGACGAGATAGAGGGCGCCCAGATATTCGATGATCAGGAACGGCGTGGTGAAGGTTTGCGCCACGAGCGCCAGGCCGAGGATGACGGCGGTCAGGTAGCAGAGATCGCCCAGAATCAGACCAAGCCCCATGAAGAAGGTCGGGCGGAAACCGGAGCCGAGCGCCCGCGCCACGATCGCCGTCATGCCGGGGCCGGGAATGGCGGCAGCAACGAAAAGTGCGCCGCTATAGGCGAGAAGCGTGGTGGGTGTCATGGGGGCCTCCGTCACTGACGCAGTGCTAGCGCTGCGCGGCCGAACTTGCAATGGTGACAAGATCGCCGTTGCGGCGGGCGAAAGGCCTGGCTTAGGTCGTGGATGACAAACGCCAGCCGAGGTTTCGCCCCATGCCTTCTTCTTCGTCGCTGATCGCCTTCGCCCTCATCTGCCTCGGCATGGTGCTGACGCCCGGGCCGAACATGATCTATCTGGTGTCGCGCTCCATCTGCCAGGGCCCGGCCGCCGGCCTTGTCTCGCTCGGCGGCGTGGCGCTAGGGTTCGTCTTCTACATGCTGATGTCGGCGCTCGGCATCACGGTGCTGGTCATGGCCGTACCCTTTGCCTATGACGCGCTGAAATTCGCCGGCGCCGTCTATCTGCTGTGGCTTGCCTGGCAGGCGGTGCGGCCGGGCGGCCGCTCGCCCTTCCAGGTGCGCGACCTGCCGAAGGACAGCCCGCGCAAGCTCTTCATGATGGGGCTGGTCACCAATCTCCTGAACCCCAAGGCGGCCGTCCTTTACCTGTCGCTGTTGCCGCAGTTCGTCGATCCGGCTCTTGGCAGCGTGCTCCTGCAATCCGTGGTGCTCGGCGCCAGCCAGATCGCCATCAGCGTCACGGTCAATGCGATGATCGCGCTGATGGCCGGTTCGATCGCGATCTTCCTTGCCGGCCGGCCCTTCTGGATGGTGATGCAGCGCTGGCTGATGGGCACGGTACTCGCCGGGCTGGCCGTCCGCATGGCGACCGAAGCCCAGCGCTAGGGTTCAGAACATCGGCCGCATGAAGCTGCGCTCGTAGCTGACGATGCAGCGGGTCTGCTCCGCATAGGCAAAGGCTGCAAGGCATTCCGAGTCCTCCGCCATGCGCTGGCGATAGATCTCGTAGTCGGCGAGCGACGGGAAGCTGAACAGCGCGAGTGCGATGTTGTTGGCACCCTCGTGCGGCAGGAAATAACCGTGATGAATGCCACCAAGCCGGTTGACCAGGGGAATCCAGAGCCTGGCATAGTGCTCGAATTCGGCAAGCTTGTAGGGATCGATGACATAGCGGAGGCTGCAGGTGATCACGCGCGGTCCTTTCGTGATGCGAGAGTGAGGAGCGGAAGCGGGCTCCAGTTGAGCGTCGTGGCGATCGCGGCAAAGAGGATGGCGCCGCCGCCGATCGCCTGGGCAAGTGTCAGTACATGGCCGAAGGCGGCCATGTCGACCGCCACTGCGACCAACGGATAGAGGAAGGACAGCGTGCCGGTCAGGACGACGGGCAGCTTCTGGATGGCGCTGTAGAGAAAGGCGTACATGATCCCGGTGTGGACCACACCGAGCGCGCCGAGCATCGCCCAGTTTTGCGGAGAGGCCGGAAGGTCGTCGAAGTCCGCCAGCGGCGCCAGCAAGACGACGCCGGTCAAAACCTGGATCAGCGCGATCAGATAGGGCGAGGTGCCTTTCAGCTGCTTGGTGACGAAGGCGGCGATCGCGTAGCAGGCGGCGGCCGCAAGGGCGAGCGCGATCCCCAGCAGATAGGTCCGACCGCTGCCGTCCACCGGTTGGCCGGCAAGCGTCATGACCAGCATGCCGGCAAAGGCAAGGCCCAGCCAGATCAGCTTCGCGCCGCTCACTTTCTCGCCAAGGAAGGCAAGCCCGAGCCCGACCAGCATGAACGGCTGCACATTGTAGACGATGGTCGTCACCGAAATGGAAGCGAGCGGATAGGCGGAAAACAGCGCGAGCCAGTTCAGCACCAGCGCCACACCCCCGAGCACGGCGAGCCAGAAACGCCTTGCGCCGATTGCCGCGATCGAAAGCGCTCCGGCGCGATGGCAGAGATAGGCCAGCACCGGCGCGCCGATCAGGCAGCGCCAGAACACCACGTTGATCGGCGTCTGGCCGGATTGCAGCACGAACCAGCCGATCGTGCCGGACATGACCATGGCCAGGGTCATGTCGAGAATGCCGCGTTTGATGATGGGTGTCATGGTCGTCTCCTGTCCATGGCAAGAATCTAGACAGGAATGCGATGGATTTGCTTTCTCGAAATGAGGCGTATGATGCTTCGGGCCGAATAGTATGAGGAGATATCGCGATGAACCTGCATTTCGTTCAGCCGCTCGATGCCGTCGACCGCAGCATTGTGGAAGCACTGGCCGCCGATGCGCGCCTGTCGCTGAAGGAACTGGCGGCACGCGCGGGCTTGTCGTCGCCCAGTTGTTCGGAGCGGTTGCGACGGCTCGAGGAACGCGGCGTGCTCGCGGGCTATAGCGCCGAGGTGGCGCTCGAAGCACTCGGCTATCCGCTGCAGGCGATCGTCCGCGTGCGGCCTTTGCCGGGCATGCTGCATATCGTCGAAAAGCTGATCCAGGAAACGCCGGAAATCACCGAATGCGACAAGGTGACAGGCGAAGACTGCTTCATCTGCCGTATGGCAGTGCGCGGCATGAACGACCTCGACCGCATCCTCGACAAGATCTCGGAGAAATCTCAGACCAATACGTCGCTGATCAAATCGACGCCGGTCAAGCGCCGCCTGCCGCCGTTTGTCGGTCGCGAGTAGATTGTTTCAGACGCCCGTCGAGCCGAAGCCGCCGGCGCCGCGGCCGGTTTCCGAAGCATCGGCGACTTCCGCCACCCGCGCCTGCACGACCGGCGCGATCACCATCTGGGCGATCCGCATGCCGCGGCCGATCTCGAACGGCTCGTGTCCGAGATTGACCAGCAGCACCTTCACCTCGCCGCGATAGTCGCTGTCGATCGTGCCCGGCGTGTTGAGGCAGGTGACGCCGTTCTTGAAGGCGAGGCCGGAGCGGGGCCGGATCTGCGCCTCGAAGCCTTCCGGGATCTCGAAGACGAACCCCGTCGGCACCAGCGTTCGGTCCCCCGGCGAAAGCACCAACGGCTCGCCCTCATTGACGGCGGCCCTCAGATCCATGCCGGCAGCACCCGCGGTCTCATAGGCCGGCAGCGGCATATCGTGTCCGTGTGGCAGGCGAACGAGGTTGAGCATGGGGCCGAGAACATCGCGCATGGGGGACCTTCCTTCGTGCAGGGGCGTTCCGCTTCCCAATTGCATATTCGACCTCAACTCGCTAGATAACCGGCCAACAAAAGGAATTTCACTTCATGGCCGAAACGCTTGCAGAGGCGGTCTCCCGTCGCCGCACCTTCGCTATTATTGCCCACCCGGACGCCGGCAAGACGACGCTCACCGAAAAGCTCCTGCTGTTCGGCGGCGCCATTCAGCTTGCCGGTGAGGTCAAGGCCAAGAAGGATCGCATCCAGACCCGTTCGGACTGGATGAAGATCGAGCGCGAGCGCGGCATTTCGGTCGTCACCTCGGTGATGACCTTCGAATATGACGGCAATGTCTTCAACATTCTCGATACGCCCGGCCACGAAGACTTCGCCGACGACACCTATCGCACGCTGACGGCGGTCGATGCCGCCGTCATGGTCATCGATGCGGCTAAGGGTATCGAGCCGCGGACGCTGAAGCTGTTCGAGGTCTGCCGCATGCGCGACATCCCGATCATCACCTTCATCAACAAGATGGACCGCGAAAGCCGTGACCCCTTCGAGATCCTCGACGAGGTCGAGGAGAAGCTGGCGCTCGATACCGCGCCGGTGACCTGGCCGGTCGGCCGCTCGAAGTCCTTCTGCGGCTCCTACAATCTGGTGGAAAACACCTTCCGCGGCTCCGACAAGCAGGTCGAAGGGCTGCCGGTCAACAGCCCGGCCAATGTCGCCGAGCAGCTGCCGGAAAACGAACGCGCCGCCTTCATCGAGGAACTGGAACTGGCCCAGGAGGCCTGCCGTCCGTTCGATCGCCAGGCCTTCCTCGAAGGCCACATGACCCCGGTCTTCTTCGGCTCGGCGCTGAAGAATTTCGGCGTGCGCGATCTGATCAATGCGCTCGGCGAAATGGCCCCGCCGCCGCGCGACCAGATGGCCGACATCCGCACGGTCCATGCGGCGGAAGACAAGATGACGGCCTTCGTCTTCAAGATCCAGGCCAACATGGACCCGAACCATCGCGACCGCATCGCCTTCGCCCGCATCTGCTCCGGCAAGCTGGAGCGCGGCATGAAGGTCAGGCTCGCGCGCACCGGCAAGCAGATCGGGCTGACCGCGCCGCAGTTCTTCTTCGCCTCGCAGCGCCAGCTCGCCGATACCGCCTTTGCCGGCGACGTGGTCGGTATTCCGAACCACGGCACGCTCCGCATCGGCGATACGCTGACCGAGGGTGAACCGCTGGTCTTCCAGGGCGTGCCGAACTTCTCGCCGGAAATCCTGCGCCGCGTTCGTCTCGAGGATGCGATGAAGGCCAAGAAGCTGAAGGAAGCCCTCCAGCAGATGGCCGAAGAGGGCGTCGTGCAGCTGTTTTCGCCGGAAGACGGCTCGCCGGCGATCGTCGGCGTGGTCGGTGCGCTGCAGCTCGACGTGCTGAAGGAGCGCCTGCAGGGCGAATACGGCCTGCCGGTCTCGTTCGAAATGTCGCGCTTCTCCGTCTGCCGCTGGATCTCGGCCGACCAGCCGGGTGAACTCGAAAAGTTCATGACGGCGCGCCGCGGCGATATCTGCCGGGACCTCGACGGCGATCCGGTATTCATGGCGCAGGACGGTTTTTCCCTGCGCTACGAGAGCGAACGTTATCCGGCGATCAAGATGGCCGCTATCAAGGAATATCACGCCATCAAGGCGGCGTGATTGCCCGCTCCGCAGGGCGGCGTCCTGGCCGCCCTCGATATACCGCAGCATGACGCCCGGGCGTCAACCCGGGCTTTGCCGCAGATGAAGGCCGGTCAGATCGCCCGGACGATCTGCAAATGGCCCGTCGAATCGACGTGCACGACCAGGCCCTCGTAAGACGCGATCGTCGGGTGCGGGGTTTCCATGGGATGGCCATGGGTGGCGGTGACCACCATGACGTCGGACCCTGCGGCCTCGCCCGCCAGCACACCCGCCAGAACATCCTCGAACACCAGGCAGTTGGCCGGGTCCGCGCCGATATGCCGGGCACCGAGCCGATAGCCGGCGGGATCCGGCTTGCCGATCGCCACATCCTCGGCGGTGACGATCCTCGGCGGTTGCGGCAGGCCGGCGGCCTCGATCCGGGCACGAGCCAGCGCAATCGGGGCCGAGGTAACGATCGACCAGCGGTCGGACGGGAGCGCGTTCAGGAAATCGATCGCGCCGGGCAGGGCCACCACGCCCTCGACATCCTCGATCTCGGCGCGTTCGATGACCAGCGCTTCGGCTTCCACATCCACGCCCGGCAGGCCCAGTCCGCGAATGGTGTCGATGCCGCGCTTGCCGTGCATGGTGGGGAGGAAGGCTTCGACATCGAGGCCTTGGCGTGCCGCCCATTTTGCCCAGACCCGCTCGGCGGCGGCGATGGAATTCAGGAGCGTTCCGTCCATGTCGAACAGGAAGCCGGCATAGCGCTTGTCATAGACCGTGTGTCGGGCGGTGCTCAATCGGAAGATCCTTGGAGAGAGAAGGGCGGGCGGAAAACCGGGATAGCTGGTTTTGGGCGCTGCGGCAAATGCTTGTGCTGTGCATGTCGGCACCGGCGGACCGACCCCAGGAGGAAGGATCTGGTGGTCTCGCGCGGATCGCTGTCACTCCACCCGGATCAGTTCGCCGGCCGCATTGAGCGCATATTCGAAGGTGAACCACTTCTCGATCTCGCTGCCGGTCTCGATGCGAAAGGCGGCGATCAGCCGCTTGCCGTTGGTCTTGACGTAGACCGTGCCATAGACGGTGACGTTTGAGCGGCCGAGCGTCCAGATGTCGTTGATGATCTTGTCGCGCAGCGCCTTGTCCGGCCTGTCATGCAGCTTGAGCACGGCGCTCTGCAGCGATTGCACCAGCTTCTCGTCCTCGGTCTCGCGCACCGAGCGTTGCAGCTCGGTCGAGAGAATGACCGGCGCGTCGCCGCGGCCGCGTTTGCCGAGCCGTCCGAGCAGGTCCGGCCGCGGATGGATATGGCCCTCCTCGTCACCCGACGAGATGACGAAGGCGGCCGGGTTGACCGCGTCGAGAAAGGCATCCGTCACCTTCTCCGATCCGTGATGGCAGACCTTCATCAGGTCCGAGCGCAGCCGGGTCGACGCTTTCGCGATCATCGCCGCATAGGCCGGCGTGCCGATCTTCGGGAACTTGGCCTCGCCGCCGTAGTGGCAGAGCAGGTATTTTTCCGCCTTCTCGTTGAGGTCGCCGCCGAACAGGATTTTGAAGTCGCCATAGTGCAGGCGCAGGATGACGGAATGGCCGTTCTTCGTCTCGCCGTAGTCGCCGAGCACGCGCAGGCGGTCCTTTCCCGCCGCATCCGGTTCGGGCACCGGTCCGAGCACCTCGATGCTGAAGCCCCGCTGATTAGACGGCGCAAAGCCGGGCAGCCAGCCGCGTCCGTCCTCCCGCTTGCCGTGGCGGGCCGACAGCATGGCGAAGTCGCCGATATTGGGGTTGTCGAGCGCATGCTTCATCGTCTGGGCAAAGGCCTGCCTCTCATTCGCCCCGACGGCACCGAAATGCCGCTCGATGTCGGCCCGCGACATTGCCAGGTCGCCGACATAGTTGATGCCCGTCGCGGCATTCTTCACCTTGCCGCCCAGCTTGTCGAAGGTGCCTCCGCCGACCCGCTCGACCAGGCCATTTTGATAGACCGTTTCGAAGCCGAAATTCGGCCAGTTGAAGATCGGCTCGAAGCCGCCATAGTGGTCGATGTCCGGATGGGTGATGATCGCGGCGCGGAACTTGAAGCTGGTGTTGTAGGAGCGGAAGCGCTGCAGCAGGAATTCGTACATGTGCTCCGAGACGCCGGCGTCGATGACGACAACCGCCTCGCCGAGATTTTCCTCCGGCGCGATCAGCACCGCACCGTCGCCCTGTCCGACGTCGAGAAAGACGATTTCCAGCGGCCGCTCGTCGGTCGTATGGTCCTTGCGGATGTAGAGCGTCTCGGGCGTCGTGCCCGTCGGACCCCAGAGGACTTCCAGCCAGCCGTCCGGCTGTTCCGAGGTGACCTGCAGCCAGTCGCCCCACAGAACCTGGCGTTTCCGGGTCCGGCGGTCGGCGGCGTAGAGATAGGTTTTCGCGGTCTTTCCCCGCGCATCCTTCGGCAGTCCGACGAAACGATGATCCATGCCATTCGCCTCCTCGCAGCACCGTTCCGGGCGCCTCCATCAGGGATAGGTCCACCATAGCGCACGCCGCAGTCTCTGACGAGATTGGGAGTTCATAATTCGCGCAATGCGGGTATCGGTCCCATGTGACGCCATCATGAACCGACCAGGGAGGTGACAGCCGCTTCGGCGGTGTCTATAACAAACCCATTGAGAGACAGGGGCGTTCGTCGCAAGGCGGGCTGAGAAGTACCCTTAGAACCTGAACCAGATAATGCTGGCGGAGGGAGTCGCTCGGGGCCTTTCGCCGTTCGCGCGCCGTCCGCCCCCTGCACTTGCCCCGCCCGAAAGGGGCAAGATGACGAAGACCGAAACACCCGGAATCCTGCTGACGGAAATGCGTAGCAATGCGCCGCTCGTCCAGTGCATCACCAATTACGTGGCGATGAACGTCGCGGCCAATGTCCTGCTGGCGGCCGGGGCCTCGCCCGCCATGGTGCATGCGGAAGAAGAGGCCGGCGAATTTGCCGGCTTCGCGGGCGCGCTCACCGTCAATATCGGCACGCTCTCGCCGGCCTGGGTGGCCGGCATGAAGGCGGCGATCGGTGGCGCCGTGGCGGCCCGTCGTCCCTGGGTGCTCGATCCCGTCGCCCATTTCGCCACCGCCTTTCGCCGCAAGGCGACGGCCGAACTCCTCGCATTGGGACCGACCATCGTGCGCGGCAATGCCTCGGAGATCATCGCCCTTGCCGGTGGCGTGAGCAGCGCAAAGGGCGTCGACAGCCGCGATCCGGTCGAGCAGGCGGAGGAGGCTGCAGGGCGCCTGGCGGGAACGCAGCGCTGCATCGTCGCCGTCACAGGCGTGACCGATTTCGTCACCGATGGCCGAAGGGCGGCCAGGATCGAAGGCGGCTCGCCGCTGATGCCGAAAGTGACGGCGCTGGGCTGCTCGCTCACCTGCCTCGTCGGCGCCTTTGCCGCGATCCGCCCGGACGATCCCTTTGACTCCACGGTGGCCGCTCTTGCCCATTTCGCCGTCGCCGGCGAGCAGGCCGGCAAGGAGGCGCAAGGGCCGGGCAGTTTCGCGGTGCGCTTCCTCGACCTCTTGGCCGAGGTCGACGGTGCCGTGCTCGACAACCGCGCCCGGGTGGTGCGGCTGTGAAGCGCTTCGACCTCTCCCTCTATCTCGTACTCGATCCGGATCTTTGCCGGCCGCTCGGCATGGTCGAAACCGCGCGGCTGGCCGTCGCCGGCGGAGTGACCATGGTGCAACTACGCGACAAGGATGCCTCGCCCAGGCAGATGATAAGAACCGGCCGGGCACTGAAGGAGGCTCTGGCCGGAACCGGTGTGCCGCTGATCGTCAACGACGATGTAGAGGCGGCGATCGCCATCGGCGCGGATGGCCTGCATGTCGGCCAGGACGACAGGGATGCGCTGACGGCGCGTCGCCTGATCGGGCCGGACATGATCCTTGGACTGTCGGTCGAGACGGAGGCGCTGGCCGCTGCGGTCGATCCGGCCGTCGTCGACTATGTCGGTGCCGGCCCCGTCTTTGCCACTCAAACCAAACCCGGTCACAAGCCGCCGGTCGGTTTGGACGGGCTTGCCCGGTTGATTGCGGCGACGTCGCTGCCTGCCGTCGCCATCGGCGGCCTGAAGACCTGCCATGTCGAGGAAGTTCTCAAGTCGGGCGCCCGGGGTCTCGCCGTCGTTTCCGCGATCTGCGGACAGCCGGATCCGCAGGTTGCCTCAGGTCAACTCTCTGAAGCCATCCGAAAGGCCCGATCATGATCCGCAATGTCCTCTCCATCGCCGGCTCCGACCCTTCGGGCGGCGCCGGCATCCAGGCCGACCTTAAGGCTTTCTCCGCCCGGGGCGTCTACGGCATGGCGGCGCTCACCGCGCTGACGGTCCAGAACACGCAAGGCGTTTCCGCCGTCCACGTCGCGCCGCCGGACTTCGTCACCGAGCAGATCCGCATGATATTTGCCGATGTGCGTGTGGATGCGGTGAAGATTGGCATGATTGCCAATGCCGCGATCGCCGAAGCCGTCGCCGGTGCCCTCGAGACGCATCGCGGCATGCCGATCGTGCTCGACCCGGTCATGGTCGCCAAGGGCGGCGCCTCTCTGCTCGATCCGCGCGCCGTCGCGGTGCTGACGACGCGCCTGCTGCCGCTCGCCACCCTGATCACGCCCAACCTGCCGGAGGCCGCCGCCCTGCTGGGCGAGCCGGAAGCAACCGACCGGGCGACAATGGAGGCGCAGGCGCTGAGACTTCGCGTGCTCGGCCCGGCCGCCGTGCTGGTCAAGGGCGGGCATCTCGGCGGGACGGAGAGCCCCGACGTGCTGGTCTCGGACGGCGGCACGCATTGGTTCGAGGCGCCGCGCATCCAGACGAAGAACACCCATGGCACGGGCTGCTCGCTGTCGAGCGCCATCGCCGCGGAGCTCGCCAAGGGCTCTGCGCCTGCTGAGGCCGTTTCTGCCGCCAAGGCCTGGCTCGCCGGTGCGGTTGCCGCGGCTGGAGATCTCTCCGTCGGCACCGGCCACGGTCCCGTCCATCATTTTCATGCGCTGTGGAACATGGAGAGAAACCGCTGATGAGCCTGCCATTGAACGAACAGACGGTCCTCATCACCCGTCAGAATCTGATCGTCGACGGCGGGCCGGTGTTCAACTGAACCGGTGGTCTACGGCATCTTCGACGCGAGGGTGATCTCCTCTCCGTCGATCGCGAAGGTGCCGTAGCCCTTGTGATGCAGGGTCTTCGGCGCAACCCGTTTCGGGTCGTACCATGCCTGCACCACATCGAGCACGAACAGGTTGTGGCGCTCGACGAAGTCCCGGTCCGTGACCTTGCATTCCAGATTGGCGAAGCATTCGCCGATCAGCGGGGCCGAAACCTCTTCGGCCGGCAGCGCCGTCAGGCCGATCTCGGCGAACTTGTCGGTGTCGCGGCCGGAGCAATTGCCGATCGCCACGACCTTCTCCGCCATGTCGGCCGAGGGAATGGCGATCACGCATTCGCCGGTCTTGAAAAGCGCGGTAAAGCTGTGGTCGGCGGAACTGACGATGCAACCGATGCGCGGCGGCACAAATTCCATCATCATGTGCCAGGACATGGTCATGACGTTCGGCTTGTCGTCGATGGCCGTGGTCAGCAGCACCACGGGCCCGGGCTCGATGAGCTGATAGACCTTGTCGAGCGGGAAGGGTTTCATGATTTTTCCTTCTCGGGCTGGTTCTTCGTGCGGCGATAGTTTTCCACCCAGGCACGATAGGCCTCCGCATCGCCGTATTCGAGGAATTTTTCGAAATGCGGATGCGGGTCGGCGACCCGGCTTGCATGCTTGATCGGGCACCAGAAGCGCTCGGTCCGTCCGGCGATCTCCCGGGCATAGGCGATCACGCCATTGCCGTAGCCGCAATAGACGCAGTTGAGCTTTTCGAGGGCGTTGAGATAGGCGAGGTGATGGCGGTCGATGACGACGTAGTCGCTCCGTTTCACCCGATCGATGCCGTAGACGCGAAAGCAGATCTGCTGGTAGATCGTTACCGAAAGGTCGAGCAGCGCCAGCGGGATGACGAGGCCGTAGATCACCGGCGCCGTCAGCAGATAGGCAAGGTTGCCGCGCGTGACATAGCGCAGAAGGCCGGTGCGATACTGGCGCTGCCATGCCTTCATGTCCTTCTCGAAGCGGACCTTGCCTTGCTGCAGCTGGTAGCGGAAGCGCTCGCGCTGTGCCGCGATGCGGCGGTCAAGCTCGTCCTCCAGTTCCCGACGCGCTGCGGCGAGCCGCTCCTGAATGTCTTCGAGAACGGTCTTTTCCATGATTCACTGTTCCTTGTCGCGATACGCGGCGATGGAGCCGGCGGATGTCCGCCTAGCCGAAATGGACCGCGTGAATGGGGGCGACAAGCGGGTTCTGTGCGATCGTTGCGGCCAGCGCCGTGATTTTCGGACAATGGGCGGCCAGCCAGTCCTGGTCCATCCAGCCGGCCAGCATCCACAGATAGACGTCAGCCATGGTCATTTCCGGCCCGAGGATGAAGGGTCCGACGATTGCGTCCTCCAGGATGGCGTGATGCCGTTTCACATAGGCGTCGGCGCTGGTCCTGACGCCTTCGATGCCGGCCGGATCGTCCGTATAGCGATCCGAATAGCCCTTGCGCAGTTCGCCCTCGTAGATGTTGACCGCCATGAAGACCAGCCAACGGTCATGCTGGGCGCGGGCGGGCGTCCCAGGTGCCGGCGCAAGCCGTGCGGCCGGAAGGGCGTCGGCCAGGTGCAGCATCATCGCCGAGCCTTCGGTCATGACGGAACTGTCGGGCAGCCGCAGTGCCGGCACCTGCTGGCGCGGATTGATGTCCTTGAAGTCCTCGGTGAGGTGCATGCCTTCGGCGGTCGGTGTCTGGACGACCCGATATTCGGTGCCGGTCAAGGCCAGGGCCGCTTCGACCGATGCGCTGCCCGAACCATTCGATCCATAAAGTAAGTACATGAAAGTGCCTCTATTGTTCCCCCGGCACTCTATCGCAAGGCGGCGGGATGGAAAGGCATGTTTGACGGGAACCGTCCCCAAACGAAAACGCCGGGCGCATCGCCCGGCGTCGCGTCTTTCTGGTCTTGGATGCAAAGGTCAGTGATCGGCCTTGATGAAGGTGCCGTTCTGCAGTTCGCGCATCGCCTGCATCAGTTCCTCGCGGGTGTTCATCACGATCGGCCCGTGCCAGGCGACCGGTTCCTTGATCGGCTTGCCGGTGACCAGCAGGAAGCGGATGCCCTCGTCGCCGGCCTGCACCGTGACTTCGTCGCCGGTATCGAACACGACCAGCGTGCGGTTGCCGGAGAGGTCGCGGATATTCAGTTCCTCGCCCATGTATTCCTTCTCCACCTTCACGCCGAAGGGCTGGGAGGCGCCGCGGAAGGAGCCGGAGCCGGCGAAGACATAGGCGAAGGCCGAGCGGTAGGTGTCGACCGGAAAGCTCTGGCGCTTGCCCGGCTGTACGGAGATGTCGAGATAGACCGGCTCGGCGGCGATGCCATCGACGGGACCCGTCTTACCCCAGAACTCGCCGGTGATGACGCGCACCACGGTGCCGTCGTCGTCGACGACCACGGGAATATCCGTGCCCTTGATGTCTTGGTACCGCGGCGCGGTCATCTTCAGCGAAGAGGGCAGGTTGGCCCACAGCTGGAAGCCGTGCATCTTTCCGGCGAAATCGCCCTTCGGCATTTCCTGGTGCATGATGCCGCTGCCGGCCGTCATCCACTGCACGTCACCGGCGCCAAGCAGTCCGCGGTTGCCGAGGCTGTCGCCATGCTCGACCGTTCCGGCCAGCACATAGGTGATGGTCTCGATGCCCCGATGCGGATGCCAGGGAAAGCCGCGGATATAATCGGACGGATTGTCGTTGCGGAAATCGTCCATCATCAGGAAGGGGTCGGTCATCGACGGATCGCCGAAGCCGAAGACGCGGTGCAGCTTGACGCCGGCGCCTTCCATGGCAGGCGTGGCGCGGCTCTCGTGCTTGACGGGGCGTATGGACATCGGTCGTGCTCCTTTCGAGCGTGGCTTGAACTTGCGGTCAATATAGTCGATCTCCGCCGCGCCCGCAGGTGCACGGGGCGGAACGCAGTGTTCACAAAAGGCAATGCCGCACCGCAAAAAGTGATTGCCGGTATCGTCAAAATTCTGTCATCAATTGCGCCATTGTTTAGATTTCGTTAGCCATTCGAGCGAAGACTGTCGATGTTGCCGGTCTTCGCGGTTTCGGACCTCCGCGTCCGGGCGAAGGCAAAGGCTGACAGGCCATCGGAGTACGGGAAAGCATGTGTCGTTGGGCAGCCTATCGCGGTGAACCGATCTATCTCGAGGAACTCGTCACCTCGCCCGCCCATTCCCTGATCGAACAGTCGCACTGCGCCACCAAGGCGAAGACCGCGACCAATGCCGACGGCTTCGGCATTGCCTGGTATGGCGACCGGCCGGAACCGGGGCGCTTCCGCGACGTGCTGCCGGCCTGGTCCGACTGCAACCTCAAGAGCCTCGCCCGCCAGATCCGCTCGCCGCTGTTCCTCGCCCATGTCCGCGCGGCGACCCACGGCGCGACGCGGCGTGACAACTGTCATCCCTTCTTCAACGGTTCCTGGTCGTTCATGCACAACAGCCAGATCGGTCACTTCGAGGCGGCTGCCATCATGGAATCCATGCTCGACGACGAGCATTTCCACGCCCGCGCACGACCGATTCCGAGCTGCTCTTCCTGCTCGCCCTGCAATTCGGCCTGCGCGACCGCCCGATCGCCGCCATGGCGGAGGCGATCGGTTTCGTCGAGCAGATCAGCCGCCATCTGATGGGCACGGCCCGGGTGCGCTTCACGGCCGCCTTCTCCGACGGCCGCACCCTCTATGCCGTGCGCTATGCCACCGACGCCCATGCGCCGACGCTTTTCGCCGCGCCCATGGGCGGGAAAGGCGGTTATTGCCTCGTCTCCGAACCGCTCAATGACGAGACCGACACCTGGGTCGAGATCCCGGCGGGCAGTGCGGTCATCCTCGATGCCAACGGTCTCGATGCCGCGAAGTTCGAGCCGGCCTGGGAGCGGGAGACCAAGATCGAGCGCGAGCCGAACCCGCCATGGCACTCTGACAGGCAAGGCGTATCAGTTGAGCGGAACGATCCCTAGCTCGCTCCGAAGCTTGCGGGTCAAGCCGTCGGCGACGAGATCGTAGGATCGCTTCACGTAGTGCACGACCTCTTCGGCCGGCAGTGATGCCCCGTCGGTGATCGACACCCATTTGCGCTTGGCGAAATAGGGCGCCTGACCGACACCTTCGAGCGAAGTCAGGATCTCGAAGCTCTCCTCCGTGACCTTGACGCAGATATTGGCGCCTTGATCGCCGCGATGCAGCAGGGTGAAGACCTTGTCGCCCACCTTGGCGACATGTGATTCCCACTGGTCGACCAGCGTGACGCCGGCAAGTCCGGTGACGAAGGCATCGAAATCCACTTGGTCGAAAAGGTTCATGGCCGTCAGCCTCCGTTGAACGTTTCGGCGATCCGCTGCGCCAGTCGGTCGGCCACCTCGTCCTTGGAAAGGTCTGGCCATTGCTCGACGCCGGTCTTGGTGATCAGCGTCACGCTGTTGCGCGTGCCGCCCATGATGCCGGTCTCGGGCGACACGTCATTGGCAACGATCAGGTCGGCGCCCTTGCGTTCCAGCTTGGCGCGGCCATTGTCCTCGACATTCTCGGTCTCTGCGGCAAAGCCGACGACGACTTTCGGACGGTGTTCGTGGTGGCCGACGGTCTTTAGAATATCCGGGTTTTCGGTGAGCTGCAGCGGCGCGGGAGCCTCGCCGGGTT
>JAHRYZ010000073.1 GCA_020621905.1 Rhizobium sp.
TTTGCGCCGGCCAGCTCGATGAAGCCGTCAGAGGCGACACCATGCGACTGATAGAGCGGCAGGCCGACGGCCAGCTGCGAATAGTTGCGCGTCACGATCGACGGGCCCTGGCCGAAGCCGGCATTCAGCACGGCCTGCACGCCGGCCGTGCCCTTGATGTTGGTCAGCTGCGGGGTCATGTCCGCGTCCTGCGGGCCGTAGGTTTCGTCGGCGGCGATCTCGATGCCGTAGTCGCCGGCGACGGCGACGCACTGCTTGTGCATCGAAGCGCCGAAGCCGTCGGTGCCGGAAATCACGCCGATCTTGGTGATCGCGTTCTTCTTCATGTTCTCGAAGATCTTCTGGCAGGCCATGCGGTCGGTATGCGGGGTCTTGAAGACCCAGTGCTTGACCGGATCGATGATTTCGATTGCGCCGGCGAGCGAGATGAACGGAACTTCGGAGTCTTCGGCGACCGGAATGATCGACATGGTCGTGCCGGTCGTCGTGCCGCCGATGATGGCGACGACTTCGTCGTCCTCGACGAGGCGGGTCGCGAAGGTGCGCGCCTTGTTCGGGTCGCCGCCGTCGTCATAAAGCACGAGCTTGAGCGGCTCGCCATTGACGCCGCCGGCGGCATTGATTTCCTCCACCAGCATTTCGAGCGTCTTGGCTTCCGGGTCGCCGAGGAACGAGGCGGGGCCGGTTGCCGATACGGTCGCACCGACCTTGATCTCGGCCTGGGCTGCGGTTGCGATGCCCAGTGCCATCAGCGTGGCAAGTGCAGTTGTCGTCGTGATTTTCATTGTGTCTCCTCCCTGAGAACGTTGAATTGAGAAGTCGATTACGCCGCTTTCGGGCGGCGCCACATCGCCAGCCGGAACCGGTTGGTAACAAAGGCGGTGTCGGTCAGGCTGGCATTGCCGGCGGGATTACCGCCGGTGACGTGAAAGTCGGAAAACGCAGCTGACTGATTGACGAAGATGTTGCCGGTCAGGTTGATCGACAGGTTGACGCCGGCGCGGGCGAAGGCCTTGACCGCGTAAGCTATGCGCGCCTCATCGGTATCGTAGAGCGCGGCGGTGATGGCGCCCTTGCGGCGGGCAAGGTTGGCTGCGGCATCGATGCCCGCTTCGGCGCTGTCGACAGCGACAATGAAGGCAACCGGTCCGAAGCACTCGTCCTCGTGGACCTTGGTCTCGGCGGCGTCCACGGCGACGATCAGCGGGGTGGCGCTGCAAGCGGAGGCCAGCGGCTGCGAATCGCGGACGATGCGGCCGAAGCCGCGCGCCTTGTCGATCCGCGCAAACGTCGCCGGATTGGCGATCGCGCCGCAGACGCCGGAAGCGCGAGCCGGGTCGCTCAGCAGCGCGTCGACCGCAGCACTGATCGCGGTTGCCACCTCGTCGAAGCTCTTGTGCCCTTCATCGGTCGCGATGCCGGCGCGGGGCACGAATATGTCCTGCGGGGCGGTGCACATCTGGCCGGAATAGAGCGACAGCGAGGAGGCGATGTTGGCGCACATGCCGGAGAAGTCGTCGGTCGCGGCGACGACGATCGAGTTCACCCCGGCTTCCTCGGTGAAGACCTGGGCGGAACGCGCATTGTCGCGCACCCATTCGCCGAAGGCGCTGGAACCGGTGTAGTCGATGATGCCGATGTCCGGGTGGGTAACCAGTTCCCTGGTAATTTCGGCGCCGGCCTGATCGACAGCCAGCAGGACCACGTCAGCCGGGAAGCCTGCCTCGACCAGCACCTCGCGCGCCACCTTCACGGTCAGTGCAAGCGGCAGGATGGCGCCGGGATGCGGCTTGACGATCACGGTATTGCCGGTCGCGAGGCTCGCGAAAAGGCCCGGAAAGGTGTTCCAGGTCGGGAAAGTCTGGCAACCGATGGCGAGGGCGACGCCGCGCGGCACGATCTGCCAGTTCTTTTCCAGAACGATCGGCGCCGCCTTGCCCTGCGGCTTTTCCCAGGTGGCCTGGCCGGGTATGCGCGTCATTTCCACCCATGCCGTGGCAACCGCTTCAAGTCCACGGTCCTGCGCATGCGGGCCGCCGGCCTGGAAGGCCATCGGAAAGGCCTGGCCGGTCGTGTGCATCACGGCATTGGCCATTTCGAAGCTGATGCGGTTCAAACGTGTCAGGACTTCGAGGCAGACTCCGACGCGCAGCTCCGGCGAAGCATCGGCCCAGGCGTCTCCGGCCGCCTTCGAGGCGGCAACCAGCGTTGCGGAATCGGTCGCCGGATAGAGGATCCTGAGGTCGGGACCCCAGGGCGACACTTCGGAACCGAGGCGCCTGTCTTCCGGATGGCCGGGCAGTTCGAACTGTGTACCGAGCAGGGCCTTGAAGGAAGCCTCGCCGTCGTCCTTGGCGGTTTCGCCATAGATCTTGCCGCTCGGAACTTCCGGGAAGGGCGACCAGAAACCCCGGTCGGACAAGGCTTTGACAGCCGTCTCCAGCAGACCGCGATGACGGCCGAACAGGTCTTCCATGGCAAAATCCTCCCTACTCCTGCCTTTATCATTGACCGTCCGGTCGGTTTATGCAAGATCTTTTTACGCCCCCGGGAAAATTCGGAGCGGGGACCAGGGAGAGAGCGATGCACCAATCCGACACCGTTCTGGTGACGATCGATCACGGGGTTCTGCGGCTGACGCTGAACCGGCCGGACAAACTCAATTCGTTCAATGAGGAAATGCACATCGCGTTGCGCGCGGCGCTTCAGCGCGCCCACGACGACGCGGACGTGCGCGCTGTGCTGCTGACCGGGGCGGGCCGTGGCTTTTCCGCCGGCCAGGATCTCGGCGACCGCGATCCGCGCAAGGGCGGCCCTGCCCCCGATCTCGGCCACACGCTCGAAACCTTCTACAATCCGACGCTGCGGCTGATCCGATCGCTCGAAAAGCCTGTCATCTGCGCGGTCAACGGGGTGGCGGCCGGTGCCGGCGCCAATATCGCCTTTGCCTGCGACATCGTGCTGGCCGCCCGCTCGGCAAAGTTCATCCAGGCATTCGCCAAGATCGGCCTGATCCCCGATGCCGGCGGCAGCTGGAGCCTTGCCCGCATTCTCGGCGAGCCGCGCGCCAAGGCGCTCGCGATGACCGCCGAGCCGCTGATGGCGGAGCGCGCCGCCGAATGGGGCCTGATCTGGAAGGCCGTCGACGACGAGCAGCTGATCGGCGAGGCCGAGACGCTCGCCAGCTCGTTGGCCGAAGGCGCGACACGGGGCCTCGGCCTCACCAAGCGGCTCATCCAGGCCGCGGCCACCAACAGCCTCGACGAACAGCTCGACATGGAGCGCGACTGCCAGCGCGAAGCCGGCCGCACGGCCGACTATGCCGAAGGTGTCACCGCGTTCCTCGAAAAGCGCAAGCCGGAGTTTTCGGGCAAATGACGATGAACGCACAGGAAATGGCAGAAGCCTGCGCCAAGGCGATGTGGGACCTCGACACGGCATCGCAAAATCTCGGCATGCGCATCGAGCACATCGCGCCCGGACAGGCGACGCTGTCGATGGACATCACCGAAGTCATGTCCAACGGCCACGGCAACTGCCACGGCGGCTATATCTTCACCCTCGCCGACAGCGCCTTTGCCTTTGCCTGCAACGGCTACAATCAGCTGACCGTCGCGCAGAACTGCTCGATCACCTATATCAGCCCGGGGAGGATCGGCGACCGGCTGACGGCGGAGGCGCGCGAGATTTCGCGCAAGGGCCGGTCCGGCATCTACGACATTCGCATTTCAAATCAGAGCGGCGACCTGGTCGCCGAGTTTCGCGGTCTGTCGCGAACGGTGAAGGGCACGCACCTGCCCGATCCCGCCTGAACCAAGACGTATTCCAGGGAGGAAATCATGCTCGACTTTGTAACCCGTCCCCAAGATCTGGACCCGATCGAAATCGCCTCGCGGGATGAAATCTCGGCGCTCCAGTTTCACCGGATGAAGCGCTCGCTGAAGCACTCGTACGAGAACTCGCCGTTCTATCGCAAGCGATTCGACGAGCACGGCGTGCATCCGGAAGACCTGAAGACCCTGTCGGATCTTGCCAAGTTTCCCTTCACCACCAAGACCGATCTGCGCGACACCTATCCCTTCGGCATGTTCGCCGTTCCCCGGGAAAAGCTGGTCCGTATCCACGGCTCGTCCGGCACCACCGGCAAGCCGACGGTCGTCGGCTATACCAAGCATGACATCGATGTCTGGGCCGACGTCGTCGCCCGCTCGATCCGGGCGTCGGGCGGCCGTCCCGGCGACATCGTGCATGTCGCCTATGGATACGGCCTGTTCACCGGCGGCCTTGGCGCGCACTACGGCGCCGAGCGGCTCGGCTGCACCGTCGTGCCGATCTCCGGCGGCATGACCGAGCGCCAGGTCACGCTGATGAACGATTTCAAGCCGCGCATCATCATGGTGACGCCCTCCTACATGCTGTCGATCCTCGACGAGTTCCGCCGCCAGGGCATCGATCCGCGCGAAAGCTCGATTGAGGTCGGCATCTTCGGCGCGGAGCCCTGGACCAATGCCATGCGCAGCGAGATCGAGCAGGCCTTCAACATGCATGCCGTCGACATCTACGGCCTCTCCGAGGTCATGGGGCCGGGCGTCGCCAATGAATGCGTGGAGACCAAGGACGGCCTGCACGTCTGGGAAGACCATTTCTATCCGGAAATCATCGACCCGGTTACGGGCGCCGTGCTGCCGGACGGCGAGCTCGGCGAACTGGTCTTCACCACGCTCACCAAGGAAGGCCTGCCGATGGTGCGCTACCGCACCCGCGACCTGACCCGTCTTCTGCCGGGCACGGCGCGATCGATGCGGCGCATCGAAAAGATCACCGGCCGCAGCGACGACATGATCATCCTGCGCGGCGTCAACGTCTTCCCGACGCAGATCGAGGAACAGATCCTGAAATGCGGCGGACTTGCCCCGCACTTCCAGATCGAACTCACCCGCGCCGGCCGTATGGACAACATGACCGTCCACGTCGAATGCGCGGCCAACTACACCGATGCGGCGGCTCGCGCGCAATCGGCCAGGGAACTGGCACACCACATCAAGAGCGTGGTGGGCATCACCACCAAGATCGAGGTTCAGGACCCGACTTCCATCGCCCGCTCGGAAGGCAAGGCCAAGCGCGTGGTGGACAACCGCCCCAAGAGCTGAACGGCCACCCGTGACAGCGCAAAGGCAATTGTTATAGTGAAGCGGGGGCGTAGATGCCCCCCTTTTGCAGACGTTCTGCAAGCAGGAAAGCGAAAACATGGCTCGGACCCGGGCAACCGACTTTGAGGAAAAACGCCGCGGCATTCTCGACAATGCCGCAGCCGTATTTGCCGAACAGGGCATGGAAAAGGCATCCATGTCCCAGATCGCAACCCATTCGAGCGTCTCCAAGGCGCTGCTGTATCACTACTATCCGAGCAAGGATGCGCTGATCTACGCGATCATCATCACCCATCTGGAGGAGCTCGACGAGGCGATCCAGGCGGCGGACGACGCGAACGAGGCGCCGGAAAAGCGGCTTCGGCGGCTGATCGGCGTGGTGCTGGAGAACTATCGCGGTGCCGACAACCAGCACAAGGTGCAGCTCAACGCCACCTCGGCCCTCTCCGACGAGCAGAAGGCAGGCATCACCGCGATTGAACGGCGGATCGTGCGCCGGTTTTCGAACGTGCTCAGAGAAATCAATCCAGAGCTCGACAGCAAGGAAAGACCCCTGCTGATGCCCGTCACCATGTCGCTGTTCGGCATGATGAACTGGGTCTACATGTGGTTCCGCGACGGCGGGCGCATCACGCGGGAAGACTATGCCGACGTCGCGACGACGTTGATTCTGGAAGGCATCAAGGCGGTTCGCTAGACCCTGCCCCCGACATCATGCCGAAAGGCCTGCACTCGCTGCATTTCTCAAACCGACGGCCGGCCTAAAGCCCGCCGTCGGTTTTCGTTTGTGGTCAGGCCGCCTTCCAGGTCTTGGCGACCATGGTGAGCACGTCGTATTGCGCGACGACCGCGCCATTCTGGTTCGTCACCTGGCAATCCCAGCGTACTTCGCCATGATCGGCATTGGCGCGCGGATTGATCTCCTTGCAGGTCAATCGAACCTGCAGCGTGTCGCCCGGATTAACCGGGGTGAGGAAGCGCAGGTTATCGACGCCGTAATTGGCGAGCACCGGGCCCGGATCCGGGTCGACGAACAGGCCGGCCGCGAACGAGGCGATCAGGTAGCCATGGGCGACGCGCCCGTCGAAGAACGGATTGGCCTTGGCCGCCGCCTCGTCCATGTGGGCATAGAAGGTGTCGCCGGTGAAGCGAGCGAAATGCTCGATGTCCTCAAGCGTCACCGTCCGCTTCGCCGTGACGATCTGATCGCCGATCTTCAGCTCCGCCAGGGATTTGCGGAATGGATGCACGCTGGTGTCGCCGGCGCCGGCCCCTTCGAGCCAGCGGCCGGTGACGGCCGAAAGCAGCCGCGGCGTGCCCTGCACGGCCGTGCGCTGCATGTAGTGCTTCACGCCGCGCATGCCGCCCATTTCCTCGCCGCCGCCGGCGCGACCGGGACCGCCATGCACCAGGCCGGCGAGCGGCGATCCATGGCCGGTCGAGGTCTTGGCCGAGGCGCGGCTTCCGATCAGGATACGGCCGTGATACGGTGCCATGCCGATCACCATCTCTTCGGCGACCTTCGGATCATTGGTGAACACCGACGCCGCCAGCGAGCCCTTGCCCATCTGGGCAAGCGCGATCGCTTCCTCGATCCCCTCATAGGGCATCACGGTGGAGACCGGGCCGAACGCCTCGACATCGTGGACGGCAGACGCGGTAAACGGCTTGTCGCAGTAGAGCAGCACCGGATTGAGGAAGGCGCCCTTCTCGGTATCGCCGGAGACGATGCGGACATTGTCTGGATCGCCGGCGACGATCTCGGCATCGGCGGACAGGTCGCGGATGCGTTCACGTACTTCGTTGCGCTGGGCAAGGCTTGCCAGCGGTCCCATGCGCACACCCTCGTCAGAGGGGTTGCCGAGCGTGGTCTTGGAAAGGCGATCGTCGAGTGCGGCGATCAAGGCCTGGACATGGGCCTTGGGTGCGAACACACGGCGAATCGCCGTGCATTTCTGGCCGGCCTTCGAGGTCATTTCGCGGGCCACTTCCTTGACGAAGAGATCGAACTCCTCGGTGCCAAGACCGGCATCAGGCCCGAGGATTGACGCGTTCAGGCTGTCGGCCTCCATGGTGAAGCGAACCGAGTTGGCAACCACCGTGGGATGCGACTTGAGCTTGCGGCCTGTCCAGGCCGAGCCGGTGAAGGTCACGGCGTCCTGTCCCCCGACATGGTCAAGCAGATCGCCGACCGAGCCGGACACCAGCTGCAACGCACCTTCCGGCAGGATGCCGGTCTCGATGATCCGCCGAACCACGAGTTCGGTCAGATAGGCAGTCTGGCTTGCCGGCTTGACCAGCGACGGCACGCCGGCGATCAGCGTCGGGGCGATCTTCTCGAGCATGCCCCAGACGGGGAAGTTGAAGGCGTTGATGTGGACGGCGATGCCGTGCAGCGGGGTGAAGATGTGCTGGGCGGAGAAGCTGTTGTCCTTCGATAGCAGCTCCACGTCGCCGTCGAGCAGCACGCGGGTGTTCGGCAGCTCACGCCGGGCCTTGGAGGAATAGGAGAGCATGGTGCCGATGCCGCCCTCGATGTCGACCCAGCCGTCGGCACGGGTGGCGCCGGTCAGGGCGCTCTCGGCGTAGAATTCCTCTTTCATGTCCATCAGGACCTGGCCGAGGGCTTTCAGCATCTGCGCCCGTTCGTGAAACGACAGGGCGCGCAGGTTCGGTCCGCCGACCTCGCGGCCATAGGCGAGTGCTGCGGCGAAATCGATGCCGGTCGAGTCGATGAATGCGATTGCGGCACCCGTCGAGGCATCGAGCAGCGGTACGCCTTGCTTTTCGCCGGGTGTCCAGCGGCCACAGACATAGCTTTCGAGACGGCGCGGAACGCGAGCCGAAACATTCATGAAGTCATCCTTCCTGGATCGGTTTATTCAGTGCGGTCGGCGGGGCGCCACGGCCCCGCCTCCTGGGAGGTTATTCGTCGTAGGAGAGCACGACCTTCTCTGTCAGCGGGTGACATTGGCAGGTCAATACGTAGCCGGCTTCGACCTCGTAGTCCTCAAGCGCATGGTTGGTGTCCATCTCGACCTCGCCTTCGAGCACCTTCGCCCGGCAGGTGGAGCAGACGCCCGCCTTGCAGGAGAAAGGCGCGTCCATGCTCTGGGCGATCGCGGCCTCGAGAATGCTGACACCGTGCTTGGGCATGTTGAAGGTCCGCGTCGTGCCGTCGAGCGTGATGGTCGCCTCGACCACGGCCGCGGCCTCCTCGGCGCTGACCGAGGCGACGCGGTTCTTGGCGCGGCCCGGCTGGCCCGAAGCGAACAGCTCGAACTTGATCTGCTCGTCCTTCAGCCCATGCGCCTTGAGGCTGGCGACGATGGTGAGCATCATCGGCTCCGGCCCGCAGATGAAGGCGGCGTCGATCGACTTCGGGTCGATCCAGGTAGAAAACAGCGCAGAAAGCTTGTTCTCGTCGAGACGGCCGGTGAACAGATCGATCTCCTGCACTTCGCTTTCCAGCACATGCAGGACGGAGAAACGGCCGAGATAGGTGTTCTTCAGGTCCTCCAGCTCCTCGCGGAACATGATCGAGTTAATCTGGCGGTTGGCATAGACCAGCGTGAACTGGGACTTCGGCTCGCGTGCCAGGACCGTCTTGATGATGGACAGCAGCGGCGTGATGCCGGAACCGCCGGCGAAACCGAGATACTGCTTCCCGGCAGCCGGATCGATGTCCATATAGAAGCGGCCCATCGGCGGCATGGCCTCGATCACATCGCCCGGCGCCAAATTGCCATTGGCCCAGTTGCTGAACGCGCCGCCGTCGACGCGCTTGATTCCGACGCGCAGGACACCCTCGTCCTTGCCGGCACAGATCGAGTAGGACCGGCGTAGTTCTTCGCCCTCGAAATCGCGGCGGAAGGTCAGGTACTGGCCCTGGGTGAAGTCGAAGGCTGCGCGATCCTCCTCGCGCGGCTTGAGCGTCACGACCACCGCATCACGGGTCTCGTGGCGGATGTCGGTCACGGTCAGGGGATGAAAGCGTGCCATGCGTTATGTCCTCCGCATCCTCAGATGCACTTGAAATAGTCGAAGGGTTCCAGGCAGTCGCGGCATCGATAGCTCGCCTTGCACGGTGTCGAGCCGAACTGGCTGACTTTCTCGGTCCTGGTCGAGCCGCATCGCGGGCAGGCGACGGCCAGATTGGAGCCGGCAAGGCGGTTGGCCCGCGCCATCAGTCGCCCGTCGGCGGCAGTGCCGTCGATCGGCGGCGCGATCCCATAGGCGCGGAGCTTGTCGCGCCCCTCGGCGCTGATCCAGTCCGAGGTCCAGGCGGGCGACAGCCGTCGTTCGAGGCGCAGCTTGTCGATGCCACGGGCCTTCAGCGCCGCCTCGATGTCGAGATTGATCACACTCGTTGCCGGGCACCCCGAATAGGTCGGCGTGACGGCAACGACGAGGGTATCCCCGTCCCAGGCGACGTCCCGGATGATGCCGAGATCGATCAGGCTGATGACGGGAATTTCCGGATCCGGCACCTCGCCCAGCCAGCGCCAGACCTCTTCCGGTTCGGGCAATGTCCTGGCGTCCATGGCATGACCCTCACCAGACCGAGTTCGGATAGGCCCGCTGCAGGAACTGCATGTCGGCGAGGATGTAGCCCAGATGCTCGGTATGGACCCCGCGCTTGCCACCCTTGTGCTGGTAGCTGCCCTCGGGAATGGCGAGCGTCGCCTCGGCGAGGACTTCGCCCACCGAACTGTCCCATGCCGCCTTGAGCGCCGAGGGAAGCGGAGCGATGCCCGCTGCCGCGACCGCCTCGTCGGCAGAATCGGCGAGGAACATCTCGGCCGTATAGGGCCAGAGATCATCGAGCGCCTTCTGCATCCGGCGATGGCTTTCCTCGGTACCGTCACCGAGACGGATGACGAGGTCGGCCGAGCGCTCGAAGTGGTAGGACACTTCCTTCAGCGCCTTCTGGGCGATTTCCACGACGCGCGGATCACTCGAGGCGACGAGCGCGCGGAGCATTTCGATGTGGAAGGCATCGAACAGGAACTGCCGCATCAGCGTCTTGCCAAAATCGCCGTTCGGACGCTCAACGAGCAGCACGTTGCGGAAGGCCGCGGCATCACGCAGATAGGCGAGATTGTCCGCCGTGCGCCCCTTGCCTTCGACCTCACCCGCAAGACCGAGCCAGAACTGGGTCTGGCCGATCAGGTCGAGCGCGACATTGGCGAGCGCGATATCCTCTTCCAGCACGGGCGAGTGACCGCACCATTCGGACACGCGGTGCCCGAGGATCAGCGTGTTGTCGCCCATCCTCAGGAGCCATTCGAAGAATGCGGCCTGATCGACCGTCGGATTTGCGGTCGCCATCACATGTGCCCCACTTCAGCCGGGATGTCGAAGAAGGTCGGGTGACGGTAGACCTTGGAGTTCGACGGTTCGAACAGCGGGCCCTTTTCCGACGGCGACGACGCGGTGATGTCGACCGACTTCACCACCCAGATCGACACGCCTTCGTTGCGACGGGTGTAGACGTCACGGGCATTGCGGATCGCCATCTCGGCGTCCGGGGCATGCAGGCTGCCGACATGGCGATGGTTGAGGCCATGTTGACCGCGGATAAAGACTTCCCAAAGGGGCCATTCGCTGGACATTGCTATTCCTCCCAAGTTCAGGTGACGGATGGGAACGGGTGAGCCGTTCCCGAATTGGATCGATCAGGCAGCCTTGCGACCGGCCCGGCGCGCTTCCTGCTTTTCGGCATGGGCCATCAGGCCGTCGCGGAACCACGCGCCCTCTTCCCAGGCGGTGACGCGGGCGCCGAGGCGCTCGGCATTGCAGGGTCCGTTGCCGGCGATGACGTTGAAGAACTCTTCCCAGTCCGGCTCGGAGAAGTCGTGGCCGCCCTTCTCCTCGTTCCAGCGCAGGTTCTCGTCGGGAATGGTCAGCCCGAGATACTTCGCCTGCGGCACCGTCTGGTCGACGAATTTCTGGCGCAGTTCGTCATTGGTGTTGATCTTGATCTTCCACTGCATCGACTGCGCGGAATGCACCGAATCCTTGTCGGACGGTCCGAACATCATCAGCGACGGATACCAGAAGCGGTTGAGCGCATCCTGGGCCATGGCCTTCTGCTCCGGCGAGCCGGCGGCCATCTTCATCATGATGTCGTAGCCCTGGCGCTGGTGAAAACTCTCTTCCTTGCAGATGCGGATCATCGCGCGGCTGTAGGGACCGTAGGAGGTCTTCTGCAGCTGCACTTGGTTCATGATCGCCGCACCATCGACCAGCCAGCCGACCGCGCCGATATCCGCCCAGTTGAGCGTCGGGTAGTTGAAGATCGACGAATACTTCATCTTGCCGGAATGCAGCAGTGCGAGAAGCTCGTCGCGGCTGACGCCGAGCGTCTCGGCGGCGGAATAGAGATAGAGGCCGTGGCCCGCCTCGTCCTGCACCTTGGCCAGAAGAATCGCCTTGCGTTCGAGCGTCGGCGCACGGGTGATCCAGTTGCCCTCCGGCAGCTGGCCGACGATTTCGGAATGGGCGTGCTGGCCGACCTGGCGGATCAGCGTCTTGCGATAGCTCTCCGGCATCCACTCCTTGGGCTCGATCTTCTCGCCGCGGTCGATGCGCTCCTGAAAGGCCCGCTCCTCCGGCGACATCTCGTTCAGCGACTTCACCCGATCACTGTCGGTCTTGACCATTTGCGCATACATGGCGGTTTCCTCCCTGCTCAGATCCGTTCAATGATGATGGCGATGCCTTGGCCTACCCCGATGCACATGGTGCAGAGCGCGTAGCGCCCGCCGGTGCGGTGCAGCTGGTACATGGCGGTGGTGACGAGGCGGGCGCCGGACATGCCGAGCGGATGGCCGAGCGCGATGGCGCCGCCATTCGGATTGACATGCGCGGCATCGTCGGCAAGCCCGAGTTCCCGAAGGACGGCGAGCGCCTGGGCGGCGAAAGCCTCGTTGAGCTCGATGACGTCCATCTGCGACAGCGACAGGCCGGCGCGGGCGAGAACCTTGCGAACCGCCGTTCGCCGACACCCATGATGCGCGGCTCGACACCGGCCGCAGCTATGGCGACCACCCAGGCGCGCGGCACGCGGCCCTGTTCCCTGGCCATGGCTGACGCGATCGCCAGGCCGCCGCGTCGTTGACGCCCAGGCGGCCGTGACACTGAGGTCGGGCCGTTGACACCCTTCAACTTCGCCAGCTGCTCGGCAGTGGTGCCGGGACGCGGATGTTCGTCGAGACGACCAGTGGCTCGCCCTTCTTCTGCGGGATCATGACGGGCACGATCTCGTCGGCAAAGACGCCGGCGGCCTGGGCGGCGGCCCAGCGGTCCTGGCTGCGGGCTGCGAAGGCGTCCTGGTCAGCGCGGCTGACATTGTACTGCTCGGCGACATTGTCGGCCGTTTCCGGCATGGAATGGGTGCCGAACTTCTTCTTCAGTTCGGGATTGGGGAAGCGCCAGCCGATCGTCGTGTCGTAGACCGCGTTCGAACGGGAAAAGGCCGCATCCGCCTTGGGCATGACGAAAGGCGCGCGCGTCATGCTCTCGACGCCGCCGGCGATCACCAGATCGCAATCGCCACCGCGGATCGCCCGTGCCGCCATGCCGACGGCGTCCATGCCGGAACCGCAGAGACGGTTGACCGTGGTTGCCGGCACGTTGATCGGCATCCCGGACAGGAGCACGGCCATGCGGCCGACATTGCGATTGTCTTCGCCGGCTTGGTTGGCGCAGCCGTAGATCAGGTCATCGACCTTGGACCAGTCGACGCCGGGATTGCGCGCCATCAGCGCGGCAAGCGGCAAGGCAGCAAGATCATCGGCCCGCACGGATGCGAGGGCCCCGCCATAACGGCCGACAGGCGTGCGCACGGCATCACAGATGAAGGCTTGCTGCATTGATCGACTCCTCCTCGAACATCAGACGCGGCCGGCTTGTCTTCAATTCGCCAACCGATCGGTCAACTTATAGCGCCAAAACATCACACAGAAAAGCGCTTTTTTGATGTTGGCGTGATGTTTAGAGTTTCGGATCGAACCGACTGCCAATATCCACTGCATTTTCCGTTACTTAGCGACCGCCCTCAAGCGCCAGAGATTCCAGCCGCGCCGCGGTCTCGGCGGTTTCGGCGGGCAGAGGGCCATCGCGGCCCTCGAACTGCGCCGCGATATAGGCATCGGCCAGAGGCGAGAGGGCGCGGTAGAGCCGGGCAAAGAGACGGCGCGCCGCAGCACCCGCCCAGTCCTCGGGAAGCGCCTCGACCGGCAGTCGAGGATCGCGCAGCAGCACGGCGCGATAGGCCTGGACCAACAGAAGCCGCGCGCTCACCGCATCGGCCGGAAGCAATGCCTCGCCCCGCTCCAGCGCCGCCGCGAGCGGCGAGAAGAGATCGATCATCGCGTGGTATTCGTCGGCGAAGGACTGAAGGTTCCACAGCGTTGCCGCATAGTCGGCGAGCAATTCGCCATCCTTCATCACTTCGGCCCGGAAGGTGAGCCCCGGAACAGGGACATTTCCCACATGATTGGGGCGCAGATAGAGGTCCGGCCCCATGCGGCCGAGTCCGGCACGGCGGGCGATCTCGTCGGAAAGACCCGGCGCATGATGGATGAGGAAGCCGTCGGCCTCGATCTGCGGGCCGTAGAGAAGTCTTGCTGCGGCAGCAAATTCCGTCCGTGCACCGGAGGCCAGCCGATAGTAGGACCGTCGGCCATCCCGCTCCCCCACCAGTTGCTCGGCCGCAACCAGACGCGAGACCGCCGTGCGTACCAACGTTTCGCTGATCCCCAGCCTAGCGCAGATCTCCACCAGCGTGCCCATCCACAACACGCCGCCACGCGGCACGACGATATCGCCGTATATGGTGACGATCATCGCCGGGGCACGCACCGTGAACTGCTGCTGGATCTGTGAGAACCCGTCGAATCCGCGTGCAGCTACGGTCATTCCGCCTCCTAGACCCGGTCCCGCGAGCAGGCTTGCTCACCCGGCAAATATTGCAGCATTGGGGCAGCAGGAGGTAGGGCCGTGACATTTGAATGTCAAATCCTCAGGCAATCTTGCCCGAAACGCGATTCGGCGTCGCTGACCGCCCGGCGACGCTTCGTCAATGCGCGCGGCGGAGATAAGTAGCGCTGCTCTCTGTCCGGCATTTCATCCTGGCGGCAAAAGGGGCTTTGCCTCCATCTCACGCGCCTCTGCGAGCCTGAGCCGCTCCCTCCCCGCGCACATCCGTGCGCCTCCCGGCCCAAAGTGCCGCCGGTCCGTTGAGACGACGCCGCATTCCGTCTGAGCCTATTGCTCCAGGAAGTCTGCGCGGTGCGGGGTGAAGCAATCGACCAGCCGGCCCTTTTCCAGCGCCTTCACGCCATGCAACAAACCGGAAGGGACGATGAAGCTGTCGCCGGCTTCCAGCGTCTCGGTCCGGCCGTCGATCGTCACCTCGAAGGCGCCTTCGGCCACATAGCTGGACTGCACATGCGGATGGGAATGCAGCCAGCCCTCGCCGCCCTTTTCGAAGGCGAACTCCACCATCATCAGTTCGTCGGTGAAGCAGACCACGCGGCGCCGGTTGCCGTCGGGAGTCGCGGTCCACGCTCCCTCGGAGGCGCGAACGAAAATGTCTCTTTCCTTGGTCATGGTCACCTCGCCAGCCAGCCGCCGTCGACTGGAATGACGGCGCCGTGCATGTAGTTGGAAGCGCGCGCGAGCAGGAAAACCGCGGCATCGCCGATATCGTCGGCCACGCCCCAGCGCCCAGCCGGAATGCGCTCCAGGATGGCCTTGCTCCGGTCCGGATCATTGCGCAAGGCCTCGGTATTGTTCGTCTCGATGTAGCCGGGAGCAATCGCGTTGACGTTGATGCCCTTCGCCGCCCATTCATTGGCCAATAGCCGGGTCAGCCCGAGAACGCCGTGCTTGGACGCCGTATAGGACGGCACGCGGATGCCGCCCTGGAAGGAGAGCAGCGAGGCGAGGTTGACGATCCGCCCTCCACGCTTCGCCGCCAGGCAGTTTCGGCCAAAGGCCTGCGACAGGAAGAACAACGACTTGAGGTTCACATCCATCACATCGTCCCAGTCCTCCTCGGTGAAGTCGACGCTGTCGGCCCGGCGGATGATGCCGGCATTGTTGACGAGCCCGTCCAGCGGCCCGTCGGCCATCAGGTCGTTCAGCATGGCGACCGCGGCTTTCGTGTCGCTGATGTCTGCCTTGACCGACAGAAACTCTGCCCCTTGGGCCGCCACCAACCTCGCCGTCTCGTCCATCGCCGAGCGGCCGATGCCGACCACGGCGCCGCCCGCGCGCGCCACCGCCACGGCAATGCCCTGTCCGATGCCGGTATTGGCACCGGTGATCGCGATCCGCTTGCCCACCAGTTCGAAGGCGGAAAGGTCGGTCACCGCAGCTCTCCAATGGCAATGGGATCCACGTCGGTATAGTCGACATTGTCGCCCGCCATCGCCCAGATGAAGGCGTAATTGGCCGTGCCGCAGCCCGAGTGGATCGACCAGGCGGGCGACAGCACGGCCTCCTCGTTGGCAATCAGCATGTGGCGGGTCTCGGACGGTTCGCCCATGAAGTGGAAGACCCGGGCCGACTCGGCGAGATCGAAATAGAGATAGGCTTCCATGCGACGGTCGTGCACATGCGCCGGCATGGTGTTCCACACTGATCCCTTGGCGAGCTGCGTCATGCCGACGACAAGCTGGCACGTTTCGATCGTCGTGGTGAACTGAAAGATCGAACGCTCGTTAGAGGTTTCAGGACTGCCGAGGTCGAGACGCTTGGCCTTGTCGAGCGTGATCGGCCGCGTCGGGCACTTGCGGTGCGCCGGCGCCGACAGCAGGTAAAATTTCGCCGGCTTCCCCGCGTCGGCAGACGTGAAGCTCACCTCTTCGCCGAGGCCCACATAGAGCATGTCCCGGGAGTTCAGCCGGTGCGGCTCGCCGCTGACGACGACGGTGCCTTCGCCGCCGATGTTGACGGCGACGAGTTCACGGCGCTCGAGGAAGGACTGCGTGCCGACCGGCTTGATCGCCTCCAGCGTCAACGGCTGCCCGAGAGGAACCGCACCGCCGACGACCATGCGGTCGTAATGCGTGTAGGTGAGGCTGATCTTGCCCGGCTCGAAAAGGTTGGCGAGGTGGAAATTGTGGCGCAGCTCATCGGTGCCCATCGCGGCAGCGGCGGCGGGATCGATGGCGAAGCGGGAGGTGAATTCGATCGTCATGTAGCTTTGCTTTCGTTTGGAAATTTCAAGTCTGCGTCTCGCTCGACGCGCGTTGCTGGTAACCGGCCTGCTGGCCGGTCAGGCGTTGCCGGTAACGATCCTGTGCTGCCGTGAGATGCGCGCGCATCGCATCGCGCGCGGCATCCGCGTCGCCGGCCGAGATCGCCTGCAGGATCAGAAGATGCTCGCGCTGCAGGCGGCTCAGATAGTCTTCCGACAGCACCTCGATCGAGAACCAGGGCGAATTGCGGTCGCACGGGATGGTGCGGTCGCCGAGCGCGTCGAGAATTTCGACGTAGAACGGATTGTTGGTCGCCGCAGCGATTTCGCGATGGAAGGCGAAGTCGGCCTTTCCGGTGGGCTCGCCACGATGCAGCAAGCGTTCGAATTCGAAGAAGGCCTCCTGGATGCTGGCCTCCTGGGAGGGGCTACGACGTTGCGCGGCAAGCCCGGCGCTTTCGATCTCGATGCCCATCCGCACTTCCAGAACGTTGACGGCCTGGCTGATGCGGTTTCCCATGTCGGCGGTGATGGCGCTGATCTTGCGCGTCGGATGGTCGAGCACGAAGACGCCCGCACCGTGCCGCGCCTCGACCAGCCCTTCGGCCGCCAGCACCGCCACGGCTTCGCGTACCACCGTGCGGCTGACCCCGAAAATCTCCGTCATGCGCGATTCGGTCGGCAGCTTTTCGCCGACGGCGAATTCGCCGGCGAGGATCTGGCTGCGCAGCGTCTGCACCACGGTCTCGAACAGCTTCGGCTTGCGCTCCACTTTTGCATCCAACAGATTTTCAGTCATGGCCATTTCCTACTTGAAGACCCCCGGCAGCCAGAGCGACAGGGACGGGATATACGTGACCATCAATAGCACGACGATGCCGGCGCCATAAAAGGGCCAGATCGAACGCATGGCTTCCCACACCGTTATCTTGCCGACGGCGCAGGCCACGAACTGCACCCCTCCGACCGGTGGCGTGTTGAGGCCGATCCCGTAGTTGAGGATCATGATCACGCCGAAATGCACTGGATCGATCCCATAGGC
>JAHRYZ010000074.1 GCA_020621905.1 Rhizobium sp.
TGGACTTGTCGAGCTTCTGGAATACGCCGGCCTGGATCTGGCGGGCAAGGAAGGGACCGGTCGGCACGACGACATCATAGCCGGAGCCGCCGGCGAGCAGCTTGGTCTCCAGGATCTCGTTGGAATCGAAGACGTCGTAGACGACCTTGATGCCGGTTTCCTTGGTGAAGTCCTCGAGCACGGATTCGTCGATATAGTCGGACCAGTTGTAGACGTGCACCACGCCCTCTGCCTTGGCGGCCGAGGCCATTGCCAGCGTGACCATCGCGGCGGATGCCAAGAAACGGATCAGATCGGTCTTCATTTTCTCTCCTGTTCCAGCCTTCGAGCCTGTCGCCCGTTCAGCTATTCCCTCATTTTTTTAACAGACTAGAAAGGAAATCGACGAGCCACAAGGGGTAATCTTCGCAGTCGCAAACGGCACTGCGCCCTATTGAAAATCGAAGGCGGAAAGCCCCGTGACCATCTCGTCGAGGCCGAGCGGACGGGTCACCGGCGGCTCGGCACGGGCGAGACAGCCCTGTCTTTCACAGAGCCGGCAGGCGGTTCCGACGGCCACCGGACCAAGCGTGCCGCCCGCCACCACCTGGCCGTAGACCACCTCGTCGCGGTGGGCGATGTCGCAGGCGACGAGCAGCGCGGTGCGCCTGACGCGCTCGTTGAACCCGGCCTGCGGACCGTCGAGCGTGCGCGACACGGTCAGGAAACCGGTGCCGTCCGGCATCTCGACCGCGTCGACCAGGACCTGGCCCGGCTGGGCGAAGGCGGCGTGGATGTTGAGCTTCGGACAGCTGCCGCCGAACTTCGCCTGGGGGAAGCCCTGGGCGCCCGCCTTGCGGAAACGGTGGCCGGCATTGTCGACCTCGAGCATGAAGAACGGCACGCCCGTGGCGCCCGGCCGCTGCAGCATGGTCAGGCGGTTGGCCGCCTGCTCGTAGGACACGCTGAAGCGCGAGCGCAGGATGTCGATGTCATAGCGCGCCCGCTGTGCCGCCGAAAGGAAGGCGCCGTAAGGCATGATCACCGCATGGGCCGCATAGCGCGCCAGCTCGAAGCGCCCGAGCCGCTTGGCCTCCCCGGTCGAGAAGGCCAGCCCCTCCAGCTCGGCGGCGATCTCCTCGCCGAACGCCAAAAGGGCGGCCTCCATCGCCACCTCGCGCAACTGGTCGAAGGGCGACAGCCGCTCCGACAGGAAGAGCCGCATCGAATGGCGGTCGTAGCGGCGGCGAAGATTGGGCATGGTGTGGATCGGAAGCGTGCGCACGACGATGCCGTGCTTGGTTCGAAGCCAGGCTTTCAGCGCCGGCGCCAGATCCTCGCCGGGCGAGAGGCCGAGCGAGGCATGGAAGGCCTCCGCCGCATCCTCGATGCGGGCATGGAAGTTCGCCCGCCGCTCCAGTTTCTCGCGCACCTCGTCGATCGGCAGGCGGGTGCCGGAGATGGAGGTCTCGTGGCCCTCGCGCGCCAGAAGCTCGGCAAGGTCGCTCAGCCGTGCCGCCTGCTCGCGATAGGCGCGATAGAGCTTGACGACGCCCGCCGCGGCATTGGGGGCGGCTTCCGCCACCTCGATCAGCTCCTGGTCGCCCGGCACCTCGCCGGAAAGCAGCGGATCGCCGAACACCTCGCGCAGCTGGCCGGCCGTGCCGCCCGCCTCGCCCTGCAGCTCGTCGAGATCGACCTTGTAGACCGTGGCGAGCTTGAGCAGCAGCTGGACGGTGAGCGGGCGCTGGTTGCGCTCGATCAGGTTGAGATAGGACGGCGAGATCTCCAGCGCCTCCGCCATGGCCGTCTGGGTGAGGCCGAGGCCGTTGCGGATACGGCGGACCCTGGGGCCGGCAAAGATCTTGTTTTCTGCCATTGTGACACACCTTTTACAACTTTCGTCGACGGCAAGGCATCGAAGGACATTTACAATCTTTACAAATTTACACCGAGCCTACGTCAAAGACAAGACATGCTAACCTCTTTCAAGGCGCCATTTTCTCCATTTATCTGGACGTTTTGTGCAGTGCGCTGTAAATTCAGTCATATCGAAAGCGGAACTTCTGTTGAACCAAGCACAGCAGCTTCGCAAAACCGAGCAATAGGGAGTTTGCTATGACTGATTTTTACAACCTCATTCCGTCCGCACCCAAGGGCCGCTTCGACGGCATCGAACGCCCCTACACGGCAGCTGACGTCAAGCGCCTGCGCGGCTCGGTCGAAATCAAGTATTCGCTCGCCGAAATGGGTGCGACCCGCCTGTGGAAGCTGATCAACGAGGAACCCTTCGTCAACGCGCTCGGCGCGCTCTCCGGCAACCAGGCCATGCAGATGGTCCGCGCCGGCCTGAAGGCCATCTATCTCTCCGGCTGGCAGGTCGCCGCCGACGCCAACACCGCGTCCGCCATGTATCCGGACCAGTCGCTTTACCCGGCCAACGCCGCGCCTGAGCTTGCCAAGCGCATCAACAAGACGCTGCAGCGCGCCGACCAGATCGAAACCTCGGAAGGCAAGGGCCTTTCGGTCGACACCTGGTTCGCCCCGATCGTCGCCGACGCCGAAGCCGGTTTCGGTGGTCCGCTGAACGCCTTCGAGATCATGAAGGCCTTCATCGAGGCCGGTGCTGCCGGCGTTCACTACGAAGACCAGCTGGCTTCGGAAAAGAAGTGCGGCCATCTCGGCGGCAAGGTTCTGATCCCGACGGCGGCCCATATCCGCAACCTCAACGCCGCGCGTCTCGCCGCCGACGTCATGGGCACGCCGACGCTCATCATCGCCCGCACCGACGCCGAGGCCGCCAAGCTTCTGACCTCGGACATCGACGAGCGCGACCAGCCCTTCGTCGACTATGACGCCGGCCGCACCGCGGAAGGCTTCTATCAGGTCAAGAACGGCATCGAGCCCTGCATCGCCCGTGCGATCGCCTATGCGCCGCATTGCGACATGATCTGGATGGAAACCTCCAAGCCGGACCTCGAACAGGCCCGCAAGTTCGCCGAAGCCGTGCACAAGGCCCATCCGGGCAAGAAGCTGGCCTATAACTGCTCGCCGTCGTTCAACTGGAAGAAGAACCTCGACGACGCGACGATCGCCAAGTTCCAGAAGGAGCTGGGTGCGATGGGCTACAAGTTCCAGTTCATCACGCTCGCCGGCTTCCACCAGCTGAACTTCGGCATGTTCGAACTGGCCCGCGGCTACAAGGATCGCCAGATGGCAGCCTATTCCGAGCTGCAGCAGGCCGAATTCGCGGCGGAAGTCAACGGCTACACCGCCACCAAGCACCAGCGCGAAGTCGGCACCGGCTATTTCGACGCCGTCTCGATGGCGATCACCGGCGGCCAGTCCTCGACCACGGCGATGAAGGAATCGACCGAAACCGACCAGTTCAAGCCGGCTGCCGAGTAAACCTTCGGGGCTCTGCCCTCACCGGTTGGGGCCTTGCCCCTCACCCTAGCCCTCTCCCCGCAGGCGGGGAGAGGGGACGTGCCCCGAGCAAGGCCCAGGGCTCGTCCAGGACTATCCCTGGAACCGGCGCGGCATGTCCCTTCTCCCCGCTTGCGGGGAGAAGGTGGCGGCAGCCGGATGAGGGGCAGACCACCGCCAACCCTGGATCAACAGTTCAAGAACCCCGCATATAAGAGGAGAAATGCCATGACCCCGCAGACCCGAGTTAAGGAACGTGCCGAAGAGCAGGCTTCCGCCATGACGGCAGAGCAGCAGGCCATGATCCGCATGGTCGCCAACGACCTGCACCGCCTCAACCAGTCCGTCATGAAGGCGGTTGATGCCGGCGTATCCGTCGAGCTCGTCCGCTCGGCCCGCCACCACGGCGGCGAAGGCAACTGGGGCGACCTGTTGATCCCGGTCATCGTGACCCAGGGCAAGTAAGAAGAATTTCACGTACCATCCGGGGCGTCAAAGCCCCGGGTCGGTTCCCGCGCAATGATCGCTGGCTTCGGGGGGAGCTTCACGCGGTCGCTGCGCGGGATCTTTTGTTTTGCGGACCGTGCGCCCTCACCCGCCGCGGTTCGGCCGCCGGCCGGCAAACAGGTCGGCATGGGCCTTCATCAGCTTGCGCATCCGCTCGACCACGGTGCGGATCTCCGGCCGGTGCCGGTCGTCGTTGTTCATCACGATCCACTGGCGATGGCGCAGGGCCTCGATCTCGCCGCCCATTCGCTCCAGCCTTGGCTCCAGGTCTCCGACGAAGCAGGGCAGGACGGCGATGCCCGCGCCGGCCAGCGCCAGGTCGCGCAATGAGCGCGGCCGGTTGACGGTGACCACCAGGTTTTCCGCCTGGTTCTCGTGCGGCCAGCGCAGATAGGCCGAGATGGCGTTTTCGCCGTCGACCGCCAGCCACCGGCCCGGACCGACATCCTCGCTGTTGCGCGTGCGATAGGCGGCATAGGCCACCTCGCCGGCCATCACGGCCGCAAGGTTCGCCTCCTCCGGCTCGAAGGCGCGGATGCCGATGTCGGTCTCGCGGTGGGCCAGGCTGGCGCGCTGCTCGGCGATATGCAGGTCGATGCGGAAATCGTCGCGCTCCGTGCAGATGGCGGCGAAATTTTCGGTGAGCAGCCAGCCGTTCCAGGTGCCGGCGACGATGCGCACCAAAGCGCGCGCCGCCGCGCCGCGACGCCAGGTCTCGACCTTGCGCGCCGCCGCCTCCAGTTCGGCCAGATGTTCGAGCAGCTGGCGGCCGTCGCCGGTCAGCCGATAGCCGGTCTGGCTGCGGACGAAGAGTTCCCGGCCGATTTCCCGTTCGAATTCGACCATGCGCCGGCCGAGCGTCGCCGGGCTCAGCGCCGTCGCGTTCGAGGCGCCCGTCAGTCCGCCATGGCGGGCGACGGCCAGGAAGATCTGATAGTTGTCCCAGGCCACGTCTTTCATCGCTGAAAAACATAGCGCAATTCTTCCGGTTTAACAGTCGAATCTGGAGGTATAGATCCTTTGATGGCTCACACAGAGGAGATCCATCATGGACGGACAATATGGATTGTTGTTTCTCTTGGCGCTCAAGGGGCGCGCACCGCGGGACCGGAGCGCAAAGGCCGAAGATGCCTATTATGCCCGCTTCAGCGAAACGCCGCTCCGGCGGCTGGCGAGGCTCGTCTGGACCTACCCGTCGGCAAGGGAGCGTTCAGGGGCAAGTCAGTCGGAGCCATCCTGCACCGAACCGCGGTCGCCAGCCGTCAAAGGGACGGCGGCGGAGACGCGAGCGGTACCCTCCAGGCCCATGGCCTGCAAGACCGCGTAAGGCGGTGGCGGCTCAGCCGATCAGGGCTACTACTGCGACGAGCGCAAGCGCGCTGCAAGCGCCGAGGCTGAGGCAGGCAAGATGCCAGAGGCGGGCGGTTTCCACTTCCCGGGTCTTGGCGATGGCGATGGCCCGCGGGTTGCTGTTCTGTCTGTTCATCGGCGCTATCCTGCAGATTGCCGTTGAGGAAAACAATGCCGTCTCATGGCGGCGATCCGGTTCGACTTCATGTCACATCCAGCGACGGATGCCGGCATCGAACCAGAATGACCACGGCACGTTAACAATAGCTAAATTACGGCGGAAAGCTTGCATAAAATGGGGACGATCACGCAATCTTGTCGCTTTGCACCAAAGCGGGCGACGTTACGGGCTCAGACGCTCTCGCCCGCCGCATGGCCGGATGCCCAGGCCCACTGGAAGTTATAGCCGCCGAGCCAGCCCGTGACGTCGACGCATTCGCCGATGAAGTAGAGGCCCGGAACGGCCTTCGCCATCATCGTCCTGGAATCCAGCCCGCTGACGTCGACGCCGCCAAGCGTCACTTCCGCCGTGCGATAGCCTTCCGAGCCGGCCGGCTTCACCGTCCAGCCATGGAGGAAGGCGGCCAGCGCCTCCAGCGCCTTGTCGGACAGGTCGGCGAGCGGTTTCTCGATCTTGTGCCGTTCGGCGACATATTGCGCGAGCCGCTTCGGCAGGTGCTGCGCCAGCACGGTCTGCACCGCCTGGCGGCCGTTCTCCTTCTTCGCCGCCTTCAGCATGGCGGCAAAATCCACATCCGGTTCGAGCGACAGCGTGATTTCGTCGCCCTCGCGCCAATAGCTGGAGATCTGCAGGATGGCCGGGCCGGACAGGCCGCGATGGGTAAACAGCAGGGCTTCACGAAACGCCGTCTTGCCGTGGCGCACCTCGGCATCGACCGAGACACCGGCGAGCGGCGCAAGCTCGGCCAGCAGCGCGGGGTCGAGCGTCAGCGGCACCAGGCCTGGCCGCGTCTCCGTCAGCCGAAGCCCGAACTGTTCCGCGACCTTATAGGCAAAACCCGTCGCCCCCATCTTGGGGATCGACTTGCCGCCAGTGGCGATGACCACGGAGCCCGCGCGGATCTCGCCGTCCGTCGTCTGCAGGCGAAAGCCGGCCTCGCCCTTCTCGACGGCCGAAATCTCGACGCCGAGCCTCAAGTCCACCCCGCCCGCGCGCATCTCGTCGAGCAGCATGCGGATGATGTCGCGGGCGCTGTCGTCGCAGAACAATTGCCCGAGCGTCTTCTCGTGCCAGGCGATCCTGTGCTTGTCGACCATGGCGATGAAATCGGCCGGCGTGAAGCGGGCGAGCGCCGACTTCATGAAATGCGGATTGACCGAGATATAGTTCTTCGGCCCGGCGTGGATATTGGTGAAATTGCAGCGCCCGCCGCCCGAGATGCGGATCTTCTCGCCCGGCGCCCGGGCATGGTCGATGAGCACGAGGAGGTCCGCGGGCCGGCGACGAGCGCCGCCATCATGCCTGCGGCACCGGCTCCTATGATAGCAACATCAAATATATGCGCCAATTCCGGGTCCCTGCGACAAAGAATACCTGTCTTTTCGATCGATCGGGCAAAGTCAATGCCGTTTGCCCCCTCGCCAAACGCCGAACTCGGGTTATGATGCCGCCATCAACAACCAAACCGGTGAGACATGCCTCCGAAGAAGAATATGCTCAGACCCAAAGGCGCAGCGTCGAAAAAGGCGAGCATTCCTCCGGACATCAACTCCACCCGTGGCGTCAAGACCTGGAAGGAAGCCGCAGCCTGGCTCAGAGCCCGCGGCATCGAGGACATCGAGTGCATCACGCCCGACCTCGCGGGCGTTCCGCGCGGCAAGATGATGCCGACCTCGAAGTTCACCGGCGACACCTCGCTCGCCCTTCCCTCGGCCCTCTACCGCCACACGATTTCCGGCGAATATCCGGAGGAAAGCGGCCAGTTCCGCTATGATTCCCGCGACAGCGACATCAAGCTGATGCCGGACCTGTCGACGCTCTCCGTCGTGCCGTGGGAAACCGACCCGACCGCGCAGGTCATCTGCGACATCATCACCACGGACGGCGAGGACGTGCCCTACACGCCGCGCAACGTGTTGAAGAACGTGCTGAAGCTCTATGACGCCAAGGGCTGGCGGCCGGTCGTGGCGCCCGAGATCGAATTCTATCTCGTCGCCATGAACGACGACCCGGACTATCCGCTGCATCCGCCGAAGGGCCGTTCCGGCCGCTCCATCCTCGGCGGCCAGGGCTATTCGATCGCCGGCATCAACGAGTTCGACGAGCTGATCGACGACATCTATCATTTCTCGGAAAAGCAGGGCCTCGAGATCGACACGCTGATCCACGAGGAAGGCCCGGCCCAGCTCGAGATCAACCTGCGCCACGGCAATCCGATCGAGCTTGCCGACCAGGTCTTCCTGTTCAAGCGCACGATCCGCGAGGCGGCCCTCAAGCACGGCATCTACGCCACCTTCATGGCCAAGCCGATGCAGGGCCAACCGGGCTCGGCCATGCATATCCACCAGTCGGTGGTCGATGCGGAAACGGGCAAGAACATCTTCTCCAACGCCGACGGCTCGCCGTCCAAGGAGTTCTTCCACTTCATCGGCGGCATGCAGGCCTTCGTGCCGAAGACGTTGGTGATGATGGCGCCCTATGTGAACTCCTATCGCCGCCTCACCCCCGACATGTCGGCCCCGGTGAACAATGCCTGGGGTTACGACAACCGCACGACGGCCTTCCGCGTGCCCGTCTCCGATGCCAGGGCGCGGCGCGTGGAAAACCGCCTGCCGAGCTCGGATGCCAATCCATACCTCGCGCTCGCGGCCTCGCTCGCCTGCGGCTATCTCGGCATCATCAAGGGCATCGAGCCGACGGCGGCGTCCGAGGGAACGGCCAATGAAGGTTCGGTCGAGCTGCCGCGCGGCCTGCTGGAGGCCGTGTCGCTGCTCGAATCCGATCCGGCGCTGGGCGAAGTCCTGAGCAGGGAATTCATCGGTCTCTATGCCGGGGTCAAAAGGGGAGAGTTCGAGACCTTCATGCAGGTCATCAGTCCGTGGGAACGCGAATTCCTGCTGCTGAACGTTTGATCTGAAGGAGTCTCCCATGGCTTGGCAAAGCCCCATCGCACCGGGAATTTCCTGGTATCAATCCACCGTGACCGAGCGGCCGGAATATCCGGCCCTCGACGGATCGAAGACCGCCGACGTCGCCATTGTCGGCGGCGGCTTCACCGGCCTGCAGGCCGCCTACAACCTCGCGACCGCCGGCCTGTCGGTCGTCGTGATCGAGGGCTGCCGCATCGGCGACGGCGCCTCGGGCCGCAATGGCGGGCAGATGGGCACGGGCCAGCGCTGGTATCCGGAAGAACTGGAGGCCGAACTCGGCTACGAGCGGTCCAAGGCTCTCTTCGATCTGGCCGAGAATGCCAAGAAATACGTGCTCTCCTTTGCCGAGACGCACGGCATCGACATGGAGTTCATGCCCGGTCAGATGAATGTCAGCCACAAGCCGGGGCACGACAAGGAATACCAGCGGACGGTAGAAATCGCCGCAACGCGCTATGGCTATCCGCATCTTGCCTACATGGACGGCAGGGAGACCGCCGAACGTGTCGGCTCGAAGCGTTTCCATTGCGGCGTGCGCGACAGCGGCACCGGCCATATCCATCCGCTGAAGCTGATCGTCGGGCTCGCCAGGGCGGCGAGCGCCGCGGGTGCGGCCATCCATGAGATGACCAAGGCCTCGTCGATCCGCCAGTCCGGCGGCAAGACCCTGATCGACACGCCGACCGGCACGATCACCGCGAACAAGGTGCTGATCGCCATCAATGCCTATATCGGCAATCTCGAGCCGGTGACCGCCGCCCATGTCATGCCGATCCGCTCCTTCATCGGCGCGACCGTACCGCTCGACAAGTTCCCCTCCGTCATCCCGGGCAAGGAATCGATCGCCGACTCGCGCTTCGTCGTGCGCTACTGGCGCCGCACGCGCGACGGAAGACTGCTGTTCGGCGGGCGCGAGGCCTATACCTCGGACACGCCGCGCGACATTTCCACCCATATCCGCCGGCAGATCGCCGAAATCTATCCGGAGCTCCAGGACATCGAGATCACCCATGGCTGGGGCGGATCGGTCGGCATCACCATGCCGCGCAAGCCCTTTGCCCGCGAAGTCATGCCCGGCGTGATCTCGATCGGCGGCTATTCCGGCCACGGCGTCATGCTGTCCAACTATTGCGGCAAGCTCTATGCCGACATGGTGACGGGCAAGGGCCGCGAGCTCGACCATCTGCTCGACCTGAAAATCCCACCCTTCCCCGGCGGCGCGAAATTCCGCAGTCCCCTGCTGTTCCTCGCGCTGACCTGGTATGCACTGCGCGACAAGCTCTGATTTTTTGCAGTGCGTGTGTGGTTTTCGCGCCTGCCCACTGGCTTTTTTAAATCGATTAGATTACATGTGGCTTCAGTGTTTTCGATTGAGAGAAGCCTGAATGAGCAGCCAGATCATCCCCGTCGAGCCGTTTGACTATGTCGTCTTCGGCGGCACCGGCGATCTTGCGGAGCGCAAGCTCCTTCCCGCCCTTTACCATCGCCAGCTCGCCGGCCAGTTGACCGAGCCGACCCGGATCATCGGTGCGTCGCGCACGCCGATGACCGACGACGAGTATCGCCAGTTTGCCAAGAACGCGCTGAAGGAACATCTGAAGCCCGGCGAATGGGCCGAGGACGACGTGGCGAAGTTCTGCGCCCGCATCCACTATGTTTCGGTCGATGCCAAGTCGCCGGATGGCTGGGACAAGCTGAAGGTCCTGCTCGACGAAGGCAAGGACCTGGTGCGCGCCTTCTACCTCGCCGTCTCGCCTTCGCTGTTCGGCGACATCGCCGACAAGATCCGCGACTTCAAGCTCATCACCAAGTCGACCCGCATCGTCGTCGAGAAGCCGATCGGCCGGGACCTCGCCTCGGCGCAGATCCTCAACGACACGATCGGCAAGGTCTTCAAGGAAGAACAGATCTTCCGCATCGACCACTATCTTGGCAAGGAGACGGTGCAGAACCTGATGGCGCTGCGCTTCGCCAACGCGCTCTACGAGCCCTTGTGGAACTCCGCCCATATCGACCACGTGCAGATCACCGTCGCCGAATCCGTCGGGCTCGAGGGCCGCGTCAGCTATTACGACAAGGCCGGTGCGCTTCGGGACATGGTGCAGAACCACATCCTGCAGCTCCTCTGCCTGGTGGCGATGGAAGCGCCCAATTCGATGGACGCGGAAAGCGTGCGCGACGAGAAGCTCAAGGTGCTGCGCTCGCTGAAGCCGATCACCCCGGCCAATGTCGAGAAGCTCACCGTGCGCGGCCAGTACAAGGCCGGCGCGTCTGCGGGCGGCCCCGTCAAGGGCTATACCGAAGAACTCGAAGACGCCTCCGACACGGAGACCTTCGTCGCCATCAAGGCCGAGATCGCCAACTGGCGCTGGGCCGGCGTCCCCTTCTATCTGCGCACCGGCAAGCGGCTCGCCTCCCGCATGTCGGAAATCGTCGTCGCCTTCAAGCCGATCCCGCACTCGATCTTCGACGAGGCCGCCGGCCGGATCGAGGCCAATATGCTGGTCATCCGGCTGCAGCCCGACGAGGGCGTCAAGCAGTGGCTGATGATCAAGGACCCGGGTCCGGGCGGCATGCGGCTTCGCCACGTCTCGCTCGACATGAGCTTTGCCCAGGCCTTCGACGTGCGCAATGCCGACGCCTACGAGCGCCTGCTGATGGACGTCATCCGCTCCAACCAGACGCTGTTCATGCGCCGCGACGAAGTCGAGGCCGCCTGGCGCTGGGTCGACCCGATCCTCAAGAGCTGGGAAGACAGCGGCCAGAAGACTCAAGGCTATACCGCCGGCACCTGGGGTCCGAGCCAGGCGATCGCGCTGATCGAGCGCGACGGCCGCACCTGGCACGAAGTCGACTAGGACGACAGCCATGGCACCCACGATGCACGCATTCGAAGACCGGGCGGCCCTGGCCACGGCGCTGGCCGACCGCGTCTCGGCCGAACTTCACGCGGCGATCGCCTCGCGCGGCTCCGCTTCGCTGGCGGTCTCCGGCGGATCGACCCCGAAGCAGTTCTTCGAGGTTCTCTCCACCCGGCCAATCGCATGGGACAGGGTTGTCGTCACCCTGGTCGACGAACGCTTCGTCGGGCCGGACAATGCCCGCTCCAACCATCTGCTGGTCAAGACCCACCTCTTGCAGAACGCCGCCGCCAAAGCGGGTTTCGTTCCGCTCTACCACCCGGTGGAGAGCGCCGAAGAGGCGGCAGCACTCGCAACCGCGGAAATCGTCACCTTCGGCAAGCCCTTCGACGTGACGATCCTCGGCATGGGCAATGACGGCCACACCGCCTCGTTCTTTCCCGGCGGCAACCATCTGGCCGCGGCGCTCGACCGCAGCGCCCCGCGCCGGGTGATGACGATGGAAGCCGAAGGGGCCGGCGAAACGCGCCTCACCCTCTCCTTCTCCGCCCTCTACGACTCGCGCCTGCTGGTGCTGCACATCGAGGGCGCCGAGAAGAAGGCGGTTCTCGACAAGGCCCTGTCCGGCACCGACGAGGCCGAAATGCCGGTCCGCGCCGTGCTTGAACGGTCCAAGACCGCACCTGACATCTACTGGGCGCCCTGAGCCGCCCCGCCGCTGCCGCCCCGACCGCGGGACGGCTCCCGACACGCCCGCGGGGAGCGGGCTTCTGAGTGCGCCGATCGGACTTGACCGTCGCGCGCCTTTCCAAGGAGTGACATCCGATGTCCGCAGACAGCCGTATCGAAGCCATCACCCGCCGCATCGTCGAGCGTTCCAGGCCGACCCGTGAAGTCTATCTGGAGCGCGTGCGCGGCCAGATCACCAAGGGCGTGCACCGCTCGACGCTGTCCTGCGGCAACCTCGCCCATGGCTTTGCCGCCTGTTCCGTCGGGGACAAGGCGACGCTGTCCGGCGACGTCGTGCCCAATCTCGGCATCATCACCTCCTACAACGACATGCTCTCGGCCCATCAGCCGTTCGAGACCTATCCGGCGCTGATCCGCGCCGCGGCGGCGGAAGCCGGCGGCGTGGCGCAGGTGGCGGGCGGGGTGCCGGCCATGTGCGACGGCGTGACCCAAGGCCAGCCGGGCATGGAACTGTCGCTGTTCTCGCGCGACGTGATCGCCATGGCCGCCGCCATCGGCCTTTCCCACAACATGTTCGACGCGGCCGTCTTCCTCGGCGTTTGCGACAAGATCGTGCCCGGCCTCGTCATCGCCTCGCTCACCTTCGGCCACCTGCCGTCGGTCTTCATTCCCGCCGGTCCGATGACCACGGGGCTGCCGAACGACGAGAAGTCGCGCATCCGCCAACTCTATGCCGAGGGCAAGGTCGGCCGCGCCGAACTGCTGGAAGCCGAGTCCAAGTCCTATCACGGCCCCGGCACCTGCACCTTCTACGGCACCGCCAATTCCAACCAGATGCTGATGGAGATCATGGGCTTCCACATGCCCGGCGCCTCCTTCATCAATCCGAACACGCCGCTGCGCGACGCGCTGACGAAGGAAGCGACGAAGCGGGCGCTCGCCATCACCGCCCAGGGCAATGAATTCACGCCGGCCGGCGAGATGATCGACGAACGCTCGATCGTCAACGGCGTGGTCGGCCTGCATGCCACCGGCGGCTCGACCAACCACACGCTGCACCTGATCGCCATGGCGCGCGCCGCCGGCATCCAGCTCAGCTGGCAGGACATTTCCGACCTCTCCGACATCGTGCCGCTGATCGCCCGCGTCTATCCGAACGGGCTTGCCGACGTGAACCATTTCCACGCCGCCGGCGGCATGGGCTTCCTGATCAAGCAGCTGCTGAAGGTCGGCTTCCTGCATGACGACGTGCGCACCGTCTACGGCCAGGGCCTTGCCGCCTACACGATCGACCCGAGGCTCGGTCCCGACGGCAACGTGATCCGCCAGCCCTCGCCGGAGGAGAGCGCCGATCCCAAGGTTCTCGCCCGCGTCGAGGCGCCGTTCCAGTCCAATGGCGGGCTGAAGATGCTGACCGGCAATCTCGGCAGGGCGGTGATCAAGATCTCCGCCGTCAAGCCGGAACGCCATGTGGTCGAGGCCCCGGCCATCGTCTTCCACGACCAGCAGTCGCTGCAGGACGCCTTCAAGGCCGGCAAGCTCGACCGCGATTTCGTCGCCGTCGTGCGTTTCCAGGGCCCGAAGTCGAACGGCATGCCCGAGCTTCACCGGCTGACCCCGCCGCTCGGCGTGTTGCAGGACCGCGGCTTCAAGGTGGCGCTCGTCACCGACGGCCGCATGTCCGGCGCGTCCGGCAAGATCCCGGCGGCAATCCACCTCACACCCGAAGCCGTCGACGGCGGCGCCATCGCCCGCATCCAGGACGGCGACATGATCCGCCTCGACGCGATCGCCGGAACGCTGGAAGTGCTGGTCGACGCCGCCGAATTCGCCGCCCGCCCGGCCGTCGTCGCCGATCTTTCCGCCAACGAATTCGGCATGGGCCGCGAACTCTTCGCGCCGCTCCGCCGCATTGCCGGCCCGGCCGACCAGGGTGCGAGCGTGCTGTATTGACCACATCGACGATGGTGGACGGCGGAAACGATGCCGCCGCCCATCTAGGTTCGCAGAGGTTGCTCAGACCGCCACGGCGGCCGGCGCACGCAGCCTCACGCCCAGCATGATGCTCAACACGGCAAGCGTCAGCACGGTGCCGCTCGCGGCGATGGTTGCGGTTCCACCGGTGAAGTCGAAGACCACGCCGCCGAGACCCGCGCCGAGCGCGATGGCGACATTGATGGAGGCGACGAAGAGCCCCCCGGCGCTCTCGGTCTCGTCCGGCACGGTGCGGGCGATCCAGCTCGACCAGGCGACCGGCACGCCGCCGAAGAACAGGCCCCAGAGAACGACTGCCACCACATCGGCGACAGGATCGGCGCCCTCCAGAACCATGGCGGCGGCGATCGCGCCCATGGCGAGCGGCGCCAGTACCAGCGTCAGCCGCAGCTTCTTCTGCACGAGGCGTCCGGCCAGCAGCGTTCCGAGAAAGTTCGCCGCCCCGAAGCCGAGCAGGATCACGGAGATCGACTCGATGGAAAAGCCGCTGCCGCTCTCGAGATAGGCGCGCAGATAGGTGAAGAAGACGAAGTGCCCGCCGAAGACCAGCAGCACCGCCAGCATGCCGGCGCCGATGCCCGGGCGCACCAGGACGTCGAGCAGGGTCCGCAGCCGCGTCGCCCCCGTCGGCTTCATGGACGGAAGGCTCAGCCATTGCGCCGCCAGGGCGAGCAGCCCGAGCGCCGCGGCGAGCAGGAAGACGTCGCGCCATCCGAAGAGATCGCCGAGATAGCTTCCGACAGGCGCCGCGAGCACGGTGGCGACCGAGACGCCGCTCATCAGGATGGCGAGCGCCCTCGGCACCAGCGCCGCCGGCACCAGCCGCATGGTGACGGCGGTTGACATGGCCCAGAACCCGCCAAGCGCCACGCCGAGAAGCACGCGGCCGAAGAGCAGGAGCGGAAGGCCCGGCGCAAAGGCGACCAGCAGGTTGGAGGCGACCAGCAGCGCGGAGAAGAACATCAGCAGGTGGCGCCGGTCGGTGCCGCGCGCAGCCGCGGTAATCAGCAGGCTGGTGGCGAAGCCGAACAGCGCGGTGGTCGTCACCGCCTGGCCAGCCGCGCCTTCGCTGATGGACAGATCGGCGGCGATGGGGGTCAAGAGACTGGCTGGCAGGAATTCGGCGGTCACCAGGCTGAAGACGCCGATCGTCATGGAGGCGACGGCCGACCAGGCCGGGGTCCGTGCCCCGCCGGTGGCGGGATCGTGGTTCTTGGTGGAGGGTGTCATCGTCATGTCCTTTCGATGGGAGGAATGGCACGGCGAAAGGCTAGGCTGGACTCGTCGGACTTTCTATGTCAGAAAATCCGTTATGCTTGATCAACCGTCCGACACTTCACTCTCAACCGGCGCCCTCGGCCCCGACCTCGTCAGCGAACTGCTGCTCGGCATGCGGCTCGTGGGGGTCGACTACCGCCGTGTGGAGCTTTCGCCGCCCTTCGCCTATGCCTTCGGCGAAGGCGACAGCCGCGCGAAATTTCTGTTCCTGGCGCGCGGAACGATCACGCTTCGCGCCCCGAGCGGCGAACTGCATCGGATGAAGGCGGGCGACGCCGCGCTCCTGCCGCGCGGCGGCCGTCATCTGATCGGCTCGTCGGCCGAGGCGCCTCAGCCCTGCGCCGATCTCGCCACGCTGCCCAGGCAACCTCTCTGCACCCTGGTGAGCGGCATCATGGATTGCGACGAAAAGGCCTGCAGCGCGGAAGAGCGCGTGCTGATCTTTTCCGCCTGCATGGATTTCGACCTGGGCAGCATGCATCCGCTGGTCGCGCTGATGCCCGAGGTCATGCGGGTCGGCACGATCATGACGCGCTATCCGGAAATCCTGCCGATGCTGGAGGCGATGGCCCGCGAGGTCAACCAGGGTCGCGCCGGCTATGCCGGCATCCTGGCGCGCCTCGCCGATGTCGTTGCCGCCTCGATCGTCCGGGCATGGGTGGAATGCGGCTGCGGCGATGCGACCGGCTGGATCGCCGCCCTGCGCGACCCGCGCCTCGGGCGCGTGCTCGTCGCCCTCCACCGCGATCCCGGCCGGGACTGGACGCTCGCCGAACTGGCCAAGCTGATGGGCGCCTCGCGCTCCGTCTTCGCCGAGCGTTTTCTCGCGGTCACGGGCGTGCCGCCGCTGCGTTATCTGACGGAGATGCGCATGCGGCTGGCGGCCCAATGGATTTCCAAGGAAGGCATGCCGATCGAGACCGCCGCGCACCGGCTGGGCTACAGCTCCCACGCCGCCTTCAGCCGCGCCTTCAAACGCGTCACCGGCTATCCGCCGAGCCAGGCACCGCGGGCGGCCTGAGGCAGCGACGGTCCTGTATCGGCCCCGGCGCGTGCCCTCAAGCCGAGCTTCCAGACTCACGGGCAGGCCCGAGGCGCCCTGTGGCGCCCGGCGTCAGGCGGTCGCCCTTGGCTGCGCGATAGGGACAAGACCAGCCTGCCGAGCCGGTCGCTCCACCCCCCTCTGCCCTGCCGGGCATCTCCCCCTCAAGGGGGAGATCGGCCCGCGGCACCGTCCCAACTGACTTCATCGCTGCAATGCCCAGCCCCGGTCGTCTGCCCATACCCGGCCACCGCGGCCAGGCTGGCAGTACGGCCAGCGGCCCATCTCCCCCCTTGAAGGGGAGATGTCGGCGTAGCCGACAGAGGGGGTCGGCGGCAAGGTACGGCCGGCAGGAGGTGGATGGCCGGCAAGACGGGGCGCCCGACACAACCGGACGGCTGCAAGAGGGGGCGGCTGGCAAGAGCGGGCGGCCGACAGAGCGGGGTGAGCGGCAAGAAGGTGGCGGTGGGCAAACCGACCCGCCAATCCCCCCGGCGCCATCGCCCCGAGTCAGGCCTTACCCGACCCTACAGCAGCGTCACGTCGATATAGTCGTCATAGACGTCGATGCAGACGTCCGGCGTGCCGTTGACGATGGCGTTGCGGGTGCTGCGGTCCATGCTGCCGTTCTTCAGCATCTGCTCGAGCCGCGCCCGATTTTTCTTCGAGCTGAAGGTCGAGTCGTTCTCGTCGCTGTCGTCGCGGATGCCGAAGGCATGGAAGTTGGCCCGGTCCTGGCGGATGATGGCGGCGGCGTCCTTGAGCGGGTAACCGTCGGAGGCGAAATGATCGCTTTCGCCGAGCGTGGCGCAATAGCTCTCGATCGGGTCGCCGGCGGTCTGGGCGCTCGCCGGCGAGACCGACAGCAGAAGGGATAGGGAAACGATAGCGGCGATGACGGGGTCTTTCATGCGGTGCTCCTCAATGGTCGGCCATCTAGAGCACGCCGCTCCCGGCCCGTCGACGGGGGGCCGAAAATAGTCCGGCGACCCCTGCCCTTCGGCCCGAGCCGTCACCATCAGGATCGGCGGATTTGCGCGCCACCCTCATGCTGAGGTGCCCGAGCAAGGCGAGGGCCTCGAAGCGTCCGGCCTCCCCCCTCTGCCCTGCCGGGCATCTCCCCCTCAAGGGGGGAG
>JAHRYZ010000075.1 GCA_020621905.1 Rhizobium sp.
CCGATCGAGGCGACCAGGCCGAAATAGAGCACATAGGTCATGGCGCTCATCACCCCGGCGAGCACCAGCAGATAGCCATAGTCGATCAGCCGCGGCACGCCCGGCACCGGCACGGCGAGAAGCAGCGGCAGGGTCATCAGCCCGCCGAACAGGAAGGCGCCGATCGTCACCTCCCAGGCGCCGACGCCCTGGAGGCGGCGGCTCGCATAATTGCTGCCGAAGGCGGCGCAGAGGCAGGCAAACAGCGTTCCGGCGCAGCCGAGCACGAAGGCGACATTGACCGGCGCGGCCGGGAAGCCGACCAGCAGAACCACGCCGACGAAACCGATCAAGAGGCCGAGCAGCCGTTGCGGCGTGATGCGCTCCAAGCCCCAGACCTGGCCGATCAGCATGGAAAACATCGGGATTGTCGCCACCAGGATCGCCGCCATGGCCGTGCCGATCAGCGGGGTGGCATAGGAGAGCCCGACCAGCTGGCCGGCAACCGTGGTGGCCCCGACCACCGCAAAGGGCCGCCAGCCGGCGCTAAAATGCAGGCCGCGGCCCGTGGCCCGGGCGATGAAAAACAGCGTCAGGCCGGCGACGAAGCAGCGAAAGGTGACGGCGCCCACCCAGCCGAAGGCGGAAACCACCTTCAACAGCAGCAGAAAGGACAGGCCCCAGGCCAGAGCCAGGAACAGATAGGCGGCAAAATCCTTGGGCTTCATCGACTGGCCAAACAATTCCGCTTAGCGGCGGTGGAGGGAAACGGGAGTGGATGCTGGCTGACTATCGATGCAGGTGGGCGGGGTCAAGGCGGGGGGATCAGGTTCTGGAGAACCACGGCAGAGCGGCAGCAAACACGAGGCTTATAGCCCGAAGGAACCGCAGCATCGCTTAAAGCGTTTACCGCTGCCGCATTCGCACCGGGAATTTCGGCTCTGATTGGCTCGCCTCCGGATTGGCAAACCCGGACCGAAACCCATTCTTCCGGAGAAACGCGCCCCCTTGGCATTAACGCCCACCGACATACCGTCATTCATTACGTCGAACAATACCGATGGACCGTCCACCTCTAGGTCCTGAGCGTAAAACTTTTGGCCAGCAGGGGTACGTACATAGAACTCCTGATCGTCACACAAGAAGTGAACGCCATTCACTCTCATGTTCAGTCGCTCGATCACGAGCGTATGCGGCGGCTCGGTACGAATTTGAAGAGCGATGTCTCGGGGAGCGTTTCTAATTGTTATCCGTTGCCCAACAACTGTAACGTCCCAGTTGTCCGATGGGCTCCGCCATTCGTTGTCGACTATCTGAAGAATCAGGTGCCACTACAAAGTCTGCGAATTGCGTTGGAGTCGGTACGGTCCCCCAGATTCCTCCGGAGGGTTGATCCAAAGAACTGGCCGCTCGTCGACGCGGATCAGGCACTGGCAGTCTGTTGCTGTGGTGGGGCCCAGCTTAATCTGCAAAGGGCCATCGCCAACCCCGAACGCCTCACGGGAGTATCCTTTCTGCAGAGCCTTCGGCGCCTTCATGGCCTCCAGAACTTCCTGTTTGGATGTCCACCCTTTGGTAACGCGTCCGTGATGCTCAAGGCATAGAAACGTCATCTTTCGCGGATCGTGCTCGACCGCGTCCCAGAACGGTGGATCCACGTGTTCGTATTCGCCAATTGCCTTGCCGCAAATCACACAACCGAAACCCGAATTCCTCCGAATCGTCCGCTGGATCTCACTTCCAATCACTCGGCTTAACCCGTGTTTGTTTACGTTTGACATTTCCCTCTCCACCGCAATCTTAGTTGCCTGGAATAATCCACCGTACCGAGCATCGAGTCTACCGCACAATCGATCACGCGAAGCTCGGCTGAAGGGCACTGGTCACTTTCGAAGCGTCATCGGGGTTTGTGGCGGTCCACTCCCGCAGCGAAATGTACTTCGCGCTGCAATCACAAACAGCCAACGCCTGGCACTGACCGGATAACAGCTCTTTTGTAGTTTGGAACGGGACGAGAAAATTTCTGCGTGCGGGGTCAAATTACCGCAAGTCCACGCAGCCTACGTGCAGCGACCATACAAAGGTCTCGGTCACTTCCGGGACGCAACTAAATGGGAGAAAAAAATGGTACGGTTGGGGGGTCTCGAACCTCCGACCTCAGGTGCCACAAACCTGCGCTCTAACCAACTGAGCTACAACCGCACATCGGGCGTCCAAGACGCCTTGAGGGGTCACATACGGACAGTTGGCGTCTTTTTCAAGCCTTTTTTGCACCAAACGAAAAAAGGCCGGGACAAGTGCCCCGGCCTTCAAGTCCTTGGGAGGACAGATGTCTTTTGATCAGGCGGCCTTGAAGGTCGACGACTACAGCAACTTCCTTCCACACGGCTCAACAGCAACTTCTTGGCGGCTTCCTGCATGGCCAGCCCTGCTCGATGTTGACTTCAGCCTGCTTGCGGATGAAGGAGGTCTGCGGTTCGATGGTTAAGCGATCAACGGCCGCCGAGCAGGGCTTCCGAAGCGACGACATTTCGCATTGGTGCGCGTCGATGGTGAGGCCGAGTTCGGCGGTGCCGGCCTGGGCGGTCTGGAGCGTATTCGACGGTCTTGGTAGCCCTTCGGTGCGGTCTTCATCAGCATAGGCGTCCTTCGACTGGGCTGCGCCCTTTTCGGCGAAGTCGCGGAAGGTTTCGGTGACCTTTGCCGGGTCGAATGCGGTGGCGGAGAAGGAGAATGCGTCCTTGGTGGTATTGGCAGCCATGTGAGTGCTCCTCGTTTGAGCGGGTCAGCGATCGGCGGGCCCGGTTGTGTTCGATGAATTGTATATAGCACTGGTCATTGTGCATTGCAATATATTTGTGCAGTGCAATATGCAATTTATCCGCGTTGCCGCGGATTAACCCTGTTGGGCGAAACCGGCACGCCTTGCTGGACCCGAAAGCCGTGGCTAGGTATTAAAAATCTGTTAATTTGCCGCGGTTGAACGGCAATTGCTAAGACAGGTCCCAGGATGCCCGCTCCATACCCGTTCATCGACGTCGCCGTTCACGACAGCATCCGCCCGCGCTTTGCCCGGGGCGAGGCGCTCGTCGTGTTTTCGCCCGCGCTCGACCGGGTGTTGTGGGCCAATGGCGCCGGCGCGCGCTTCTTCGGCAATGCCTCGATCTACGACTTCCTCGAGGAAGGCCCGAACCGTGGCGACGTCACCTTCCGCCAGATCGAGGGCGTGGCCCGCCAGCTCGGCGCGGTCGGCGACAGCCGTTCGCTGCTTTTGCGCATCGCCTCGGGCTTCCAGCGCGTTCCCGTGACCGCCTCGGCGGAAATGGTCGAGATCCGCCCCGGCGAGCCCGTCGTGCTGCTCGCCGTGCCGCCGATCGGCAAGGCCGGCAGTCTGACCGAGCGCGCGGCCGACATGCTGACCGGCTTCGACGATCCCGACACCCACATGGCTGTGCTCGACGGCGAGGGCCAGGTGGTCGTCGCCTCGGCGAAATTCGCCGGCCTCGGCATCACCCCGCAGACCGCCCGCAGCCTGGTCACCCTGGCCGGCGCGGATGCCGACCATCTGGTCAAGCGGCCGATCCCGACCGGACGCGGCCATCTGCCCGCCGCCATCGGCAAGCTGTCGGACGATCCGGCGCTGCACCTCTTGTTCACCGTCGAGACGATCCTCGGCCACATGGACCCGACCGACAGCTTCGACACCGAAGAACCGACGGGCCCCACCGCCCCCCTGCCCGCCGCCGTGGCGCCTGTAGCCGAACCGGCCGTTTCCCCGGAAGCCGCGGCGATCGTCACCGCCGGCGTGGTCGAGGCCGAGGCCGGCTTTGCCGAGGTCGTGAATGCGATCGGCGAGATCGAGGAATTCGAGGCCGACGAGGTCGAGGCGCTGGACGAGACCTACACCGACGAGACGGGCGAAGACGCCATTTCGGCCGAGGCCGTTTCGAGCGAACCCGCTGCGCCGGGCGACGCCGTGCTGGCCGAAGCCGCGGCCGAGGTGGTGGAGACCCTGGAAAACGAGGTCGGCCCCCTTGCCGACACCGAGGCCGCCGACCTGTTTCCCGATGCCGACGAAACGGTCGAGGCCGCCTCCCCGCAGGCCGTTTCCCCTCAGGCCGAGTTGCCGCTGGCAGCCGAAGCCGTGCCGGAGACTGCCGCGGACCTCACGCCCGCCGACGATGCGCAGACAGACACGCCCGTCGAACCTGCGCAGACTGAAGGCCCCTTGGCTGATGCCGAGCTACCGACGCCTGCGTCCGTTGTCGCCGCCGAATCGGCCACCGCTCCCGACGACGCCCCCGTTACCGAAGCCGCACCTGCCGAGGTCGCCGTCGCCGCATCCGCGCCCTCGGGCGAGCCCCCGGCCGGCGCCTTCGTCTTTTCGCCGGAACGCCGCGCCACGCGCTTCGTCTGGAAGATCGACGCCGACGGCCGGTTCTGCGACGTCTCGCACGAATTCGCCGAGGCCGTCGGCCCGCATGCCGCCGATATCAACGGCGTCGCCTTCACCGATCTCGCCGCGCTGTTCAACCTCGATCCCGAGGGCAAGATCGGCGAGCTGCTGATGAAGCGCGACACCTGGTCGGGCAAGACCATCCACTGGCCGGTCGAGGGCACCAGCCTGATGGTGCCGGTCGATCTCGCCGCCCTTCCGACCTATACCCGCAGCCGCGATTTCGACGGCTTCCGCGGTTTCGGCATCGTGCGCCTGGCCGACGCCATCGAGGATCCGCACCGCACCGGCATGACCTTCGTGGGCGGGGCCGCGCCGCGCCAGCCGGCAGAGCCGGAGATCAGCGAAGCCGCCGCCGAGACCGTGCCCAGCTTCTCGCTGCTCGACGACGAGGCGGACGAGACAAACCATGCCGAATTCCCGGGCGCCGAAGCCGCGCCGGGCGACGACAGCGCCGCCGAACTTCCGTCCGGCACGTCCGAAGGCGAAGCCGTCTCCGATCGGGACATGCCGGCTGCCGATACGGCTGCCGAGGACGAAACCGCGGCAGCCGAAGTCGAGGACGGCCTGCCGCGCATCGGCGAGCCGGAATTCTTCGAAGCGCCGGCCGAGCCGCCCCGCAGCCCCGTCGCCGAGCCGCCGGCGCTGCAGATCGTCGAGACCCCCGGCCGGCGCCATTCCGACAAGGTGGTGCAGCTCGAGGAGCGCCGCGCCCGCGGCCGGGACGGTCTCACCCCCGGCGAACAGGCCGCCTTCCTGGAAATCGCCCGCAAGCTCGATCCGCAGGGCCTGCGCGAAAAGGCCGCCGAGGCTTTGAACGAGATCCGCCGTAACGAGGCCGCGGCCGCCGAGGCCGCCGCTGAGGAAGCGGCCAGTTCCGCTGCGACCGAGCAGGCCGAAGCAGACAGGGAGCCGGCGGAAGCCCCCGAAGCGCCGGCCGTGCCCGAGACCGCCGCCGCCGCGCCCCTTGCCCCGGACGTCGCCGCCGACAACGCCCCCGGGCCGGAAGACTCAACGGTCGGGGAATTCGCCACGCTGCGCCTGAAGCGCGACAATACGCTCACCGCCGAGATCGTCGACCTGATGCCGGTCGCGCTGCTGGTCCATGTCGGCGACCGCCTGATCCACGCCAATCCGGAATTCCTGGCGCTCACCGGCTATGCCTCGGTGGAAGACCTCGACACCGCCGGCGGGCTCGACGTGCTGATCCAGCGCCAGGATCTCGAAGGGGCGAGCGAGGAGGCCGGCCGCGTCGTCATCGTGCGGGCCGACGACCAGCTCGTGCCCGTCACCGCGCGGCTGCAGTCCATCCGCTTCGAGCGGGCCACCGCGCTGATGCTGGCGCTGATCCCGGCCGGCGCTGCCGCCCAGGCAGCTCCGGAAAAGCCGGCAGCGCCCCATGCCCTCGCCGCACAGCCGGTTGCCGAACCGCAAGGTCAGGCGGGCGCCGAACAGCTCGCCCGGCTGCAGGTCGAGGTCGACGAACTGCGCGCCATCCTCGAGACCGCGACCGACGGCGTCGTCATCCTCGGCGCCGACGGCGACATCCGCTCGATGAACCGGGCGGCGAGCGCGCTGTTCAACTTCGACGAGGCCGAAACGCGCGGAAAACCCTTCGTCATGCTGTTCGCCCATGAAGCCGAAGTCGATCCTCGACTATCTCGGCGGCCTGTCCGGCCATGGCGTGGCGAGCGTGCTCAACGACGGCCGCGAAGTGATCGGCCGCGAGGCCTCGGGCGGTTTCCTGCCGCTGTTCATGACCATCGGCAAGCTCACCTCGTCCAACGGCTATTGCGCCGTGATCCGCGACATCACCCAGTGGAAGCGGACCGAGGAGGAACTGCGCAACGCCAAGCGCGCCGCCGAGACCGCCAATGCCCACAAGAGCGACTTCCTCGCCCGCGTCAGCCACGAGATCCGCACGCCGCTCAACGCCATCATCGGCTTTGCCGACATGATGGCCAACGAACACTTCGGCCCGGTCGGCCATCCGCGCTATGCCGAATATGCCAACGACATCGTCCGCTCCGGCCGGCACGTGCTCGACATCGTCAACGACCTGCTCGACATTTCCAAGATCGAGGCCGGCGAGATGGATCTCGACTTCACCGCCGTCGGGCTGAACGAGACGGTGCAGGCGGCGGTGTCGATCGTCCAGCCGCAGGCCAACGGCCAGCGCGTCATCATCCGCACCGCGCTGTCGCAGGCCGTGCCGAGCGTCGTCGCCGATATGCGCTCGATCAAGCAGATCGTGCTCAACATCCTGGCGAACGCCATCCGCTTCACGCCATCCGGTGGCCAGATCATCGTCTCGACCGCGTACGAGCCGAACGGCAGCGTGGCGCTGCGCATCCGCGACACCGGGGTCGGCATGACCCGCACCGAGCTGGAGCAGGCGATGAAGCCGTTCCGCCAGGTGCACACGGGCACGCGCAACCGCGGCGACGGCACCGGGCTCGGCCTGCCGCTCACCAAGGCCATGGTCGATGCCAACCGCGCCACCTTCGCCATCTCCTCGGCGCCGAACGAAGGCACGCTGGTCGAGATCACCTTCCCCTCGCAGCGCGTGCTGGCCGACTAGGCAGGCGCAGGCGATAGAGGGGTGGTGACGCGCTGGCCGGCAATGCGGGCGGCACAGGCTCCCCTCTCCGCTGGCAGGGGCTCGACCGATCGGGTGGTGGAGCGGCCGGTTGCCGCCAGGGTCGGGAGGATACCTCGGCCCCGCCGCTCCACCTTCGCCATCCAAGCGGCATCAAGACCACGCAAGGGCGCCGCCGCGCGCCTTGCCTGCCTCCACCGCAGACGGCTTATCGGTTGCGATCGCGCCGGCCGATCCGCGGCGCCAACAGGCGAAGGATGAAGACGAGAACGAATGCATTCATTTCGATGATCCTCGCGGAGGCGGTGAACCGGGCTGGATTCGCAAGGCTCCTATTGCCTGCAGGTTGTGGAACCGATCAACGCGGGGATCAGCCGCGCATAAGCATTCGCCGTCGCGCATAACTCATTCTTCGCTTGAAAATGGGCGCAATGGCGCACCTGCCCATGGCGTGGCGACCGCCAAGGCTACAGCCGGGCTCCTCAAGAAAAGCGTCTTCTAGTCCCAACCACCATCGCGGCGATGCCGGCCGGGCGGTACGCCGAAGCGGCGGCGGTAGGCGTTGATGAAATTGGACAGCTGGCTGTAGCCCACCATCCAGGCCAGGTGCTTGAGGGGTATGTCCGGCCTTTCCAGGACCAGGGCGTGGGCCAGCTTCATCCTCGCCTCGAGCAGCACCTCGAAGACCGTCATGCCGTAGAGCTGGCGGAAGCCCTGATTGAGCCGGCGCGAGGGAAGCTTCGCCTGGGCCGCCAGCGCCTCGAGGCTCGGCGGTGTGCGCAGGTCCGCGACCAGAAGCTGGTGAGCTTCGCGTACCCGCGCGAGATCCCGCGGACTCAGCGCGACCGGCGGCGGCGGACTGCCGGAGAGATGATCCAGCTGGTGCGCCAGGAGTTCCAGCGCCTTGCTCTCGCGCCAGAGCGTCGCCATCGCGCGCGGTAGGCGGGACGCATGAGGTCGCTTGCCGCGCGCGTGACGGCGGTCGCTCTCCAGCACATGCGAAACCGGCAGCCGGCCGTCCTCCAGCACCGCGCGGGCCAAAGCGGAAGCCCGTCTGCCAAGGACCAGCGTCTCGAGCGCTTTTGCCTCCAGCAGCAGGGTGACGGCGCGCCAGGGCTCGCCCGGTTCCAGGCAATGAGCGATTTCGCGCTCGGCCAGACTGACCACGAAGGGGCGGCTGGCGAATGCCAACCTGCCTCTCGTTGCCTTCGGCCTCGATCGCGCCAGCGCCGCCGAGCATGGTGCCGAAGACCAGATTGCCGGCGGGCGCATCCCCCAGCGCCTTCAGCGTCCAGGCATGGCTCGACGTCCCCTCGACACGGTAGAGGGCCATACCCGGCCGCAGGGGCACGCGCTCGATGAAGCCCGCAAACGGGCCATCGTCGAAGGTGATGCGGCCCTCTGGGTCGAAGCCCTGCGCTTCGCTCTCCACCGCCGTTTCGGCGACCCACGCCAATTCATTCATGCGATCTTCTCTGCCCGAGTGGTTGTCGAAAAACGATGTGCAGTCATGTATTTTGTCGGAATGCTTCGCTGTCAACCGGCCCGGCCGGGACGTCACACCGGCCAAGAATAGTCTTCAAGCACCCGCGAATTCAATCATCGGTAGTTCTGGACCCCGATGGCCGACACGCGCGGCGGCCCAATTTTCCGCCTCCCGGCGCCCGACCGTTCCCTTCCCCGCCGGTTTCGGCTAGACCGACGGGACCGGACCCCGCGCCTCGGGCGCCCGGACGACGCAGAGAATACGGAGACGAAGCCTTGGCAGCGGAAGCGCGCGTTGCGCAAAGAACGGTTTACGGCCCGGTGCGGCGCAGGCTTTCCGGCGCGACGCTGGCCGCGCTTGTCGTGTCCGCCTTCGTCGCCATGCCGATCGTCGCCATCTTCCTGATCGGCCTGTCGGGCGACGGCGAGAACTGGCAGCACATGCTGTTCAACGTGGTGCCGCGCGCCGCCAGCCGCACGCTGCTGCTGCTCGGCCTCACCGGTGCGCTGACCGCCTCCATCGGCATCGTCAGCGCCTGGCTGGTGGCGTCCTGCGATTTCCCCTTTCGCCGCCTGCTCTCGGTGGCGCTGGTGCGGCCGCTCGCCATCCCGTCCTATCTGGCCGCCTATGCCTTCGGCGAGTTCCTCGATTTCACCGGACCGGTGCAGGGCCTCTACCGTAGCCTGTTCGGCTTCCAGTCGGCACGCGACTACAGCTTTCCGGACATCCGGTCGCTCGGCGGCGCGGTCCTGGTGATGTCGGCGGTCCTCTACCCTTACGTCTACCTCGCCTGCCGCTCGATGTTCCTCATGCAGGGCCGTGCCGCCGCCGACGTCGCCCGCACGCTCGGCGCCGGACCGTTCCGGGTCTTTGCCCGCGTGCAGATCCCGATGGCGAGGCCCGCCATCATGGTCGGGCTGACGCTGGTGATGATGGAAACGCTGAACGACATCGGCGCCGTCGAATACCTCGGCGTCAACACGCTCACCTTCTCGATCTACGACACCTGGCTCAATCGCGGCAGCCTCGCGGGCGCAGCCCAGATCGCCTCCGTCCTGCTCGTTTTCGTCGTGCTGCTCCTGTGGGTCGAGCGCCGGGCGCGGCGTCGCCAGCGTTTCGCCAGCCAGAAGACGACGGCCGTCACGATCGACGCCGTGCGGCTCAAGCTGTCGGGCTGGCGCGGCTGGGGTGCGACGCTCCTCTGCGCCCTGCCCGTCATCGTCGGCTTTGTCGTGCCCGTGGCGGTGCTTGCGGGCTTTGCCGCGCGCCGCCTCGGCGATTTCGCCGAACCGCGCCTGATCAAGGCGCTCGGCCGATCGGTCGCCGTCTCGTCGGCCGCGGCGCTCCTGACCGTCATCCTCGCCTTCGTGCTGGCCTATGCCGCCCGCACGGACCGGTCGCGGCTGACGGCGGGCGCCAGCCGGCTCGCCTCGCTCGGCTATGGCATTCCCGGCACCGTGCTCGGCATCGGCGTCCTGATCCCGCTCGCCGGCTTCGACAATTTCCTGGACGGCATGCTGCGTGAGAACCTGGGGGTTTCGTCGGGCCTGCTTCTTTCCGGCACCGGTTTCGCCATCGTCTATGCCGCCACGGTGCGCTTCCTGACCATGGCCGAGGGCACGATCGACGCCGGGTTCCAGAAGCTTTCGCCGCATCTCGACATGGCAGCGCGCACGCTCGGCCGCAACGGCCTGCAGACGCTTTCCCAGGTGCTCTTGCCAAACATGCGGCCCGCCGTTTTGACCGCGGCGCTGCTGGTGTTCATCGAGACGCTGAAGGAACTGTCGGCGACCATCCTGCTCAGGCCGTTCAACTTCAACACGCTGGCGACACTCGTCTACGAGGATGCCTCGCGCTCCAAGGTGCAGGACGCATCGGTCGCGGCGATCATCATCATCCTCGCGGGCCTCATCCCGGTGATCCTGGTGTCGCGGTCGCTCGACCGCCCTCGCTGAGCCGGAAATACGCGTAAAAAAAGGGCGGCTTGCGCCGCCCTGAGAATTCACGCTGTTCAACTGGAGTCAGGCGTCGATCAACATCATGTGTCCGGAACCGAAGGTTCTAAGCCGCACGTTCATGGTGGGCCCCCAAGTTGGTTAAGGTATGCCAAAGGCGACTTAACAAGTGGTTACCGTCGGCGACGGATGTCACCCCGACTGACGCATTCTTCGGCCGACGCCTTTCCCTTCGGCAGCAAGCTGCCTTGCTGCTCAGGACTTCAGTTCGTCCAGCCCGGCGAACAGATCGAGCGCTTCGGGATTGGCGAGCGCCTCCTTGTTCTTGACCTGCCGGCCGTGCACCACATCGCGCACCGCCAGTTCGACGATCTTGCCGGACTTGGTGCGCGGTATGTCGGCGACCTGGATCACCTTGGCCGGCACATGGCGGGGCGAGGCGCCGGTGCGGATGCGGGTCTTGATCGCCTTGACCAGATCGTCGTCGAGGGCGCGCTCGGCAACGAGACGGACGAACAGCACGACGCGCACGTCGTCGTCCCAGTCCTGGCCGATGCACAGCGCCTCGAGCACCTCTTCCATCTGTTCGACCTGGTTGTAGATCTCGGCCGTGCCGATGCGCACGCCGCCCGGGTTGAGCGTGGCGTCGGAGCGACCGTGGATGACGATGCCGTCATGGGCGGTCCATTCGGCGAAGTCGCCATGGCACCAGACATTGTCGAATCGCTCGAAATAGGCGGCGCGATACTTGGCGCCGTCGGGATCGTTCCAGAACATGATCGGCATGGAGGGGAAGGCCTTGGTGCAGACCAGTTCGCCCTTCTCTCCGCGCACCGGCCGGCCCTCGTCGTCCCACACGTCGATCGCGAGCCCCAGGCCCGGCCCCTGGATCTCGCCGCGCCAGACGGGCTTCAGCGGATTGCCGAGCACGAAGCACGACACGATGTCGGTTCCGCCCGAGATCGAGGCGAGGTGGATGTCGCTCTTGATGCCCTCGTAGACGAAGGAGAAACCCTCCGGCGACAGCGGCGAACCGGTCGACGTCATCATCCGCAGCGAGGAGAGATCATGGGTGGTCTTCGGCGTGAAGCCGCCCTTGCGCACGGCGTCGATATACTTGGCCGAGGTGCCGAAGAAGGCGAACTGCTCTTCCGCCGCATAGTCGAACAGCACATTGCCGTCGGGATGGAAGGGCGAGCCGTCGTAGAGGCAGAGGGTCGCGCCCGAGGCGAGCCCCGAGACCAGCCAGTTCCACATCATCCAGCCGCAGGTGGTGAAATAGAAGAACCGCTCGCCCTTCTCCAGCCCGCAATGGAAGCGCTGTTCCTTGAGGTGCTGGAGCAGCGTGCCGCCGGCCGAATGGACGATGCACTTCGGCACGCCCGTCGTGCCGGACGAAAACAGGATGTAGAGCGGATGCGAGAACGGCAGTGGCTCGAAGGCGATCTCGCCAGCCTCAAAGGAGGCGACGAAATCGGCGAGCGTCCTTGCCCCCGGCACGGCTTGCGCAATCGCCGGGGCGTCGCCCGCATAGGCGATGACGACGAGCGGCACGCCGAGCTTTTCGGACACCGCCTTCACCTTGTCGGCGACGTCCTGGCGCTTGCCGTTGTACCAGTAGCCGTCGACGGCGAGGAAGAGTTTCGGCTCGATCTGGCCGAAGCGGTCGAGCACGCCCTGTTCGCCGAAATCGGGCGAGCAGGACGACCAGATGGCGCCGATCGAGGCGGCGGCCAGCATCAGCGCCACGGTCTCGGGCATGTTCGGCACCATGGCGGCGATCCGGTCTCCCTTCTCGATGCCCATGGCGCGGAGAGCCTGCTGCAGGCGGGAGACGGCGTGGCGCAACCGGTCCCATGACCAACGGTCCTCGACCTTGTCCTCGCCGCGGAAGATCATCGCATGGTCGTCACCGCTCAGGCTCAGCAGGTTTTCGGCAAAGTTCAGCCGGGCATCGGGGAAGAACCGTGCCTCCAGCATCACGTCGCCGTTTTCCAGCAGCCGCTCGCCCTTCTCGCCCTTGACGCCGCAATAGTCCCAGACGGCCGACCAGAAGGCGGCGCGATCGTCGATCGACCATTGATGGAAGGCGTCATAGTCGGCGAAGTCACGAGCGGCGCGCGTGCCGCACCATTGCATGAAGCGGTACATCGGCGACTGCTTGACCTGAGTGTCGGACGGAGTCCAGAGCGGCATTTCCTGTTGCATGCATTCCTCCTCGAAAGTCACGTCTGTATAGCAGTTTGCGCCGCAATATAAAGTGCCGGAAGGGGCGCCGGATTTGCATGGCGCCGCCAATTCCTATATCCGGCTGGAACAAAGAAACCGGGCAGGCGCCCGGCCGATGGAGCCCGGGGTCGTTCATGCCCGACAAGCGCAGACTAGGCGAGCAATGCCGGCGGCAACCGGCCGCGCGGCGTATCCTGCACGGTGCGCTCGTCGCGCTTGCCGTATTCTCGGCGGTCTTCGTCATCTCGCGCACCGCTGCTCCCTATCTCGTCTCCTCGGGCCTGGTTCGCTCCGCCATGGAGCATGCCGTCGCCGAATGGACAGGCCACAACGTGACGATGTCCGGTGCGCCGGAGATCGCCTTCTGGCCAAAGCCCCGCGTGACGCTCAACGGCGTGACCATCAGCAAACCCGGCACCGACGGGCCGAAGGTGCTCGGGCGGATCGAGAAGCTGTCGGCCACCTTCGGTCTCTATTCGGCCATGCGCGGCCGGCCGCAATTCGACACCTTCCACCTGCTGCGCCCGCGTTTCCATGTCGACCGCGACCTGAACGGCCGGCTCGACTGGGCAAGCGAGGGCCTGCTGAGCGCCGCGGTGCGCAGGGTCGAGCCGCGTGCCGGCGGAACACAGACGCTCGGGACCGAGTTCGACGCGGCGGTCGGTGCCGTCACGATCGAGGACGGTTCGCTCGAACTCGCCGACCAGGCCTCCGGCCGCACGTTCGTCGCCAACGGCCTGTCGGCCGACATCGCCTGGCCCAGCCTCTCCCAGGCGTTGAGGGCCACCGCCCTGCTCGATGCCGGCGGGCTCGCCGTCAAGCTGGACTTCTCCTCGCCGCAGCCGCTGCTGCTGTTCGGCGGCAAGGATGCGAGCGTCAGCGCCAATCTGGACGCGGCCGCCTTTGTAGCGCGTTTCGACGGTGTCGCCAATCTCACCGACGGGCTTCTGCGCTCCGGCGCGCTTACGCTCGGCGCCAAGGACATTGCCGCACTCAAGGCTTGGAGCGGCATCCGGCTCGCCGGCCTCGACAACCTCAGGCAGGCGCAGCTGAGCGCCGACCTCGAACGGGTGGGGGAGGAACTGCGCCTCGACGGCCTGAAGTTCGACGTCAACGACACCCACGGCACCGGCATCCTGTCGCTGTCGCGCCCGGCGGACGGCAAGCCGCGCGTCAGCGGCACGCTGGCCTTCGATCGCCTCAACATCACGCGGCTGCTATCCGCCTTTTCGCTCGACCTTCCGTCGGCGGACGAGGAGAGCGAGGCGACCGAGCGCCCGCCCCGCCTGCTGCAATGGCTGGACTTCGACCTGACGCTCTCGGCGACACGCGCCGACCTGCCGCCGTTCGAACTGGGCGACGTCGCCGCCAGCATCATGGCGACCGGCAAGACCGCGCAATTCGACATCGCCGACGCGGCCTTCGAAGGCGGCGACCTGACGGCGAGCTTCATCGGCGCCGGCAGCGGCTTTGCGCGCGGCGGGGACCTGACGCTTTCGATCCGCAATGCCGATTTTGCCGCTGTCGCCGATCACCTGCAGATCGCCGGGCCGGTGGCGCGCGGCAAGGGCTCCGTCGACCTCATCTTGAGAACCGCGCAGCCCGCCTGGGAAACCGGGCTTTCCGACATGTCGGGCACCTTCAAGTTCAGCTCGCCGGGCGGCGTGCTCACCGGCATCAACGCCCCGGCGATCCGCAAGCTGGCGACGACCAGCGCCTATTTCCAGCTGAGCGCCGGCGGCGACGGCTCGATGGCCTATGACCGCCTCGACTACAGCGCCCGCTTTGCCGAGGGCTCCGCCGAAGTGCTCGAAGCCCGCCTCGTCGGCCCGGACGAGACGCTGACCGTCACCGGCATCGTGCCCTATGCGGACAATGCGCTGGCGCTTTCGGGCGAGCTGACGGCCACCGATCCGGCGAATGAAGCGGCCTTTCCGCGCCTGCGCTTCTTCATCGGCGGGGCCTGGCCCGATCCGGTGCTTTCGCCCATCTATCTCCCGTCTGCAAATCCCCTAAAATAAGCGCGAATCAACCGTGGGGCGGAGGATCCGTGATCCTCAGGCCCAAGCTGGGGGGCGTACGGTGCATCGATTTCTGACGGGTCTCATCAAGATCGTGCTGGCCTCGCTGCTCGCCGGCAGCCGCTCAGCTTGCTCGGCATCACCGTGGACAGCATTCTCCTGTTCCTCGGCCTGACACCGGAGCAGATCTGGACAGGGCTCCAGGCTGCCGGTGCCTGGGCAAGCCCGCGCATCCTGCTCGGCGCGACCATCGTGCTGCCCGTCTGGCTCGTCACCTATATCCTGACGCCGCCGCGCGACGGCTGAGGACAGGGAACTCCCTTACGGAGCCTGGGCCGCCACGTGCTCGTCGCGCTGGCGCTGCAGCTCGTGCCGCTTGGTGGTGATCGAGGCGAAGATGACGCCGAGCGTGACGAGACCGATCAGGATCGAGCAGACCGCGTTGATCTCGGGGGTGACGCCAAGCCGCACCTGGCTGTAGATCTTGATCGGCAGGGTGGTCGCGCCGGGACCGGTGGTGAAGGAGGCGATCACCAGGTCGTCGAGCGACAGGGTGAAGGCGAGCATCCAGCCGGAGACGACCGCGGGCAGGATCAGCGGCAGGGTGATCTTGAAGAAGGTCTTGACCGGCGGGCATCCCAGATCGAGCGCCGCTTCCTCGAGGCTGGTGTCGAAGGTGAGCAGCCGCGACTGCACGACGATCGCCACGTAGCACATGGTGAAGGTCGTATGGGCGATGGTGACCGTCATCAGGCTGCGATCGATGCCGAGCGCGACGAAAAGCAGCAGCAGCGACAGGCCGGTGATGACCTCAGGCATGACGAGCGGTGCGTAGACCATGCCGGAGAACAGCAGGCGTCCGGGGAAGCGGCCATAGCGCACCAGCGCCAGGGCGGCGAGCGTGCCGAGCACGGTGCCGAAGGAGGCGCTAAGCAGACCGACCCGGGCCGTCACCCAGGCGGCGCTCATCAGGCCCTCGTTCGACCACATCTGGCCGTACCATTTCAGCGAGAAGCCGCCCCAGACGGTGACCAGCTTGGAATCGTTGAAGGAGTAGATCACCAGGATGATGATCGGGATGTAGAGGAAGGCGAAGCCGAGGGTGAGCACGGTCGCGTCGAATTTTCCGGGTTTCATCGGCCGCTCTCCCTCAGACTTTTTCTTGCTGGTTCTGGAAGATCGCGATCGGCACGACCAGCAGCAGCAGCAACAGCACGGCCACCGCCGAGGCGAGCGGCCAGTCGCGGTTGCCGAAGAATTCGGTCCACAGCGTCTTGCCGATCATCAGCGTCTCGGCGCCGCCGAGCAGATCGGGAATGACGAATTCGCCGGTGATCGGGATGAAGCAGATCATCGAGCCGGCGATGACGCCGGGGATCGACAGCGGGAAAGTGATCCGCCAGAAGGCCTTCCACGGCGGGCAGCCGAGATCGCTGGCCGCCTCGAGCAATGTGCCGTCGAGCTTTTCCAGCGCCGAATAGAGCGGCAGCACCATGAACGGCAGGTAGGAATAGACGATGCCGATGAAGACGGCGGTGTCGGTGCGGAAGACCTGCACCTGTTCGTCGGGGCCGTAGAGGCCGACCGTCTGCAGCAGCAGGGTCAGGAGGCCTTCCGGCTTCAGGATGCCGATCCAGGCATAGACGCGGATCAGGAACGAGGTCCAGAACGGCAGGATCACCAGCATCAGCAGCGTCGGGCGGATGGTGACCGAGGCACGCGCCATGGCCAGCGCGATCGGATAGCCGATCAGCAGCAGCAGGAAGGTGGAGAATACCGCGATCCTCAGCGACGACAGGTAGGCGTTCATGTAGAGCGAGTCTTCGGTCAGGAAGACATAGTTCTCGAAGTCGAGCTGCGAGAAGAAATCGCCGATCGCCGACAGCCCCTCGAACACGGGCACGTAGGGCGGCATGGCGATGGCCGTGTCCGACAGCGAGATCTTCACGATGATGAAGAACGGCGCCATGAAGAACAGCACCATCCACAGATAGGGTATGAGCACCACCAGCCAGCGGGCCGGTGACGATGTCGGTGTTGCGGCTAGCGTGGTATCGCTCATCGTCTCGTTCCTCAGCGGGTCAGAACGAGGCCGGCATCGACCGGCCAGGTGAGCCATACCTTGTCGTCCACGGTGATCGGACGATCCACCAGGCGATGGGTATTGGCCTGGGCGGCGCGGAAGGTCGTGCCGTCGGCGAGCTTGACGATGAAGACCGAGAAGTCGCCGAGATAGCCGATGTCCCAGACCGTGCCGGTGAGCGCGTTGACCGAACTGTCAACCGGGGCGTCTGCCGAAATCCGCACCTTCTCCGGGCGGATGGCGAAGGCGACCGCCGAACCGGGCTCGGCATTGCACGAGGGCTGGTCGACGACCACCTTGAAGCCGCTGTCGCAGATCACGGTTGCCAGATCGCCTTCGGCGACCTTCCTGACCGACTCGAGCTTGCCCTCGACGATGTTGATGTCGCCGATGAAGTCGGCGACGTAGCGGCTGTTCGGCGCCTCGTAGATTTCCGCCGGCGTCGCCACCTGCATGATGACGCCCTTGTCCATGACGGCGATGCGGTCGGAGACGGTCATCGCCTCCTCCTGGTCATGGGTCACGATGAGAAAGGTGGT
>JAHRYZ010000076.1 GCA_020621905.1 Rhizobium sp.
CCCTTGAATTACGCATCACTTTAACTGGGTAACGGCGTGGACACTGTCTTGTTCCTGCCGCTTTTCATGGCCGTACGATGATACCAATACCCTAAATGCGCAAGCCGTTTATTAAAGAAGGGTTAATTCCCACACTTTTGGACATAGGATGCCGAAAACATAAAAAAAGAGCCGCAAAAGCGGCTCTCAAGGTAAAACAGGGAGAAAAATCAGACTTTCGCCACGCGGTGAAACTGCCTGAACCCGGCAGAACCGGATGCCTTACGATCGCATATAACGCTTAACGGATGGTAAACATGAAGCGAAAAATGCGATAGATTCCCAATCTGGGCGGAAATACGCGGCCAATACATAATCTATACTTTGGGCTTGAAGAAGCTGTCCGCCGCCCGTTTCCCAGCCTCCTTGCGGACGCGTTCCGCGTCCAGACGCTCGATTTCCCCGCGCAGCAGGTCGATTCGCGCCTGCAACTCCTCTGCAGACAGGGCGGAAAGATCGCTGCCCACGTCATGGGCGACAGGCTTCTTCGGGCGTTCGTCGTCGAAGATCATGATTTCGATTCTCCGGTTCAGGGTGATTCGTTCGAATCGGTCTCCTCCGCATGCGGCGGAAGAGGGGCCGCGCGCGGGTCGAGGCTAAGGCTCTCGGGCGTGCTCATCGGCGAGGCGGACACGGGCATGTTCGGGACATTGTCGCGTTCGGCATACGGTATGGCGGCGCGCAGGCGACTGCGGTAGATGGCATAGGCCGTGAGCAGTACGTGGGCCACGGCGGTGACGGCGAAGAGGGCGTGGGGGCCAAGTTCGGTCATGACCGGGCCGCCGATCGTCGGGCCGATGATCGTGCCGATGCCGTAGAGCAGCAGAAGTCCGCCCGACACCTGGACGAACTCGTCCGAACTGGCGAAGTCATTGGCATGGGCGACGGCAATCGGATAGAGCGCGTTGGCGGCACCACCGTAGACGGCGACGAGGATGATCATCGTCATGGCGTCCTGGGGCCGCAGGACGATCAGCAGGAGCGCTGCGATGGCGGAGACAGCCGAGAGTGCCGCCAGCACATAGCGGCGGTCGGTGCGGTCCGAGGCCTTGCCGGCGGGAAACTGCATGAGTGCGCCGACGAAGATGGTGACGGACAGCATGATGGCGATCATGTTCGGCGTCAGGCCGGCGCGGGCGCCGAAAACGGCCCCGAGCGTGCCGTAGGCGCCGTTGGCGATGCCGACGAGCAGGATGCCGACGAAGGACACCGGCGAATTGCGGTAGAGGCGCGGCAGGTTGAGCTTGACGGAGGTGAGCGCCTGCGGCGTGGCTGCGGTCGAGACCGTCGTCGGCAGCATGGCCAGGCAGTAGAGAATGCCGCAGATCATGAACAGGATGGTCGTCGACGGATCGACGATGCCGACCAGCATCTGGCCGCCCACCACGCCGATCAGCGTGACGGAGATGTAGAAGGAGAAAATCGTGCCGCGGCTCTCGTTGGTGGCCCGCTCGTTCAGCCAGCTCTCGATGATCATGGAGGTTCCGGCGATGCAGAAGCCGGTCACGGCGCGCAGGACCACCCACCAATAGGGATCGACCAGAATGCCGCTCAACAGCGCGATGATGGCGATCAGCGAGATGAAGCTGGAGAAGGCGCGGACATGGCCGACCCGCATGACGAGCTTCGGCGCAATCAGGCAGCCGGCGACGAAGCCGGTTGCCCAGGACGTGCCGAGCAGGCCGAGGATCTCGTTCGAATAGCCCTCCGCGGATCCGCGTACCGGCAGAAGCAGGCCGTGCAGGCCGTTCCCGAGGAACAGGAACAGCGTGCCGAGAAGAAGCGCCATGACTGGCAGGAGGTTTCGTCGCATGGCTTGGCAATCGAGTGGGGTTGGGGAAGCTGTACGGACAGGTTCCTGAAACGTCGCAATTTAAGGCAAGGTTCCTACCGATCTCTGAATGGACATCGGTACTTGCGGGAAAAGCTTCTGGCGGGCAAAAGTGTCGCCGTTGTGACAAGGGCCGGAACAGGCATGCTAGGATTCAACCATGACCAAGGTGATCGGCCTTCTTCTCATCCTCGCCATGATGGTGCAGGTGATCCGGCCGCTCGGTCTGCCGGGCCTGAGGAAACGCAGCGATTTCTGGAAGGTTGCCGTGATCGCATTCGCCATCTGGTCGGTGACGCTGCTCGTGCGACCGTGACGCTTTTCAAAGGGTGATCGTGCCTCGCATCACATCGACGCAAGTGCCGGTGATGCGGACGCGATCGAACCGGCCGTCTTTGGTTTCCACATCGACATGGATGAGGCTGCGACGGCCCATCTCGACGCCTTGCTCGATCAGCAGGTGCCGATTGCGCGGCTGAGCGTCCAGCGAGCCCAGATAGGCGCCAAGGGCCGCCGAGGCGCTACCCGTGGCCGGGTCTTCCGGCACGTTGTCCAGCGGAGCGAACATCCGGGCGCGGACATGGTCGCTCCCGACCCAGGCGTAGAGAAAGATGGCGCAGTCCGTCTCTTCGTGGGTATAGGTCTCATGTAAGATGGCGAGCGGTTCCAGCCGCGGCGCCGCCCGTGCGAGTACGGCGAGATCCTTCACTTCGGCAAGGATGAACTTCAGCCCGACCGACGCGAAGACGGGCACATGATGCCGGGTCTCAAGGTCCGCGGCATCGAGCGAAATGCACGGGGCGAGTTCGGCCGGCGGCACAGGGCTGCCGACGGAGAGCGGACCGGGAGCCTGAATGGTCGCGCCGGTGACGCGCGCGCCGTCCCGTGCGAGTTCGATTTCGACCAGTCCGGCCTTCTCCTCGAAGCGCAGCCGCGTTCCGATCGGCCTGCCGAACAGCGAGCCGAGATTACCGAGGACGAAGGCCGTTCCGACATTCGGATGTCCGGCGAACGGAACTTCGGTGGCCGGCGTGAATATCCGGACGTTGGCCGTATTGGCCGGATCTTGTGGCGGCAGAACGAAGGTGGTTTCGGAGTAACCGAATTCGGCGGCGATCTGCTGCATTTCGCCGTCGGACAGCCCGCGTGCGTCGAGTATGACGGCCAGTGGATTGCCGGCGAAACGTTGGTCGGTGAACACGTCTACGGTGGCGAAGGGGACGTCGCGCATGGTTTCTTGTCCTTTCTGATCCGTTGGTTCCAGGCTCAGCGTGCGGGTTGCTGCCATTCCGGAAGCGGGAACAGCCGGTCATAGCTCCAGTTGAAGACGAAGGCGTAGACAAGGTAGAAGAGCGAAAACGAGACGTCCATCACCACTGCGTGCCACAGGCCGACGCCGAGATACCACGCGATGAAGGGCGCGAGCACGAGAAGCAGTCCGGCCTCGAACAATACGGCGTGCATGACCCGGATCGGCACGGACTTGTAGGTGCTGCCGGCAATGCGCTGCATCGCGCGGTCGAAGCCGATATTGTAGACGTAGTTCCACAGCATGGCGATCGTCGCGCTGCCGACGCTGACGACGCCGATATCGGTGAGCGGCAGGGAAAAGACCCAGGCGCCCAGCGGCGTGACAAGGAAAAGGGCGAGGATTTCGAAACTGACGGCGTGGCGGATACGGTCGCTGGTCGAGCGCATATTTGTTCTCCCGCAGAGGGTCGTTCGGGTCGTCCCGGTCAAGTGCCCGTCGTGGGGAGAGGTCGTCCTCAGCAGGACCAAATATAGTTTGCCGCAGGCGGAAGGCAAGGGGGCGGAGCCGGCCTGGCGTCCACGAAAAAGCCCCGCCAGCGTTGCTGGCAGGGCTCGAAAGGCTGACATCGAAAGGCGCCGGTCAGGCGACCTCTTCACGCCTTCTGGACTGTATCAGGCCTTGTTCACGCTTGCGGCGTAGATCTGATCGATCGTTTCGGCCAGGCTCGCGTTGAAGTCTGCGTCGCTCATCGAGACGCGCAGTTTTTCCGTCAGCGCGCGCGAGAAGCTCGCGATCATGCCGTGGTTATGGCTGAGCTTTTCGCAGGCGTCCGCGGTGGTGTAGCCGCCGGAAAGGGCGACGACGCGAACGACGGACTTATGGGCGACCAGAGGCGCGTAGAAATCGGCGACCGTCGGGATGGTCAGCTTCAGCATGACGGTTTCGCCTGCGGGGAGCTTGTCGAGCTGGGCGGCGATCTCGTCGCGGAGAATGGCCTCGGCCTCGACCTTCGTCGGGCTCTTGATGGAGACTTCCGGCTCGATGATCGGCATGAGGCCCTGGCCGATGATCTGGCGTGCCACCTCGAATTGCTGCTTCACGACGGCGGTGATGCCGGCCGCGTCGTCCTGCGCAATGACCGAGCGCATCTTGGTTCCGAAAATTCCCTTGTTGCGGCCGCGGATCAGGAGAGCGTCCAGGTCGGGCATCGGCTTCATCATCTGAACGCCGTTCTCTTCGGCAGCGAGGCCCTTATCGATCTTGAGGAAGGGCACCACGCCGCGCTTTTCCCACAGATAGGACGGAACGGCCTGGCCATCGACGTCGCCGTCCATGGTCCGCTCGAACAGGATGGCGCCGATCACCTTGTCGCCCGTAAAGGCCGGCGCGCTCATGATGCGGACGCGCATGGCATGCATCAGGCGGAACATCTCCTCGTCACCCTGATAGTCAGACTCGGAGATGCCGTAGAGACGCAATGCTCCAGGTGTTGAACCACCGCTCTGATCCAGTGCCGCGATGAAACCAGGCGCCGAGCCGATCTTGTTCAACATCTTTGCACCATATCTCACTCCTATCCCTAAAAATGGCGCGATACGCGCTCACCTGTCTTCTTTGATGTCACGACCAATCGGCAAAGCCGAATTGACCAATCCCCGAATTTAGATGAGGCGGATAACAGAAGTTTTGCGATAGGAAAATGGCGGCTTAAAATGTTGAAACGATTGAAATCTATTTAATCGTTTGAAAGTCTTGGAAATATCCGCCGATGCTTAACGATGGCGGGCCGCGGAGCCCGCCATCATGGCAAATCACTTCTCGGCGATCAGGACGGCCACGCCCGGCAGTTCCTTGCCTTCCATCCATTCGAGGAAGGCGCCGCCTGCGGTCGAGACGTAGGAGAAGTCATCAGCCACGCCGGCATGGTTCAGTGCCGAGACGGTATCGCCGCCGCCTGCGACCGAGACCAGCTTGCCGGCGCGGGTCTGTTCCGCGGCGTGCCGGGCGGCAGCCACGGTCGCCGTGTCGAAGGGGGCGATCTCGAAGGCGCCGAGCGGGCCGTTCCAGACCAGCGTTTCGGCCTTGGAGATCCAGCCGTTGATGGTCTCCACCGACTTCGGGCCGACGTCGAGGACCATGGCATCGGCCGGGATGGCGGTGATGGCGACGGTCTCGTTGTCGGCGCCTGCCTTGAACTCGCGGGCGACGACGCCGTCGACCGGGAGCACGATGGCGCAGCCGGAGGTCTCGGCGTCGATCATGATCTGCTTGGCGGTGTCGGCCAGATCGTGCTCGCACAGCGACTTGCCGACATTGATGCCCTGGGCCGCGAGGAAGGTGTTGGCCATGCCGCCGCCGATCACCAGCGCGTCGACCTTCTTCACCAGGTTGGACAGGAGGTCGATCTTGGTCGAGACCTTGGCGCCGCCGACGATGGCGACGACCGGGCGGGCCGGCTTGCCGAGACCCTTTTCCAGTGCCACGAGTTCGGCCTGCATGGTGCGGCCGGCATAGGCGGGCATATGGTGGGCGAGGCCTTCGGTCGAGGCATGCGCCCGGTGGGCGGCCGAGAAGGCGTCGTTGACGAAGATGTCGCCGTTCTTGGCGAGTTCAGCGACGAATTCCGGGGTGTTCTTTTCCTCGCCCTTGTGGAAGCGGGTGTTTTCCAGGAGCAGGATGTCGCCGTTTTCCATCTTGGCGATGGCATCAGCGGCGGGGGCTCCGATGCAGTCCGAGGCGAAGGCGACCTTCTGGTCCAGCACTTCCTCGACGGCAGGGGCGATCAGCGACAGGGACTGGTCGGCGACCGGTTCACCCTTCGGCCGGCCGAAATGCGCGAGCAGGATGATGGCGCCCTTGGCCGACAATTTCCTGATCTACGGGCGACGCGCTCGATGCGGGTCGCATCCGTCACCTGCCATCGGCGACGGGAACGTTGAGGTCGACGCGCACAAGCACGCGCTTGCCCGCGATGTCGGTGAGATCGTCGAGTGTCTTGAAAGCCGGCATGATGATACCCGTCGTTAAGGTGTTGCTGGAATGGGGCTGACGGGGTCGGACCTTACACCGCCTGAACGGCTGCGCAAGGCGACCCGGATCATTTTTCGCTTTCGCCGGCCTTGGCGCGCTGCCGGCGCAGATAGTCGCGGATCGCGTGGGCAAGCTCGCGGATGTTCAGGAAGATCGGCAGGTTGGTGGCAGGGGCCACGGGTTCGAGCGAAACCCCGACCGAGGCGATATGTCCCGTTTCATCCAGGTCGCGAACGATCAGGACGATGGTGCCGAGTCGGGCCCGGTCGGCATAGTCGGCCTGTCCGCCCAGGCGCTGGGCGATCAGTTCCGCCACCGTCTTGGCGCGGTCGGCTTCGGAGATGCTCAGCGGTCCATAGGCCTGGTTGAGATCTTCGACCCTGGTGTTCGGGGAGATGGCGAAGGTGCCGAAGAACTCGCTGTCGTCCTCGGCCACCGGCGCCTTGCTGGCGAACAGGCGGTCGAGCAGCTTGGAGTAACCCGGCGCGATGAAGAGATAGACCTGGTCGTTCTCGCGCAGGCGTCCGGCATACTGGTAGCGCATCGATTTACCGTCGCGGATGACGAGGGAGGGCATGGCCCAGCGGGGGATGCGTTCGCCGCGCAGGACCGGGCTGTCTGCGACCACGCGGTAGGCGAGGAGTTCGTGATGGGCGGCGCCCGGCAGGTCGAGTTCCAGTTTGTCGATGGCGCCGATGCGCGGCGGGATGATGAGGCCGAGCTTGCGCGCCACCGGCTTGATGGTCCAGCCCTGCAGCACGAGCGAAATCATCACCACGATGAAGGCGACGTTGAAATAGGTCTGGCCCTTTTCCAGATTGCCGAGGATCGGCAGGATGGCCAGCAGGATCGACACGGCGCCGCGCAGGCCGACCCAGGCGATGAAGCCGGTCTCGCGCTGGGTGAAGTCGAAGGGCAGCAGACAGGCCCAGACCGCCAGCGGACGCGCGACGAAGACGAGGAAGAGGCCGAGCAGGACGGCGGGGATGAGGATCGAGGGGAACTGTGACGGCGTGGCCAGCAGGCCGAGAACGAGGAACATGACGATCTGTGCCAGCCAGGTCATGCCGTCCTGGAAGCGGGTGATCGCGCCGCTCGCCGGGATCTTCTGGCTGCCGGCATAGATGCCCGCCACGTAGACGGCGAGGAAGCCGCTGCCGCCGACCGCGCCGGTATAGGAGAAGACCAGCAGCGCCATGGCGAGCATGAAGATCGGGGCAAGGCCGCGTTCGACGGAGATCCGCCTGAGCACGAAGACGATCAGCGCGCCGCCGATCAGGCCGAGCGCCAGGCCGAGGCCCATCTGCTCGACGAACAGCCGCAAGAGGTCCATGTCGAAACCGGAATAGCCTTCGCCGGCGGACAGCAGTTGCACCAGCGCCATGGTGAGGAAGATCGCCATGGGATCGTTGGTGCCGGATTCCACCTCGAGCGTCGAGCGAACGCGGTCGCGGATGTTGATGCCGCCGATGCGCAGCAGGAAGAACACCGCCGCTGCATCGGTCGAGGCGACGATCGAGCCCAGCAGCAGGCCTTCGAGAAAGGAGAAGTCGAGCAGGAGATGGGCCACGAGGCCGAAGAAGCCGGCGGTGATCAGCACGCCGCCGGTCGCCAGCGTCAATGCGGGAGCGGCGGACAGCTTGAAGGACTGCAGGGACGTGCCGTAACCGGAATCGAACAGGATGACCGCCAGCGCGATCGATCCCAGTGCGTAAGCGAAGGCGTTGTCGGAAAACTCGATGCCCAGGCCGTCGACGCCGGTGGCGAGCCCGATCAGCAGGAAGAGGAGAAGCAGGGGAGCGCCGAAGCGGAAGGCGATCAGGCTGGAGAATGCGGCCAGCAGGACCAAGGCCGTCGCCACCAGCGTCATGGCATAAAATTCTTCCACCCCTTGCCCCTCTCATCAACCGCGCCGTCGTCCGACAGGACCGGATCAGGTCATACCACGGGCGCGGCTCGACGCGGTGTCGGCGGTGCTTTCCGTCCCGCGCGCGAGGCCGGTGACGTGGATGGAATGATCTGGCAGGGCTGCCGGAAGACGAGATGAAAAACCTATCGTCTTCAATCGTGATCAGAGTAGGGCGGAACTTAAAAATTTGAAAGGCGGGCCGGGGTTTCCGGTCCGCCTTTTTTAAAGCGAGCGCTAATTCTTATGCGATCAGATGAGCTTGGCCAGAGCTACCGCGGTGTCCGACATGCGGTTCGAGAAGCCCCACTCGTTGTCGTACCAGGTCAGAATGCGGACGAAGTTGCCTTCGAGCACCTTGGTCTGGTCGATGGCGAAGATCGACGAATGGCTGTCATGGTTGAAGTCGCGCGAGACCAGCGGCTCTTCGGTGTAGCCGAGGATGCCCTTCAGCGCACCGTTCGAAGCAGCCTTGATGGCGTCGTTGACTTCCTGAACCGTGGTGTTCTTCTTGGCGACGAACTTGAAGTCGACGACCGAGACGTTCGGGGTCGGCACGCGGATCGAGGTGCCGTCCAGCTTGCCCTTGAGTTCCGGCAGAACGAGGCCGACGGCCTTGGCTGCACCGGTCGAGGTCGGGATCATCGACAGGGCCGCTGCACGGGCGCGGTAGAGGTCCTTGTGCATGGTGTCGAGGGTCGGCTGGTCGCCGGTGTAGGAATGGATCGTGGTCATGAAGCCATGATCGATGCCGATCGCGTCGTTCAGAACCTTGACCACCGGCACGAGGCAGTTGGTGGTGCACGAGGCGTTGGAAATGACCAGGTGATCCTTGGTCAGCTTGTCGTGGTTGACGCCGAAGACGACGGTCAGGTCAGCGCCTTCGGCCGGGGCCGAAACGATGACGCGCTTGGCGCCGGCCTGGAGGTGCAGGGCGGCCTTGTCGCGCGCGGTGAAGATGCCGGTGCATTCCATGGCGATGTCGACGCCGAGTTCCTTGTGCGGCAGGGTCGCCGGATCCTTGATCGCGGTGACCTTGATCGGCTTGCCGCCGCCGACGATGATCGTGTCGCCTTCGACCTTCACATCCGCCGGGAACTTCCCGTGGATCGAGTCGTAGCGCAGCAGGTGGGCATTGGTCTCGACCGGGCCGAGGTCGGATGCGACGACTTCGATGTCGGTACGGCCGGATTCGACGATGGCGCGCAGCACGTTGCGGCCGATGCGGCCGAAGCCGTTGATGGCAACTTTCACAGTCATAGATTCACTCCCGCGTTTAGATCAGAGCTTCAGATTATGGGAAGAATGGGCGTCCGGGAACGCCCATGCGACAATTTGACCTATCGGGCGAGCTTCGCCTCGGCGGCGGCGACGACCGCTTCCGGGGTGATGCCGAAATGCTTGTAGAGTTCTTGGCGGGCCGATGCGCCAAAGGACTTCGCGCCGATGAGGTGCCGTCTGAGCCGATGAACGCGTCCCGCCTGGCGGATGCCGGTTGGACGGCGATGTGGACGGTGGCGAACCGATCATCGCCCCGCGATAGGCGTCAGGCTGCTCGAAGAACAGTTCAAAGCAGGGAACCGAGACGACGCGGGCGGAAATGCCCTTCTGGGCCAGCATCTGCTGGGCCTTCAGGGCGATCTCGACTTCCGAGCCGGAGGCGAAAATCGACACCTTGGCGTCGCTGGCCGAAACCAGCTCATAGGCGCCGAAGCTGCAGAGGTTCTTTTCTTCGTAGTCGGTGCGCGCGGCAATCAGGTTCTGGCGGGTCAGCGCCAGGCCCGACGGACGATGCTTGTGTTCCAGAGCAATCTGCCAGCACTCGACCGTTTCGGTCGCGTCGGCCGGACGGAACATCAGCAGGTTCGGGATGGCGCGCAGTGCCGCCATGTGCTCGACCGGCTGGTGGGTCGGGCCGTCTTCGCCCAGACCGATGGAGTCATGCGTCAGCACGTGGATGACGCGGATGCCCATCAGGGCGGCAAGGCGGATCGACGGACGGCAATAGTCCGAGAAGACATGAAGCCACCGGCATAGGGGATGAGGCCGCCGTGCAGCGCGATCCCGTTCATGGCGCCGGCCATGCCGTGCTCGCGAATGCCGTAGTGGATGTAACGGCCGGAGAAGTCGTTCGGGGTGATCGACTTGGTCTGGCTCGTCTTGGTGTTGTTCGAGCCGGTCAGGTCGGCCGAGCCGCCGAGCGTCTCGGTCAGCACGCCGTTGATGACTTCCAGCGCGTCCTCGGAGGCCCGGGTGGCGAACCGTCGGCTTGGCTTCGGCGGTTTCTTCTTGTAGCCGTCGATCGCGGTGGCGAAATTGCCCGGCAGGTCGCCGGCGAAACGGCGGGTGAACTCGGCCTTGGTCTCGGCCGGGCTGGCGGCGAGGCGGGTTTCCCAGTCCTTGCGGATCTTGGTCGAGCGCAGGCCGGCGAGGCGCCAGGTGTCGAGCACGTCGGCCGGAACGACGAAGGCTTCCTCGGCCCAGCCGAGCGCCTTGCGGGTGGCGACGATCTCGTCGGCGCCGAGCGGCGAACCGTGCACCTTGTGGGTGCCGGCCTTGTTCGGCGAACCGAAGCCGATGACCGTCTTGCAGGCGATCAGGGTAGGCTTGTCGGAGGTCTTGGCGGTCTCGATCGCAGCGGCGATCGCTTCGGGATCATGGCCGTCGACGGAAAGCGTGTTCCAGCCGGAGGCCTTGAAGCGGGCATGCTGGTCGGTCGAGTCGGCCAGCGAGATCGCGCCGTCGATCGAGATGCCGTTGTCGTCCCACAGCACGATCAGCTTGTTGAGCTTCAGGTGGCCGGCCAGCGAAATGGCTTCCTGGCTGATGCCTTCCATGAGGCACCCGTCGCCGACCAGCGCATAGGTATGGTGGTTCATCAGCTCGGCGCCGAATTCGCTCGCGAGCTTCTTTTCGGCAATGGCCATGCCGACGGCATTGGCGATGCCCTGGCCGAGCGGGCCGGTCGTCGTCTCGATGCCGGAGGCGTGACCGTATTCCGGGTGGCCGGCGGTCTTGGCGCCCATCTGGCGGAACTGCTTGATGTCCTCGATGGTCATGTCCTCGTAGCCCGTCAGATAGAGCAGGGCATAGAGCAGCATGGAGCCGTGGCCGGCCGACAGGACGAAGCGGTCGCGGTCGGGCCAGAGCGGGTTCTTCGGGTCGAAATTCAGATACCGGGTGAAGAGAACGGTGGCGACGTCGGCGCAGCCCATCGGCATGCCGGGGTGGCCGGAATTGGCTTTTTCCACCGCGTCCATGGCGAGGAAACGGATCGCATTGGCCATCCGGTTGTGTTTTTCGGGAGAGATCATGGCTGTTCCGCTTGTTCCGGGTCTCAAGGGACGACCGTACTCGGCACGGTCCGTCTGAAAGCGGCTGATCCATAGCAGGTGAATCGCGCGAGTCAATAAATGGCGGGTATTCTGGCCTTTTGTTGCGCGATAAATCATGCTTTTGTCTATTTGCTGTGCATAGCACCGATACGCCCGGACTTGGGCAGCCCGGGGTGACGTCGTCCACAGGATTGGCGGTCCCGGGTGCGCCCCCATTTATTGACGGGCAGCAATCGAGAAGCTTACTGTCCGCGGATCGAAGCAGCGGGTCTTCAGGGTCGATTCGAACGCCGCTTCTGGAAAGCCGGGACAACAACATGCCGACAGGGAATTCGGTCGAAGCGGCGCTCGGCGCGCTCAGGCAGGCGATCGCCGGGCTCGAGAACGCCATCGACATGCGCATCGAAGTGCAGCGCGAAAGCGGCGAGGTCGAGAGCGAGGTTCGCCGCGTGCATGCCGACCGCTCGCGGCTGGCGCAGGAGCTCGACCAGTCGGAATTCCGGGCGAACCGGCTGGAAGAGGTCAATCGCGAGGTTTCGCGGCGGTTGGTGACCGCCATGGAAACGATCCGGGCGGTTCTCGACCGCTAGGATCAGGCAAAGGCGAAGCCGAAAGCTCGGCGCCAATTGGGAAGATGCATGGCACAGGTCACGGTTACCATCGACGGCAAAGCCTACCGCATGGCCTGCGAAGAGGGTCAGGAAGGCCATCTGATCGATCTTGCCACGCAGCTTGACCGCTATGTCAGCCACCTCAAGACCCAGTTCGGCGAAATCGGTGACCTCAGGTTGACGGTGATGGCCGGCATCATGGTCATGGACGAGCTGTCGGAGGTCAATCGTCGCGTGGCGGCGATGGAAAAGGAGCTTTCGTCGTTTCGGGAGGGACGCGACGAGGCGCTTGAGGCGGCGCAGCACCGCGAGGACATGCTGACGACGGCGCTTGCCGAAGTGACCGAGCGGCTGAACGGGATCACCCGCAAGCTGACCGCCAAGCCGGCGCCCGCCGCGCGGCCGGAACACTGAGCAGCGGCTCTTTCCTCCAATGTGCGAATGATTGAACGCGGCCACTGGCGCCCGGCGCGAATTAGACCTATATCTGATGTGCGGTCTGCGCCTCACGACAGGAAACACAATCCCTGGGGCCATACTCGATCCAAAGGGAGCTGTCCCTGGCCAGGCCCGTGGGCTTGGACACACGGCGCCCACCTACGTTTGTAGGCACCCAGGATCGTAAAACTCCATCGGTTGCCGTGGATCGCACTTTTTCTCGGAAGAACGATGGTTGGCGGCCGAACCGCGATGGGACGGATGCAGACTGGTCTGGTCATGACCGGAACACCCGATCGAACTCATCCTAGCGAAACTCGCTCGTTCACTCATGCTCCCAAGCGAAGCGCTTTCTGAGTTCAACAAGGCTTTCCTCCCACGTCGACCGCTCGCATTTCCTCAAGATGTTGAGAAAGCTCGACAGGACATCTCTCCAATCAAAGACATCGACAAATAGCCATGCATTGGATCGTCGCGGCAAATGAGATCTGAGGTCGTTGGTGACGACATGGACGTTGAAATCGTCGGCTCCTGGGTTGTCGTCCCAACCAATGGCAAGACACATGGTCAGCGCTATGCTTCTCGGGTTGACGGGTTCCCATTGTTGAAGACGCTCGACCGAGTCGAGCATATCCACACCGGCCTCTATCTCTTCTTGCGTATAGCCATCGCGAATCCGGCTCTCGGCAACGTTACCTAGGTTCGAAGCCGCTATGCTCCGCAGAGATAGTCGCTCAGGTAGAGGGATCTTGGCAATTTCAAGCCATTTTTCGTTCGCCTGTGCCATCGTCCGCTCCCAACGTTACTGTGTCTTTGATGTTGTTTTAGGCTTCACAATGATGGTGATGAGGGTTCAGCTCGAACGTCCGCTTCCTCCATGCAAGTCGATCACTCCGCATTGAGGAGTCCACGGCCCGGATTGAGCGCAGTCCTATCTAATTTGCTCCTCATGGCGGCGTCTGCTCCACTCTCGATCAGCAAGCGCCCGATGTCTTCATGACCCGACTTGGCCGCGTACATGAGAGCGGTCTGGCCGGTGCTGTCTTGTTCGTCCACGCGAGCGGCCCAACGGATCAGTTTCCGGGCTAGGGGTTCGTTTCCCTCGCCCGCCGCCAGCATCAAAAGGGTGTAGCCGGAAGTTGTCGTCTGGTTCACGTCTGCTCCATAGAAATGCAACAAGTCGACGAGACCGAATGCCATCGGTTTCCGGCATCCGGTATTGTCGATCGCCAGGAACATCGCCCTGCCGTCATAAGGCCATGCTGGATCTGTCGAGTCCGGCAGGTCGCCCGCGTGAAGCCTTCTAAAGGCACCAACAATGTTGCCAGTGCAGACGGCTTCGGCCAGGCTCTTCGGATACTGCCATGGTTTGGTAAAATAGCCGAAAGCTGCTGCCGTCAGGATGACAGCCAGCGCAGATGCTCTCAGCAGAGTTTTCAACATTCAGTCTACTCCCCCGACGTGTCCGTTGTTTGTGGTCCCATTGGTCTCTCCGAAGTCAGCGAGAATGAACCAGAGATGCTGTGCAGCGTGAGATGAATCGGCCGCTGTTCTACTCCACTGGAACTGACGCCGCAAACGGGGCAGGGGTTGACGGGAGAAATCCGGCCGCGTCAAATGCCAGCGAACCATAGGCATTTGAGGACCGACCTTTCATGTACCAGCCACCCCATTTTCGCGAGGAACGCCTCGACGTCCAGCATGCCCTCATCCGGAGCCATCCGCTCGGACTGCTGATTTCGTCCGGCGAGGACGGGCTGATGGCCAATCCGATCCCCTTCCGGCTGGCGAAGGAGAGCCATGGGCTGGGCACGCTGCAGGCGCATATGGCCAGGGCCAATCCGCAATGGCGGGCACTGGCCAAGGGCGCGGAGGCGCTGATCGTCTTCCAGGGCGCCGAACACTACATCACGCCATCCTGGTACGAGACCAAGCGCGAGACCGGCAAGGTCGTGCCCACCTGGAACTACGCCATCGTCCAGGTTAGAGGCAGGGTGCGGGTGATCGAGGACAGCCAGTGGATCCGGGCGCAGGTGGACAGGCTGACCGACGGCCATGAGAGCAAGCGCATGATACCCTGGGCCGTCGGCGATGCGCCCGACGAGTTCATCACCGCGCAATTGAAGGGCATCGTCGGCATCGAGGTCGAGATCACCGCGATCGATGGCAAGTGGAAGGTCAGCCAGAACCGTGGCGAGCCCGACCGCCGGGGCGTCGCGGAAGGCCTAAGGGGTACGGGGACCGCCGAGGCAGGCGCGATGGCCGAACTGGTCAAGACCTATGGCGGGCTCGACTAATCTCCTACCTCAGACGGTGATACCCAATTCCTTCTCACGTTCGATATAGGCGCGCTGCCTGTCGGTCACGTAGTCCCGCACGATCGGCGCCGCATCGCGCTTGCGCGACAGCTGCAGGTGGAAGACCATCTGGCTGCCGGCGCGGAACATCATCTCGCAACTGATCAGATAGAATTCCCACATGCGGGCGAAACGCTCGTCATACATGGCCACCACCTTGTCGCGGTTGGCCTCGAAGCGATTACACCAATGCGTGAGCGTCATCGCGTAGTGCAGGCGCAGGACCTCGATGTCGGTGACCCACAGGCTGTTCTGCTCGGTGACGGAAACCACTTCCGACAGCGCCGGGGAATAGCCGCCGGGGAAGATGTATTTGCGCAGCCAGGGGCTGGTCATGCCCGGCGGGCTCATATGGCCGATCGAGTGGATCACGGCGACGCCGTCGTCCGGCATCAGCGCGTTCAGCTTTTTGAAGAACTCGTCGTAGTGCTGCACGCCGACATGCTCGAACATGCCGACCGAGACGATGCGGTCGAAGGTTTCTGCGACATCGCGGTAGTCCTTGAGCTCGAACCGCACGCGGCCGGCAAGGCCGGCCTCTTCCGCGCGTTTGGTCGCAAGCGCGTGCTGCTCCTTCGACAGCGTCACGCCGACCACCGAGACGTCCTCCAGCTGGGCGAGGTAGAGCGCGAGATCGCCCCAGCCGCAGCCGATGTCGAGCACCTTCATCCCGGGCTTCAGGTTGAGCTTGGCCGCCAGCAGCCTCAGCTTGTTGCGCTGCGCCTGTTCCAGCGTCTCGCCCTCCTCGCGGAAATAGGCGCAGGAATAGAGCATGTTGTCGTCGAGGAAGAGTTTGTAGAAGTCGTTGCCGAGGTCGTAGTGGTGGGCGACGTTGCGCTGGGCCTGCCCTTGCGGTTCGATTGCAGGCTCTTGCGAAGCGCATCTTGACGGCGCGCAGGATCTTCTGGATCGGATAGGAACCGAGGACAGGCGGTTCACCGAGAACAGCATCAGGAAGTCGCGCAGGCCGAGCCTTCCTCGAAGCGCATGGTGCCGTCCATATAGGCTCGCCGGCCACCAGTTCCGCCTTGAACACCAGCGAGCGGTAGAGCTTCGGATCCGTCAGCCGCATGGTGACCTGCGGGCCGGGCTCGCGTCCACCGAAGACATGCCGCTTTCCCTCGGCATCGATGACGGTCAACTGGCCCTTGCGGATGAAGGATTTGAGCATATGCGACAGCAGAAACATGCGCACCTCATGGCGGTTTCACCGATCAGGCCGCCATGTTAGCGAAAAAGCGCAGCACCGCACCTGCAAAATTCAGGCTTGGTTCTGCGCGTCGAAAGCAGGACGCCGACGCATCCCAAGGGAGGCGTCGGCGTTGCATGGTTTCGCTCTTGGCGCACCGTGGTCGATCAGAACTCTTCCCAGTCCGATGCCGCCGCCGCCGCGGTCGCGCCGCCGGACGAAAAGGCCTTGGCCAAAGTGCCGACCGTGCCGCGCGCCGGCGACGAGACGGCCCGCGCACCGGGACCGGCCGGCCGGGGTGCGGCCGGTGCCGAATGAACGGCCGGGCGTGCGGCAGGTCTCGGTGACCGAACGGCCGGTGCGGCGTCCGCAACGGTGGTGCGGAACTGGCCGACGAGGCTCGAAAGGGCCGTGGCGCTGTCGGCGAGGCGATGGGTCACGGCGGTGGTTTCCTCGACCATCGCCGCGTTCTTCTGGGTGAACTGGTCCATCTGGTTCATCGAGGTGTTGATTTCCTGCAGCCCGACCGACTGTTCGCGCGCCGCCGTGGCGATCGCCGCGATGTAGTCGTTGATCTGCGCCACCTGCTGGGCGATGTCGCCAAGCGCAGTGCCGGTCTTGCGCACCAGCGACACGCCGCCGGCGACCTCGTCGCCCGACTTGGTGATCAGCGCCTTGATGTCCTTTGCCGCATTGGCCGAGCGCTGGGCCAACTCCCTGACTTCCTGGGCGACGACGGCAAAGCCCTTGCCGGCTTCACCGGCACGGGCCGCCTCGACACCGGCGTTGAGCGCCAGGAGGTTGGTCTGGAAGGCGATTTCGTCGATGACGTTGATGATCTTCGAGATCTCCGCCGACGCGGCTTCGATCCGGCCCATGGCATCGATCGCCTGCGAGACGACATGGCCCGAGGTTTCCGTGCTCTGGCGTGTCGACTTCGTCAGGGTGGCGGCCTCGTCGGCCTTGGCGGAGGCGCTGCGGACGGTTGCCGTGATCTGGTCGAGTGCGGCAGAGGTCTCTTCGACCG
>JAHRYZ010000077.1:0-2706 GCA_020621905.1 Rhizobium sp.
CTGTCGGCGCCGCGGGCACGCTCCAGCGAGGCCTTGGCCACGGCCGAATCGAAGGCCTCGCCGTCATGGAACTTCACGCCGTCCTCGAGCTTGAAGGTATAGGTCAGGCCGTCCCCGGAAATCTCCCAGGTTTTCGCCAGCTGCGGCTTGATCTTGCCGTCGCGGTCGATCGTCACCAGACCTTCGAACACGTTCTGCCAGGTCACCTGGCCGATGGCCACGGGCGCGGCGATCGTCGGGTCGAGCCCGGTCGGCTCGATGGTCATGCCGAGGGTCAGGTCCTTCTGGGCAGCCAGAGCCGGGCCGGAGAGGATGACAGCCACGGTGGCGGCCAGGCTGAAGGCGAAGCTGCGAAAAGCCCCGGACTTGGCGGCAGGCAAAGCATCGGTCATGAAATTCCCCTGTTCCTGGCGCTCTTTCCGTTCCGGCGTGTCAGCCATGGCGCACTGCAAAAAATACTGGCATCTTGCCGGCGCGCACACAATGCGGTTTTTTGTGTTCTCGGTGCATCGAAAATCGCTACACTCCCCTACCCGGCAGTCTCGGCATGGTGTCGCGCATGAACCGGTCGATGGCGTCGAGCAGCTTTGTCGCGGCAAAGGACAATTGCCGGTCGGCTGCGATACAGAGGTCGATCGGCGTGCGAATGCCCTTGCCCCCGGCAATCGGGATCGCCACCAGCTGGCCGGCCCGGCATTCGCGCAGGACGGTCAGCGCCGGCAGCAGCGTGACGGCCGCCCCCCGCAACACGAGTTCCTTCTGCATTTCCAGTGAACTGGTGACGAAGACCGGATCGAGCGTCAGTCCGGCCTGCTTGAACAGCGCGTCGAAGGCGAGCCGCGCGCCGAAGGACTGGTCGGGAACGGCCAGCGGATAGCGGGCAAGCGCGCTCACGGTCAGTTGCGAATGGGCTGCCGCGGGATGATCGGCGGCGGCGATGACGTCGTAGACGATCTCCGAGCGCAACCGCACCTTGGTGCCCGGCTCCGGCTTGGAAAACAGGGTGACGGCGATATCGGCCTCGGCATTGGCGACGGCCTCGACCGCGGCACGGGCCGAGGCGATGGTGACGGAAAAGCGGATGTTCGGAAACTTGAGGCTGAAATCGGCGAGCGCCGGCGCCAAGAGGTTGGCCACCGTCGCGCCGCTGGCGAAGATGGCGACATGGCCGCGCTTCAATCCTTCGAGATCGTCGATCAACTGGCGCACGTGATCCAGTTCCCGCAGCGTCTTGCCGGCGCGGGCGGCGAGCAGTTCGCCGGCCGATGTCAGCCGCACGCCTCGGCTGGAGCGTTCGACGAGCGCCGTGCCGAAATAATGCTCGAGCTGGTCGATCTGGCGGGCGAGGGCGGTCGGCTGGATGTTGAGCTTGTCGGCCGCTGCGCGGATCGAGCGGGCGCGCACCAATTCGTCGAAATAGATCAGCGCCCGGATCTGCATGTCAGTCTCTGCCGCCTTCGCCTTTTCTGGCGGCACCTGCGCCGACCGGCGAAAACCGTAGGCGGGGCGGGGAGCGGAGGCAAGCCCGCCCCCGTTCTTCTCCCCTTCCGGTGACTGCAGACTGCGTCGCCCGTGCCGGTCAGGTCTCAGGCGACGGCCGTGCGTGTCGGAACCGGGTCCGCGTCTTTGGGACTTTCCGCGGCCAGCATGCCGGCCTGTCGGGCGGCGGCGATGAAAGCCTTGCGGGCGACGTCCGCCGCCTGGTCGGTTTCGATCGCCAGCCGGCACCATCGCCGGGCGCGGTCATAGGCGACGCCGTGCCGGGTCGGCCATTCCTCTTCGAGGAAATAAAGGGCGTCGAAGGCTTCGCGAAAGGTTCTGTTGAGGCCGGACTGCAGTCTGATCTCGACCGGATCCGGCCAGGTGGGATGGCTGTCGTTCATGGCATTCTCCATTGCGCCGACCCGAACACTTGGGCAGGGCAAAAGTTCCGCGCCGCTTCGCCGACCATTTCAATTGATTGTGATGGTCGGCCGGCAAGTTGGCACCTTGGTCTGAGCCGCTAGTCGACGAGACCCTCGGGTTCGTCGGACCAGTCCGGCCGTGCCGCGGCGTCGCGTGCCTTCAGCCATGACGCGGTCGCTTCGCTTGCCCATTCCGCCGCCTGCATCAGGCTCTCGCCGCCGATCAGGGCATGAAGCAGGGCGGCGCTGAAGCTGTCGCCGGCGCCGGTCGTGTCGCTGGTCGAAACCGGGCGAGCGACACGCACATCCCGGCGTTCCCTGCCGTCGAAAACGGTGGTCTCGCGCGGCCCGTCGGTCAGGACGAGATGCCGGAGGCGGTCGCCGCAGATTGTGAGGGCCGTCTGCCATATTTCTTCGAGGCTGCGACCCGGAAAGTCGGCCTTCGAGCCGACCATGAAATCGGCCGGGCGAGGGGTGGGCGTACCCAGGGGAAATTGTGAGACCACCAGAGGGGCGGCCTCCAGCGAGCGGACGATGTTGTCGCAGAGACGGGCACCGTTGACGTAGAAGGCCTTGCCGTCGATTGGTGCGGGCACGAAAAAGCTGCGGCTGATCCGCTTTTCGCCCGACAGGATCGTCCGTTCCCCGCCCGGTTCGAGAAGGATGTCGGCACAGTCCGTTTCTGCGTCCGACATGCCGACATGCGAGAGGTCGTAGTGCCGGGCGCTCAGCACATCGAAGGCCCAGCGGCCGTGGCTGTCGTTGCACAGCGTCGACACGAGTCGCACCGGGCGGCCGAGAT
>JAHRYZ010000077.1:2716-16729 GCA_020621905.1 Rhizobium sp.
CCATCAGCCGGCGCGCGGTGTAGTAGCCCCCGCCGCCGAGGCGGATCCGGCGTTCCGACCAGGTGATTCGTGCGCCGGCGCGCAGCGGTTCGTTGAGGCGCCAGATGCGGTCATGATTGATGTGGCCGATGACGACGATCCGGCTTGGTCGAGCGTCCGTCATTCCAGCGCCTCTTTCGGCGCTGGTCGGCTCGTCTCCCTGAGGATCAGTTCGACCGGCCAGAGTTCCTTCACGTCGGTCGCCTCGCGTCCACCCAGCATCTGGAGCAGCAGGTCTGCGATACGGGTGCCCGCGGCGCGGATCGAGGAACGGGTCGTCGACAGGGACGGGGCCATGTTTTCCGCCGTCAGATAGGGGAACACGTCGTCATGGGCGATAACGGATATGTCCTGGCCGATGACGAGATTGCGCGAACGAGCGGCACGATAGACACCGAGTGCCGTCATCATCGAGCCGGCGACGAAAGCGGTCGGGCGGGGGCGCTGTTCGAGTGCCGAGCGGGCAAAGCGGAAACCGATCTCGTCGGTGAAATTGCCATGGGTCACGAGTTTCGGGTCGAATTCGATGCCGCGTTCCGCAAGTGCGGCCTTGTAGCCGGCGAGGCGATGCAGGGTGAAGGTCAGACCCTCCCGGCCGTTAAGCAGGGCAATCCGGCGATGGCCGAGATCGAGCAGGTGTTCGGTGCTGCGCCGGATGGCGCCTTCATTGTCGATATCGAGCCAGGCATGGGGCACGTCGGTGGCAGAGCGGCCATGCACGATGAAGGGGAGTTTCAGCTGGTGCAGGAGCGCGATGCGGGGATCCTTCGGTCGCGGCGAGTGGATGACGACGGCATCGACGCGGCGGCTTTCTGCCAGACGCCGGTAGAGCTGTAACTCATCGCCGGTGTCGTGCTCGGCCATCGGGGTGATGAGAATGTCGATCTCTTCACCGCTCAGCCGGTCGGCCATACCGCTCATGAATTCGGAAAACTGGTAATCGCCGGCCTTGGTCATGACAACGCCGATGGCACCCGCCCGGCCGGTCGCAAGACGCACGGCATTGATGTTCGGCCGGTAGCCCAAGCGGGCGGCCTCTGCCATCACCCGGGCCCGCGTGGCCTCGTTCACCTCCGGATAGCCACTCAAGGCGCGGCTCACCGTTGTCGGCGACAATCCGATCTGCTGAGCAAATTCCTTGAGCTTCATTTCGAGTGCGCCATCCCCCGCCGGCCGCACCGGTCTCTGTCGCCCGCGTCAACCCGCACGTGCTTATCCCATGCGCGGGCATGATCTGGCAAGATTCTCCGTCCATTCACCAAAGCGATTACAAAATTCACGTATGACGATTGTCCGATATCGAGGGAGTGATGCGTGTCTTCGCTGATTGTCCACATCGTCATCCTGGATATGAACTTATATATTTCAATAGGATGATTGCAAGATCCGGCTTTTGTCGGAATCACGTTTGACAGCTTCTGGATTCTTTGCCAGTTTTCCGTAGCCAAACCGTTTTCAAATTGATTGGGAGAGCAAACGGATTGGTTGTTTTTTGGGAGGAGATGTCCATGAAGAAGCTTTTGACTGCCGCCTTCATTGCAGCCACCGCACTGTGCGGAACGGCACAGGCCGAGGAGATTGCCGTTGCGGTCAACTCGACCGGCAAGAACCTTGATTTCCTGCGCAAGATGTTTGCCGAATTCGAGCAGAAGACGGGTCACAAGGTGTCGCTGGTCACCATGCCGCCGTCGAGCTCCGAGCAGTTCGCCCAGTATCGCCTGTGGCTTGCGGCAGGGAATACCGGTGTCGACGTCTACCAGACGGACGTGGTCTGGGCGCCGCAGCTTGCCGACCAGTTTATCGATCTGAAGGATGCGGCGAGCGATGTCGTCCACCAGTTCTTCCCGTCGATCATCGAGTCCCAGACGGTTGACGGCCGGCTGGTCGCCATGCCGATGTTCACCGATGCGCCAGCGCTCTTCTATCGCAAGGATCTCCTGGAAAAGCACGGCAAGGAACTGCCCAAGACCTGGGCCGACATGGCGGCAGTGGCCAAGGAAATCCAGGACAAGGAGCGTGAGGCCGGACAGAAGGACCTCTGGGGTCTCGTGTTCCAGGCCAATGCCTATGAAGGGCTGACCTGCAACGCGCTGGAATGGATCAAGTCCTCCGGCGGTGGTCAGATCGTCGAGGCCGACGGCACCATTTCGGTCAACAACGAGAAGTCGGTCGCCGCCCTCGAACAGGCGAAATCCTGGATCGGCAGCATCTCGCCTCCGGGCGTGCTCGCCTACCAGGAGGAGGAGTCGCGCGGTGTATGGCAGACCGGCAACGCCGTCTTCATGCGCAACTGGCCCTATGCCTATGCGCTTGGCAATGGCGAAGACAGCGCTGTGAAGGGCAAGTTCGACGTCACGACGCTGCCGGTCGCGGCTGCCGGCGACAAGCCGTCCTCGACGCTCGGTGGCTGGAACCTTGCGGTCTCCAAGTATTCCGACGAGCAGGAGGCTTCGATCGAGCTCGTGAAGTTCCTGACTTCAGCGGAGGCGCAGAAGCGCCGTGCAATCGAACTGTCGCAGCTGCCGACGCTTCAGGCGCTCTATGACGATCCCGATGTCGCCAAGGCTCAGCCCTTCATGCCGCAGTGGAAGCCGATCTTCCAGGATGCCGTTCCGCGTCCGTCGGCAACCACCAAGGTCAAGTACAACGAGGTTTCCTCGCGCTTCTGGGGTGCGGTCCACAACACGCTGTCGGGCTCCGGCACGGCGGCCGAGAACCTTGAACTGCTCGAAATCGAGCTCAACGAACTCATGGGCAACGGCTGGTGATACTGGTGCCGAGCGGCGGCGACGCCGCCCGGCTTTCCGCCACCTGCAGGGAGGAACGCCCATGACCGACATCAGCATGCAGAGTACCGTCCGGCCGCCCCCAACTAGGGCGGCTGCGGGATCCGATCTCAGCGCACAGCGAACCCGCTCCGCCTGGATCTTTCTCGCGCCGACACTTCTCGTCCTTGCCATGGTGGCCGGATGGCCACTGGTCCGGACGATCTATTTCAGCTTCACCAATGCGACGCTGAACAATCTCGAAGGCGCCGAATTCATCGGCTTCTCCAACTACCTCACCTGGATCACCCTGCAGAGCGGCCGTACCGTCTGGCGCGGGCTGCTGGTGGATCCCGCCTGGTGGGGTGCCGTGTGGAACACGTTGCGCTTCACGCTGCTCTCGGTCTCGATCGAGACGGTGCTCGGCCTCGTCGTCGCGCTGGTGCTGAACGCCAATTTTCGCGGTCGGGGTCTCGTCCGGGCCGCGATCCTCATCCCCTGGGCGATCCCGACGATCGTCTCGGCGAAGATGTGGGCCTGGATGCTCAACGACCAGTTCGGCATCCTGAACGACATCTTCCTCAATCTCGGGCTGATCAGCGAGAAGATCGCCTGGACGGCCAATCCCGATACGGCGATGGTTGCTGTGTTGATCGTCGACGTCTGGAAGACGACGCCGTTCATGGCACTGCTCGTTCTCGCCGGTCTGCAGATGGTTCCTCAGGACATCTATGAGGCAGCCAAGATCGATGGCGTTCACCCGACAAAGGTGTTCTGGCGCATCACGCTGCCGCTGATCCGGCCGGCGCTGATGGTCGCGGTCATCTTCCGCATGCTCGATGCGCTGCGCATCTTCGATCTCATCTACGTGCTGACGCCGAACAATTCGCAGACCAAGACCATGTCTGTCATGGCCCGCGAGAACCTGTTCGAGTTCGACAAGTTCGCCTATGGGGCGGCGGCGTCCACCATGCTCTTCCTGATCATCGCCTCGATCACGGTGCTCTACATCGTCTTCGGACGGGTGAACCTTTCGGGAGGTGACCGCTGATGCCGACGATCTTCAAACAAGGTCTCTTCTATGCGCTGGTCGCCGTGATCGTGGTGATCGCGGTCTTCCCGTTCTACTACGCCATCATCACCAGTCTGAAGCCTGGCAGCTCGCTGTTCGATATCAGCTACTGGCCGAAAGTGGTGACCCTCGGTACGGATTACTGTCGCGCGGCGGCTTTCTGCTAATCTCGGCAGATCGGTCATGATTGCCAGCATCGTCGTGCGATCTCGCTGCTTCTGGCCGTACCGCATCCTATGCTCAGCGCGTGCCGTTCGGGGCGGGGGCTCCTGCTTCCACCATCCTCAGCTTGATGTTTCCGCAGATCGCCGTTCTCCCAGCGCAATCAGGCTCGTCCGCTCTGGGGATCTTCAACCGCGTTCGCGTGTCTTCCCTACGATCTTCACTCTGCCGTTCACCGTCTGGGTGCTGACCACCTTCATGCGGGATCTGCCTGTCGAGATCGAGGAGGCGGCGATCGTCGACGGAGCGTCTTCCTTCGTGATTGTGACACAGGTGTTCATGCCACTGATGTGGCCCGCGCTCGTCACCACGGGACTGCTCGCCTTCATCGCGGCGTGGAACGAGTTCCTGTTCGCCCTGACCTTCACGTCGTCAAACAGCCAGCGGACGGTGCCGGTCGCCATCGCGCTGCTCTCCGGCGACAGCCAGTTCGAAATCCCCTGGGGCAGCATCATGGCCGCCTCGGTCATCGTCACCGTTCCGCTGGTCGTGCTCGTGCTGATCTTCCAGCGGAGGATCATCTCCGGCCTCACTGCCGGCGGCGTCAAGGGATAGGAGGAAAACCCATGGCCCATATCCAGCTCACCGATGTTCGCAAATCCTTCGGTGCCCTCGAGGTCATCAAGGGTGTCGACATGGAAATCCGCTCCGGCGAATTCATGGTCTTTGTCGGTCCGTCCGGCTGCGGCAAGTCCACGCTGCTGCGCCTGATCGCCGGGCTCGAAGACATCAGCCAAGGCACGCTCGCCTTCGACGGCCAGGTGATGAACCAGCTTGCCCCAGCCAAGCGGGGCATCGCCATGGTCTTCCAGTCCTATGCGCTCTATCCGCACATGACCGTGTTCGACAACATGGCCTTCGGCATGAAACTTGCCGGTCAGGACAAGGCGGAGCGCGATCGACGGGTGCGGGAGGCGGCCGACATGTTGCAGCTCACGCCCTATCTCGAACGCTTGCCGCGGCAGCTTTCCGGCGGTCAGCGGCAGCGTGTGGCGATCGGCCGGGCGATCGTTCGAGACCCTCGCGTGTTTCTGTTCGATGAACCGCTCTCCAATCTCGATGCCGCACTGCGCGTGGCGACGCGCCTCGAAATCGCCAAGCTGCACCGCAGCATGCACAACACGACGATGATCTATGTGACGCATGACCAGGTCGAAGCCATGACGCTCGCAGACCGCATCTGTGTGTTACGCGACGGCGTTGTGGAGCAGATCGGAACCCCGCTCGAACTTTATGAGAGCCCGAATTCGCTCTTCGTCGCCGGCTTCATCGGATCGCCGAAGATGAATTTTCTCGAGGGCCGCCTATCCGAACCGCATGGTGTCCATACGATCGGCATCCGTGCGGAGCACCTGACCATCGAGGCAGAGGGGCGCTGGCAGGGCTCTGTCGTGCATTCCGAGATGCTGGGCTCGGACAGCTACGTCTATGTCGATATCGGCAGCGCCGAGCCGCTCGTCGTACGGCAGGAGGGCACCGCGACCCTCCGTCCCGGCGAGATGGTCGGAGTGTCACCGCTCGACCATGAACTACACCGTTTCGACCGCGATGGCCGCGCCATCGGCCGCGGCCTGTTGAAAGGCGCTGCTTGAGCGCCGCTAACGAAATGTGGCTTCCCATGGCGGGGAGCCGAAACCAAGGAGAATACAGGTGACGATCAGAACGGTTGTCTGGGGTGAGAACATTCATGAGCGCGAAAACGCCATCGTCCGTGGGATCTATCCCGACGGCATGCATGCGACGATCGCTGCTGCGCTGAGCACGGATCCGCAAATCGAGGCGACGACCGCGACGCTGCAGGAGCCGGAGCACGGGCTCTCCGTCGATCGGCTGGCCGAGACCGACGTGCTCGTCTGGTGGGGCCACAAGGCGCATGGCGAAGTCTCCGACGAGATCGTCGAGCGCGTCGCCAAGCGCGTCTGGGAAGGCATGGGCCTGATCGTCTTGCATTCCGGCCATTTCGCCAAGCCCTTCAAGCGGTTGATGGGCACGCCCTGCGCTTTGAAATGGCGCGAGGCGGGCGAGCGCGAACGGATCTGGACGGTCAATCCCGGCCATCCGATCGCAGCCGGCATTCCGGAAAACTTCGTGCTTGAAAACGAAGAGATGTATGGCGAGTTCTTCTCGGTGCCCGAGCCGCTGGAGACGGTGTTCATCTCCTGGTTCGCCGGCGGCGAGATTTTCCGCTCGGGTCTCACCTGGCGCCGCGGTGCGGGCAACATCTTCTACTTCCGCCCGGGCCACGAGACCTATCCCACCTATCACGATGCGAATGTCCAGCAGGTCATCCGCAACGGCGTGAAGTGGGCCTACAATCCGATGCCGCGCTATTCTGCCGTGCATGAAGCGCCGAATGTTCCGGTCGAACAGGCGCTTGAGCCGATCACCGAGCGCGGACCGCGTCTGCACCAGGCCGGCGAGGAAGGCTACAAATGAGTGCATCTCCCATTCGTCTCCTGATCCTCGGGACCGGGGGCATGGCCAACACCCATGCCATGAATTTCGCCACGATTGCGGACGTGCAACTGGTGGCGGCGGTCGATGTCGACCTGGCCAAGGTCCGCGCTTTCGCCGCCCGCCACGACATCGCCCATACATTCACCTCGCTCGACGAGGCGATCGCCTGGGGCCAGTTCGATGCCGTGACCAATGTCACGCCCGATCGCATCCACCATGCGACGACGCTTGCGCTGCTCGCCTCCGGCAAGCATGTGATGTGTGAGAAGCCGCTCGCCGAAACCTATGCCAAGACCGACGAGATGGCGACGGCGGCGGAAGCGTCCGGCCTCGTCAACATGGTCAACCTCACCTACCGCAACGTGGCGCAGGTGCAGAAGGCGCGGCAGATGGTGGTCGACGGCGAGATCGGCCGTGTCCGCCACATCGAGGCCTCCTACCTGCAGAGCTGGCTGGTGTCCAAGGCCTGGGGCGACTGGGCGACCGAGAGCCAGTGGCTCTGGCGGCTGTCGACCAAGCACGGCTCGAACGGTGTGCTTGGCGACGTCGGCATCCACATCCTCGACTTTGCCGGCTTCGGCGCGGCGACCGATATCGACCACATCTTCGCGCGGCTGAAGACCTTCGAGAAGGCGCCCGGCAACAGGATCGGCGAATACGATCTCGACGCAAACGACAGCTTCACGATGACCGCCGAATTCACTAACGGCGCGATGGGAGTTGTCCATGCGAGCCGCTGGGCGACGGGTCACCTGAACGAGTTGAGGCTGCGCGTCCATGGCGACAAGGGCGCGCTCGAGGTGATCCACCGTCCGGACCGTTCGGTTCTGCGCGCCTGCCTCAAGGAGGACGTGGAGACGGCGATATGGAAGGAGATCGAGGTTGATCCGGTCGAAACCAACTACCAGAAGTTCGTTGCTGCGATCCGGGATGGCCACATGCAGGAACCGAGCTTCCGCCACGCCGCCAACCTGCAGAAGATCCTCGACCTTGCCCTGATAACCGAGCGCGAGCGGCGGGAACTGGCCGTGTAGGCGGCCCGAACACCTTCTCCCCGTCGGGGAGAAGGTGGCGCGTGGCGCCGGATGAGGAGGAGGCGAAGCCTCAACGGCCGGTGCGAAGGCTCAGTAGGCGACCTTGACGGCCGCTTTCTGTTCCACGGACTTGATCGCCGCATCGGCCAGCGCCAGCGCGATCAGGCCGTCCTCGGCCGAAGGCGACAGCGGCGTGCCCTTTTCCAGGCTGTCGATGAAGGCCGAGATTTCGGCGGCATAGGCCGCGGTGTAGCGGGTCATGAAGAAATCGTGCAGCGGCGGGCGGGTATAGCCGTCCTTGGTGGCGATCTCGATGGACACCGGCCGCTGGTTTTCCGCGGAGACGGCGCCCAGCGAACCATGCACCTCGATGCGCTGATCGTAGCCATAGGAGGCACGGCGCGAGTTGGAGATCATCGCCTGGCGGCCGCTCTTGGTCGTCAGGATCAGGCTCGCCGAGTCGTAGTCGCCGAGTTCGCCGATCTTGGGGTCGACCAGAACCGAAGCCGAGGCCATCACCGTGTCGATTTCCTCGCCGAGCAGATAGCGGGCCATGTCGAAGTCGTGGATCGTCATGTCGCGGAAGATGCCGCCGGACACCTTGATATAGTCGGCCGGCGGAGCGCCCGGGTCGCGGCTGGTGATCGTCACCATCTCGACCTTGCCGATCGAGCCTTTGTCGATCTCCTTGCGCACGGCCTGGAAATGCGGATCGAAGCGGCGGTTGAAGCCGAGCATGACCTTGCCGCCGACCTTGCGCACCGTTTCCAGGCAGGCGCGGGCGCGGTTGACGTCGAGGTCGATTGGCTTTTCGCAGAAGATCGCCTTGCCGGCCTTGGCAAAACGCTCGATCAGGTCGGCATGGGTGTTGGTCGGCGTGCAGATGATGACGGCGTCGATGTCCTTGTCGGCCTCGATCTCGTCGATCGTCTTTACCGCGGCGCTGGAAGCCGCCGCGATCGCGTTCGCCGCCTCAGGAAAGGCGTCAGCCACAGCCACCAGTTTTGCCCGTTTGTCTTCGGCGATGGCGCGTGCGTGTACCTTGCCGATCCGTCCGGCGCCCAAAAGGGCCAGTTTCGTTACCATGGTTTTCTCCTCCCTTGGTCGCCTTGCCGAACCGGCCCCAAGCGCCCTAGACACATATTCTGGCATTCCGCCGCGCCCGGTCGTCGCTCTTCGCCGAGAAACGTAAAATACGAGCGGGGTCTGCCTCCCGATTGGACGTTCCAAATCTCCGTTTGGAATATACATTCTATTTTGCTAGATTGCGATATCGTTTGTGTCAAGCGACATTGCGGAAAGGACGGACATGACGGATACCGGCGGGCCAACCAGCATCAAGGCATTCGAGGAGCGCTTGCTGGAGGTCTCCGAAAGCCTGCCGAAGCGGCTTCGCCAGTGCGCCGACTATGTCGCGGCCAACAAGGATCGCATCGCGGTCTCGACCGTGGCGGAAATGGCGGAAGGAGCGGGGGTCCAGCCATCCGCTTTCATGCGCTTCTGCCAGATCCTCGGTTTCTCGGGCTTCTCCGAAATGCAGAAGCTGTTTCGCGATTCCTTCGTCGGCGGCTGGCCGGACTATACGACGCGCCTGCAACATCTGCGGGAAAAGGCCGAGGGCAGCCCGACGGCCCTGCTGGCGGAATTCGTCGAGGCTGGCCGTACCTCCCTGGAAGGACTGCTGAAAACGGTCGAACCGGAGATGCTGGAGCGGGCGGTCGAGACACTCGCCAAGGCAAAAATGATCCACATCATCGGTCTTCGGCGTTCCTTCCCGGTTGCCAGCTACATGGCCTATGCGCTGGAAAAGATGAAGGTTCCGGCCATGCTGCACAGCGCGGTCGGCAAGCTGGAGAACCATCACGCCATCCGGCCGGGCGATGTGCTGCTGGCCATCACCTTCTCGCCCTATTCGACAGAGACCATCGATCTGGTGGAATCGGTCGCCGCCCGCGGCATTCCGGTGGTCGCCGTCACCGACACGATCGTCAGCCCGCTGCGGCGGTTCGATGCGATCACGCTTTCCGTATCGGAGGTCGATTTCGGCGCCTTCCGTTCGTTGTCGGCGACGCTCTGTCTGGCGATCACGCTATCCGTCGCAGTGGGCACGGCACGGCAGGATGATTGAATATTTGTATTGAAAGTTCAAAAAATAGAATTTATAGTCCATTCTTAGAGGAGATGGGAGGCCGCCGCCGCGCGGTTGCCTGAAAGGACGGACGGCGGGGCAAGCGACCGCGTCGCCGACAGGGAGGTTCGCTTGGCACAACTCGATCTGATCACGATCGGCCGGTCTTCGGTCGACCTCTATGGCGCACAGGTCGGCGGCCGGCTTGAGGACATGGCCTCCTTCAACAAGTATATCGGCGGCTCCCCCACCAATATTGCGGCCGGCACCGCCCGGCTCGGCCTGAAGTCGGCCGTGCTCACCCGGGTGGGCGACGAGCACATGGGCCGCTTCATCCGCGAGCAGCTGGTGCGCGAGGGGGTCGACGTTCGCGGCGTCAAGACCGATCCGGAGCGGCTGACGGCGCTCGTTCTCCTCGGCATCCGCGACGAGCACCAGTTTCCGCTGATCTTTTACCGTGAGAACTGCGCCGACATGGCGCTCTGCGAAGAGGATGTCGATCCCGACTTCATCGGCGCGGCGCGCTGCGTGCTGGCGACCGGCACCCATCTGTCCCATCCGCGCACCGAGGCCGCGGTGCTGAAGGCGCTGAAGATCGCCCGCGAAGGTGGCGCCAGGACCGCGCTCGACATCGATTACCGCCCCAATCTCTGGGGGCTCGCCGGCCATGGCGCGGGCGAGAGCCGCTATATCGAATCGAGGGCCGTCACCGCCAAGCTGCAGGCGACGCTGCACCTGTTCGACCTGATCGTCGGCACGGAAGAGGAATTCCATATCGCCGGCGGCACGACCGATACGGTCGAGGCGCTGAAGGCCGTGCGCCGCGTCTCCGATGCCGCACTGGTCTGCAAGCGCGGCGCCATGGGGGCGGTGGTGTTCGAAGGCGCGATCCCCGACAGTCTCGACGAGGGCCAGGCGGGGCAGGGCTTCCCGATCGAGGTGTTCAACGTGCTCGGCGCCGGCGACGGCTTCATGTCCGGACTGCTGAAGGGGTGGCTCACCGGCGAGGACTGGCCGACCAGCCTCAAATTCGCCAATGCCTGCGGCGCCTTCGCCGTTTCGCGCCATGGCTGCACACCGGCCTATCCGAGCTGGGAAGAGCTGCAATATTTCTTCAAGGCCGGCATCCGCAACAAGGCGCTGCGCAAGGACGAGGCGCTGGAGCAGGTGCACTGGTCGACCAATCGCAAGGGCGACTGGTCTAAGATGCGCGTCTTCGCCTTCGACCACCGCATGCAGCTGGAGGCCATGGCCGACGAGGCGGGTGTCGCCCGCGAGCGGATCGGCGCTTTCAAGAGGCTCTGCCTTGATGCTGTTCTCGACGTTGCCGATGGCGCGTCCGGTTACGGCATCCTGTGCGACAGCCGGCTCGGCCGCGATGCGCTCTATGCGGCGAGCGGTTCGGGCCTGTGGATCGGCCGACCGGTGGAGTGGCCGGGTTCGCGTCCGCTGGCGCTGGAGCCCGAGATCGGTCCCGACTTCGGCGGGCTCGTCGAATGGCCGCTCGAAGACGTCGTCAAGGTTCTGTGCTTCTACCATCCGGACGATACCGCCGAGATGCGCGCCGAGCAGGAGGCGACCGTGCTGCGGCTGTTTGCTGCCGCCCGCCGCAACCGGCTGGAAATGCTGCTGGAGGTGATCCCGTCCAAGGTCGGCCCGACCGATGACGACACGGTTGCCCGGATCATCGACCGCTTCTACGAGATCGGCGTCTATCCCGACTGGTGGAAGCTGGAGCCGATGCGTACCGAAGCTTCGTGGGCCAATGCCTGCGCCGCCGTCGAGCGCCACGATCCCTATACCCGGGGCATCGTCGTGCTCGGGCTCGATGCGCCGCAGGCCGAGCTGGAGGAGAGCTTCGCGCTGGCCGCCCGCTTCGCGCTGGTGAAGGGTTTTGCCGTCGGCCGGACGATCTTCGGCGAGGCGGCACGCAAATGGCTGTCCGGCACGATCAGCGACCGGCAGGCCGTGGAGGAAATGGCGCAGCGTTACCGCAGCCTCTGTTCCGTCTGGGACAAGGCCCGGCAAGGATCAGGCGCACTGGGAGAAAAGGCATGAATACGGTGAGACTGACGGCGGCGCAGGCGATGATGCGCTATCTCGCCAACCAGCTGAACGAGGACGGCGTTCCTTATATCGCCGGTGTCTGGGCAATCTTCGGCCACGGCAATGTGGCGGGTATCGGCGAGGCGCTTTACGGCGTGCGGGATCGGCTGCAGACGCTGCGCGGCCAGAACGAGCAGTCGATGGCCCATGCGGCGATCGCTTATTCCAAGCAGCTGCGCCGGCGGCGCGCCATGGCCGTGACGTCTTCGATCGGTCCGGGTGCGGCCAACATGGTGACGGCGGCGGCGCTGGCCCATGTCAACCGCCTGCCGGTGCTCTTCATTCCGGGCGACGTCTTCGCCAATCGCGGGCCCGATCCGGTGCTGCAGCAGCTGGAGGATTTCGGCGACGGCACGATGACGGTCAATGACTGCTTCAAGCCGGTTTCCCGCTATTTCGACCGCATCATGCGGCCCGAACAGCTTCTGACGGCCCTGCCGCGCGCCCTGCGCACCATGACGGATCCGGCGGATTGCGGGCCGGTGACGCTGTCCTTCTGCCAGGACGTGCAGGCCGAGGCATACGACTACCCCGAGAGCTTCTTCGAGCCGAAGGTTTGGCGCCAGCGCCGGCCGGAGCCCGATGCGCAGGAATTCGAGGCGGCGGTCGCAGTCCTGAAGGCGGCGAAGAGCCCGGTCATCGTCGCCGGCGGCGGCGTGCATTTTTCCGGCGCCACGGACACGCTCAAGGCCTTCGTCGAGAAACACGGCATCCCGGTCGTCGAAACCCAGGCCGGCAAGTCGGCGCTCGCCTGGGACCACGATCGCAATTTCGGCCCGGTCGGCGTCACCGGCGCCGAATGCGCCAACGTCCTCGCCGAGAAGGCAGATCTGGTGTTCGGCGTTGGCACGCGCTTCCAGGATTTCACCACCGGCTCCTGGGGGCTGTTCAAGAATCCGGAGCGCCGCATCCTGGCGCTCAACGTCCAGGCCTATGACAGCACCAAGCACGACGCGATCCCCCTGACGTCGGACGCGAAGATCGGCCTTGAAAGACTGTCGGCCGCGCTCGGCGACCATCGCTTCACGCCGCCGGATTCCGCCATCAAGGCCGGCTGGTTCGCCAAGGCCGATGCCGTGACCGCGCCGCCGAAGGATGGCAATCAGTTGCCGACCGACATGCAGGTGATCGGCGCCGTGCAGCGCCAGTCGCGCGACAACACGGTCGTCATGTGCGCGGCCGGCACCATGCCGGGCGAGTTGCACCAGCTGTGGAAGGCGAAGCTGCCGCTCTCCTACCACATGGAATACGGCTTCTCGTGCATGGGCTACGAAGTGGCCGGGGGGCTCGGCATCAAGATGGCCGAACCGGACCGCGACGTCATCGTCATGGTCGGCGACGGCTCCTACATGATGATGAATTCGGAGCTCGCGACTTCCGTCGCCATGGGTCTCAAGATCACGGTCGTGATCACCGACAACCGCGGCTACGGCTGCATCAACCGGCTGCAGATAGGCACCGGCGGGGCCGAGTTCAACAATCTCTACGCCCATACCAATGTGCATCCGATGGCCATCGATTTTGCCGCGCATGCCGCCTCCATGGGGGCAAGCGCCCGCAAGGTCTCCTCGATCGCCGAGCTGGAAGAGGCGCTTGCCGCCGCACGCGACGCGACCGTCACCACGGTGATCGTCATCGATACCGACCCCTATCCGACGCCGGCGGCCGGCGGGCATTTCTGGGACGTCGCGGTTCCGGAAGTCTCGCCCCGCGCCGAAGTCAATCAAGCCCGTGTCCGCTACGAGGCGGCTCTCAAGGAAAGACGCTAAGCATGATCTCCCGTACCAATCCGATTGTTCGCCGACGACGACGACGCCGCTTGGCGCCCATATCAGCCTTGAGCAGTGCTCGACGAAACAAGATGGCCGACGGCATCGAGAAGGGACAAGTTCCGAGACCGGCCGGCCTCAAGGCCGTGCTCGAACCGCGCGGCCTGCGCTACGTCTCCGGCTGGCATTCGCTGAACCTGCTCACCCACACGATCGAGGAAGAAAAGGCGGCGATGCAGCCGGCGCTCGATCTGCTGAAGGCCATGGGCTCGAAGGTGATCATCGTTTGCGAAACCTCCAACGCCATTCACGGCAATGACGCGGTGGCCGTCAACGACCGTCCGAAGCTTGCCGAAGCCGACTGGGCCGGGTTCGGCGCCGGCGTCGAGGCGCTGGCCGAATCTGCCGCCGCCCAGGGTAT